>NZ_JBFRDL010000001.1:0-303392 GCF_052113525.1 Rhodococcus sp. TAF43
GAGCAATCTGCCGAGATATGTGGTTCGGGCATTACGGTGGGACACGAGAACCTCCGAGCGGATGTGGGCCTTAGACAAGCCACACCCCACTCGGAGGTTCTCTTCACATCAAGCCGACACGCCCGCTACCAACGTCCTGACCGGGTACAACTAGGCGGTGGCGGCGGTCAGGCGACCGGCATGGTGCGAGCGCCACCACCGAACATCAACCGCCGCAACGTGAATCGTCCCCGATCCGGGTCGTAGGGGCGATAAGCGAGGTACGCCCCCGCATGGGCGATCCACTGGACCCCCAACAGAATCCGGATCCGCGCGCTCATCAGGTCGTGCCGGCTATAGGTGTTCGCACCCGCGGTCACGTATCGCACGAACTCGTGCGGCGGCGTCAGGGCCCGCCGCGGCGAGATCGCGACCCGCATGTCCGACAGCTGCGCGATCTCGACGCCCGCCTGCACGATGCACAGCGCCAGATCGACGTCCTCGTGCACGTCGAGTTCGGAACTCGAGGCGTCGCGGACCTTCTCCCACGTGGATTTCCGCAGCGCCATGTTGGCGCCGTACAGGTTTGCGATGCGCTGCTCACCGCCGAACCGACCGCGCCGTACCAGCCGATCGACATACCAGCGCTTCAGCGCCCGATAGGGCGAGTCGTAGGAGTCGTCGATTCCACTGACCGCTCCCACCGCGGCCGCGTCCTCTCGATCGAAGAATTCGAGAACCGTACGCGCCCAATGCGGTTCGACCCGGGTATCGGCGTCGATCCGCCCGACGACGTCCCCGGTCGCCGCCTCGAATCCGGCGTTGCGCGCGTACACCGTCCCCGGGGTCGCCTCCCGGATCACCCGAACGACAGGATGTTCCGCCGCGAAACTCTCGACGATCTCCACGGTGCGATCCGTCGAATTGTTGTCGACGACAACGATCTCGTGAAGATCGGCTTGCTGCACCAGCAGTGCCTCCAGACAGGCACCGATGTAGTTCTCTTCGTTGTAGGCGGGCACGACGACGGACAGGGTTGCTGCGGTAGTCATCTCTCCCGTATACCGCACCCGCGAAGGGTCTGCAGGGGACGAAAAACGATTGCATCGCGCCCCTGCATCCGACAGTCTGGGACAACGATCGAGTTGTGTCCACATCCACACCGACCACGGGGACCAGATGAAACCTGACACCGACCTGGCAATCGAAACGACCGGCTTGATCAAACGCTTCGGCTCCAATGTCGCCGTCGCCGGCGTCGATCTCGCGGTGCCGGCCGGCGGCGTGTACGGCGTACTCGGGCCGAACGGCGCCGGCAAGACCACCACGATCCGGATGCTGGCCACGCTCCTACCCCTCGACGGGGGCGCGGCGCGTGTCCTGGGGCACGACGTCGCCACGGAAGCGGAAACCGTCCGGAGCAAGGTGTCACTCACCGGTCAGTTCGCGTCGCTCGACGAGGACCTGACCGGCGTCGAGAATCTCATCCTGCTCGGCCGCCTGTACGGGTACTCGCGGGCCGCCGCACGGTCCCGGTGCGACCAGTTGCTCGACGCCTTCGGCCTCGAGGAGGCCGGAAACCGTCAGGTCAAGACCTATTCCGGCGGCATGCGTCGGCGCATCGACATCGCCGCCAGCATCATCGTGACACCCGAACTGATCTTCCTGGACGAACCGACCACCGGCCTCGATCCCCGCAGCCGGAACCAGGTGTGGGAGATCGTCCGCGCATTGGTCGCGGGTGGCACCACCGTCCTGCTCACCACGCAGTACCTCGACGAGGCCGACCAACTGGCCGACCGCATCGCCGTCATCGACCACGGCAGGGTGATCGCGGAGGGCACCACCGGCGAACTCAAGGCGTCGGTGGGATCCGGGGCCCTGCACGTACGGGTCGCGCAACCGGCCCGCCGGCCCGAGGCCGCCGCGATCCTCGAACCGGTCCTGGGGGTCCCGGTGAGCCTCGAATCGGATCCGGCGGCCCTGACCGCGCGGCTCGACGATCCGCAGCGGGTGGCCCGCGCCCTCGCGGCGCTCGACGACGCGAACCTCGCAGTCACCACCTTCGCCCTCGGCCAACCCAGCCTCGACGAGGTGTTCCTGGCCCTGACCGGCCACGGCGCCGAGGACGCCGCCGACACTGCCGACACTGCCGACACTGCCATCATCGAGGAGAGCGCGTCATGACCGACACCATCACCACCTCGGCGCAGGCGGTCGGCAACGTCCTGCAGATGCCGGGTCCCCGCCCGGCGCGGCCCAACGCACTGTCGACGTCGCTGTCCTTCGGGTGGCGGGCGCTGCTCAAGATCAAGCACGTCCCGGAGCAACTCTTCGATGTGACCATGTTCCCGGTCATGTTCACGCTGATGTTCACGTTCCTGTTCGGCGGCGCGCTCGCGGGCTCGACCGACGCCTACGTGCAGTTCCTGATCCCCGGCATCCTCGTGCAGACGGTCGTGATGATCACGATGTACACGGGGCTGACCCTGAACAAGGACATCGAGAAGGGCGTGTTCGACCGCTTCCGTTCGCTGCCGATCTGGCGTCCCTCGCCGCTCGTCGGCGCCCTGTTCGGCGACATCGTGCGCTACACGATCGCCTCGGTGATCGTGCTGATCCTGGGTCTGATCCTCGGCTTCCGCCCCGCCGGCGGGGTCGTGGGCGTCGTCGCGTCGGTGCTGCTGCTGTTGCTGTTCTCGTTCAGCCTGTCGTGGGTGTGGACGATGTTCGCGATGCTGATGCGGACCGAGCAGGCCGTCATGGGCGTATCGATGTTCATCCTGTTCCCGCTGACGTTCGCCAGCAACATCTTCGTCGACCCGTCGACGATGCCCGGCTGGCTGCAGGCGTTCGTCGACGTGAATCCGATCAGCCACCTCGTGACGACGCTGCGCGCGCTGTGCGAGGGCTCGTTCGAATTCGGTCAGCTCTCCGTCGTGCTGATCTGGTGTGCCGGCCTCATCGTCGTGTTCGGCCCGCTGACGATGCGTCTGTACAACCGCAAGACGTAGAGCAGCACCCCCGATACGCCGGAGGCCCGCAACCGTGTCGGTTGCGGGCCTCCGGCGTTGTGCTCGGGCAGTTACGCCTTGACGTTCTGAGCCGCGTCGCGAGCAACGTCCGCGGTATCCGAGACGCCCGACTCGTCCGACTTGTCGGCATCGGCCGGCTCCTGGATGTCGATGGTCTTGCGCAGCGGGGTGTTCGGGATCACGATGACGCAGGCCAGGGTGATGAGTGCGACCACGGCCGCCACCAGGAACAACCGTCCCGTCGCATCACCGTACGCGGCGCGGATGATGGCTGCGATCGGTGCGGGCAGGGCGTTGATGTCGAGGTTGCCGCCGCCGCCCGCCGAGCTGGTGTCGATACCCAGCTCCGCGAATCCCTCGGCGGACAGGGTCGAGACACGGGTCGCGAGGATCGAACCCAGCACCGACACGCCGATCGCGCCACCGAACGTCCGGAAGAACGCGACCGAGCTACTAGCTGCGCCGATGTTGTGGACACTGACGGTGTTCTGCACCGCGAGCACCAGGTTCTGCATCAGGCTGCCGACACCGACACCGACGATGGCGATGTAGACACCGATCAGCCACAGGCTCGTCGCGTGATCGATCGTCGAGAGCAGACCGAAGCCGACCACGAGCAACCCGGCACCACCGACGATGAACGGCTTCCACTTTCCGAACCGGGAGATGAGCTGACCCGAGACCACCGACGAGACGAGCATGCCCATCACCATCGGAATCGTCAGGACACCGGCGATCGTCGGGCTGTGGCCGCGAGCGGTCTGGAAGTACTGACCGAGGAAGGTGGTGGCACCGAACATGCCGACGCCGACTGCGATGGACGCGATGATCGCCAGACCCGTCGTCTTCTCGGTGATGATCTTCAGCGGGATGATCGGCGACTTCACCTTGGATTCGACGATCACGGTCGCGACGAGCAGCAGGATGCCCACGCCGACGTAGATCGCGGACTCCTTGGAGAACCAGTCGTAGTAGTCGGCCTTGCCGGCGAACGACACCCAGATCAGCAGAACGCTGACGCCCGCGGTGAGCAGCATCGCGCCCCACCAGTCGATGGAGACGTCTTCCTTGCGCTCGGTCTCGATGTGCAGTGTGCGCTGCAGCAGGAACAGTGCGATGACCGCGATCGGGACGCACACGAAGAAGCACCAGCGCCAGCCGAGCGGGCTGTCGACGATGACGCCACCGAGGATCGGACCGCCGGACATCGACACCGCCATCGCGGCACCCATGTAGCCCGAGTAACGCCCGCGGTCACGCGGCGGGATGATGCTGCCGATGATCGCGACCACCAGCGCCGTCAGGCCGCCCATACCGATGCCCTGCACGACGCGGGCCGCCAGCAGGACGGGCACGTTGTGCGCGAAGCCCGCGATGACCGAGCCGATCACGAAGATCACGATCGAGGACTGGACGAGGATCTTCTTGTTGAACAGGTCGGCGAGCTTGCCCCAGATCGGGGTCGACGCCGCGTTCGCGAGCAGCGCGGTCGTGATGACCCACGCAAACTGGGTCTGTGTGCCCTTGAGGTCACCGATGATCGTCGGCAGCGCGGTCGAGACGATCGTCGTGCTCAGCAGCGCGGTGAACAGCGCTGCGATGAGGCCCGCGAGGACCTCGAGAATCTGGCGGTGGGTCATCGCCTCGTTGCCGGAGCCTGCCCGACTCTCCCCCACTGGTGTCGTCATTGAAGTGCTCTCCCACTGTGATTTGCAGCTAGCGGTGCGGATTCGTTTCGGGCGGCGAGCGTGTCGGTGAGACGTTCGATGGTCGACAACGCCGCCACCGCTTCTTCCTGGCTCCACCCACCGAGCAGTCCGTGCAATCGCGCGGATCTGAGTTCCTTCGTGGTCCGCAGGACCTCGTCACCCTTTTCCGAGACTTGGACCAGGAATGCCCGTTTGTCGTCCGAGTCCGGTTGCCTGTCGACGAGGCCGGCGTCGACCAATTCCGTCATCTGTCGACTGAGGGCCGACTGGCTCACGCACAGCACCGACGCGAGTTCGTTCTGTCGGCACGGCCCCCGCGCCGACAGCACGAACAGCACCGCGGCGAGCGCGGGTGCGAGCGGATCGTCGACAGCGCTGGTGATGGCGGTCTTGAGCGATCGTCCGAAGAGGAAGATCGCGTCGACCAGGGCCTGCGCCGTATCAGCCTGAACGGCCATCGGATACCCCGAATCCCCTGAATGGATTGGTGAATTACTTGCAGAACGCAACTATAGGCATAGTTGCGTGCGTCAAGCAATTACTTCGCAAAAGCGACATACCGCATTTCGACCGCCCTGACCTGGGCGTTTCCGAAGCTTGAGCCGGAGGGGTGTGTTGAACGCCTCAGCGCGTGAGGAGCGCGAGGCTCTCCATGTGGTGCGTGAGGGGGAAGGCGTCGAACGCGCGGACCTGCGCCAGGGTGAAGCCGTGCTCGCGGTAGAGGGCGACATCACGCGCGAACGACGCCGGATCGCAGCCGACGTGGACGATCCGGTCCGGCCCCGCCGCCGCGAGGGCCGCGACGACGTCCCGCCCGGCGCCGGCGCGGGGCGGATCGAGCACCACGACCTCGGGCGCCGGGAGATCCTGCAGAGCGCGTTCGACGCGCGCCGCGTGCAGCTGCACCTGCGGCAGATCCGCCAGCGCCGCCGCTCCGTCGGCCACCGCGGTCCGGGAGAACTCGACCGACTCGACCCGGCCGGTCACACCGACCTGCTCGGCGAGTGTCGCGGCGAACACGCCCACACCGCCGTAGAGGTCCCACACGGCGGCGCCGGGCGACGCCTGCGCCCACTCCCCCACGACAGCCGAATAGGTCTGTGCCGCACCCCGATGCGCCTGCCAGAACCCGGTGGCGGACAGCGTCCACTCCCGGTCGCCGACCCGCTCGACCGGTCGACCGGACCCGATGACGACCCGCTCGGCGCGACTGCCCGCCGACGCCGCCCGGCGCGCCGTCGCGCCGCGCCGTCCGGGGCTGCGACGACCGGTCCGGGAGATCTTGGCCGGCGCGATCTCGACCACGTGGCGTTCACCGTCCGCGTCGAGCACCACCTGAACCTCCGCTCCGGGCTGCCACGACCGCTCGGACAGTCCGGAATACGCCGACGCATCGATCTGTGGACACGCCAGGAAGGTCTCGATGTCGTTGCTGCGGAACCGGTGGAAGCCCGGGCGCCCGACGGTGTCGACCGCGAGGCGCACGCGTGAGCGCCAGCCTGCGCCGTGCCCGGTGCCCGGCAGTTCCTCGACGACGACCTCCAGGTCGAGACCGGCGATCCGGCGCAACTGCTCGGCGACGACCGCCCCCTTCATCGCCCGCTGCGCATCGAGCGTGGCGTGCGAGAAGTCGCAGCACCCCGCTCCACCCGGACCCGAGATCGGGCACAGCGGCGCGACCCGGTCGGGTGAGGCCTCGATGATCTCGACGGCGTCGGCGCGGCAGAAAGAACCGCCACGATCCTCGGTGACGTGCGCGATGACCCGCTCACCGGGCAATCCGTGGCGCACGAACAGCACCCGCCCGTCGTGGCGGGCCACGCAGAAGCCACCGTGGCCGGGATTCCCCAACTCCACCTCGAGCCGAAGACCCGTCCAGTTCTCACTCACCACGTACCGCCCGTCACTTGCCTTCTGATTCGAACCCGCGGCGACTTGCACCAGGTGCGTTGTCGACGCGTTCGCGTTTGACCTTCTCCGACGAGCTCAACTGCCACGGCACGCTCGTGACCATCACACCCGGCTGGAACAGCAGTCGGCTCTTGAGCCGCAGGGCGCTCTGGTTGTGCAGGATCTGCTCCCACCAGTGCCCCACCACATACTCCGGGATGAACACCGTGACGACGTCGCGCGGCGAATCCCTGCGGACCCGGCGCACGTAATCGAGCACCGGTTTGGTGATCTCGCGATACGGCGACTCGATCACCTTGAGCGGCACCGTGATGTCGCTCTTCTCCCATTCACGGACGAGCGTTCGCGTGTCGGGCTCGTCGACGTTCACCGTGACGGCCTCGAGCGTGTCCGGCCGGGTCGCGCGGGCGTACGCGAGCGCGCGCATCGTCGGCATGTGCATCTTGGACACCAGCACGATCGAGTGGGTGCGGCTCGGCAGTACGCCGTCCCACTCCTGCTCCTCGAGTTCGGCCGCGACGCTGTCGTAGTGGCGCCTGATCGACTTCATCACCACGAAGATCACGATCATCGCGACGATCGCGATCCACGCACCGGCCGCGAACTTCGTGAGCAGCACGATCACCAGCACGGCACCCGTCATCGCGAGACCGATCGAGTTGACCACGCGGGAGCGCTTCATCCGCCGGCGCTGGGCCGGATCGTTCTCGGCCTTCAGATGCCTCGTCCAGTGCCGGATCATTCCGGTCTGGCTCAGCACGAACGAGACGAACACACCCACGATGTACAGCTGGATCAGCTTGGTGACCTCGGCGCCGAACACCACGACGAACGCGATCGCGGCGCCCGACAGGAACAGGATGCCGTTGCTGAACGCGAGCCGGTCGCCGCGCGTGTGCAGCTGGCGCGGCAGGTAGCGGTCCTGCGCCAGCACCGACCCCAGCACCGGGAAACCGTTGAACGCGGTGTTCGCGGCGAGCACGAGGATGAGCGCAGTGACGATCGCCATGAAGAAGAAGCCGGCCGGGAACCCGGAGAAGACCGCCTCCGCGAGCTGCGCGATGAGTGTCTTCTGGTGGTAGCCCTCCGGAGCGCCGATCAACTGGGTCTCCGGATTGTGCGCGTACACGATCCCGATCTTCTGGGCCAGGATGATGATGCCCATCAGCAGGACGATCGCGAAAGTACCGAGCAGCAGCAGCGTGGTGGCCGCGTTACGGGACTTCGGCTTCCGGAATGCCGGCACACCGTTGCTGATCGCCTCGACGCCGGTCAGGGCCGCACATCCGGACGAGAAGGCCCGGGCGATGAGGAACGCGAAGGCGATGCCGTACAGGTGCGAATCCTCGGCATCGAGAGTGAACCCGGAGGATTCCGCGTGCACGTCGTCGCCGAAGATGTAGACCCGGGCGAAACCCCACCCGAGCATGATCAGCATGCCGACGATGAACGCGTACGTCGGAATCGCGAACGCGGTGCCGGACTCCCGCAGACCCCGCAGGTTCATCGCCGTCAGCAGCACGATCGCGGCGATCGCGAACAGCACCTTGTGCTCCGCCACGAACGGCACCGCCGAACCGATGTTCGACGCCGCGGACGAGATCGACACCGCCACGGTGAGCACGTAGTCCACCATCAGCGCGCTGCCCACCGTCAGACCGGCATTGGGCCCCAGATTGGTGGTCGCGACCTCGTAGTCACCGCCACCGGACGGATAGGCGTGCACGTTCTGCCGGTAGCTGGCCACGACCACGGCCATGACGACGGCGACGGCCAGCCCGATCCACGGCGCATACGCGTAGGCGGAGATGCCCGCGACGGACAGCACCAGGAAGATCTCTTCCGGCGCATAGGCGACCGACGACATCGCGTCCGAGGCGAAAACAGGTAGCGCGATTCGCTTGGGCAGAAGCGTGTGCCCGAGCTTGTCGCTCCGGAACGGCCGGCCCAGAATCAGCCGCTTCGCAGCGGTGGAAACCTTCGACACTGCCAAAGCGTAAGCCGTCCGAGGGAATGCACAGCAGCCAGGAGCCCAAGTCGGCGTTTCCGGCAGTGGAAACTTGCTCTTCCCCCCGCGCGCTGTACGGTTCGATTCGACGCCGGCGGCACCCCGCACGGGCGCGAATCCGATGAACGGAGTGGACGGGTGTACGTAGTAGTCATGGGATGTGGCCGAGTCGGCTCCTCCCTCGCTACCGCACTGAGCCGGATCGGCCATGAGGTGGCTGTGATCGACCGCGACGCGAGTTCGTTCCTCCGACTCGGATCGGACTTCACCGGGCACACCGTCGTCGGGATGGGATTCGACCGCGACGTGCTGGTCCGTGCCGGCATCGAGCGTGCCGAGGCATTCGCGGCGGTGTCCTCCGGCGACAATTCGAACATCATCTCCGCGCGGGTGGCCCGCGAGACGTTCGGCGTCGAGCGGGTCGTCGCCCGGATCTACGACGCCAAGCGCGCCGCGGTGTACGAGCGTCTGGGCATCCCGACCATCGCAACCGTGCCGTGGACCACCGACCGCTTCATGCTCGCTCTCGCGCAGGACGATCAGATCTCGAAGTGGCGGGATCCGTCCGGCACGGTGGTCGTGACCGAACTGCCCTTCCACGAGGACTGGGTCGGCCGCAACATCTCCGAACTCGAAGCAGCGACCAGCTCCCGGGTCTCGTTCATCATCCGTTTCGGATCGGGCATCCTCCCCGACCGCAAGACCGTCATCCAGTCCCAGGACCAGGTGTACGTTGCCGCGGTGTCGGGCACCGTCGCCGAGGCCGTCGCTCTGGCCGGTAATCCCCCGCCGTCCGACGACTGACAGCCCGAGACCGGTCAATGACCCCCTTCTCGATCGACTACCCGATTGGAAACCTCCGATGAGAGTGGCCATCGCAGGAGCCGGCGCCGTAGGCCGCTCCATCGCCCGCGAACTCGTCCGCAGCAACCACCACGTCATGCTGCTCGAACGCAAGCTCGAGCACGTCGAGCCCGAGGTGATTCCGCAGGCCGAGTGGATCCACGCTGATGCGTGCGAACTGAGCCTGCTCGAAGCCGCGCAGCTCGAGACCTACGATGTCGTGATCGCCGCCACCGGCGACGACAAGGCCAACATCGTGCTGAGCCTGCTCGCGAAGACGGAGTTCGGGGTGGGGCGAGTCGTCGCCCGCGTCAACGATCCCCGCAACGAGTGGCTGTTCGACGAGTCGTGGGGTGTCGACGTCGCAGTCTCCACACCACGCATGCTGGCCTCGCTCGTCGAGGAGGCTGTCACGGTGGGTGACCTGGTTCGACTGATGACGTTCCGCCAGGGTCAGGCAAACCTCGTCGAGATCACCCTGCCCGACAACACCCCGCTCGCCGGCAAGCCGGTGCGCAAGATTCAGCTCCCGCGCGACGTCGCCCTGGTGACGATCCTGCGCGGCGGACGCGTGATCGTCCCCCAGCCCGACGACCCAGTCGAGGGCGGCGACGAGTTGCTGTTCGTCGCGGCGGTCGAGGTCGAGGACGAGCTACGCGCCGCGATCGATATCTGACGCGTCGGCGGCAGGGCCGTCGGCGGCGGCTTCGAGTTCGGCCGGATCGGGCGCGGGCTCTACGAGTCGGTCCGCGCGACGGACGGCCCAGATCGTCACGAGCAGCACCAGGCCGGTGAGGGGCCAGCCCATCCCGATCCGTGCGACCGCGAGCCACCCCGTCTGATCAGCGTCGTAGAGCTGGGACTGGACCAGATACCGGGCGCCGAAGACGGCCGCCCATGCGACGGTGGCGATGTCGTACGCACGCACCGCGCCCTTGTGGGCACGCCACGCGTTGCGGTGCCCGTTGAGGTAACCCCAGACCACACCGACCAGCGGCCACCGCACCAGGATCGACACGACGAACGCAGCGGCATACACGAGGCTGGTGTAGATCCCGAAGAGGAAGTACCCCTTCGCGTCACCGGTGCGGTAGGCGATGAACGCGCAGACACCGACGCCGAGGAAACCCGAGATCGCGGGCTGGACGGGACTGCGGCGGGCGATTCGCCACACCAGGATCGCCGCGGCCACGCCGAGCGCGGTCCACACGGCCGGGGCGAGGCCCCACAGACTGTTCGCCGGCACGAACACGACGACCGGCAGCGTCGAGTAGATCAGCCCGCTGAGTCCACCGAGCTGTTCGAGGATCGTCTGCTGCTTCGTTTCGGTCACGCGACGAGACTGCCATATCCCGACGGCGAGCCGTCGAAGCCCGTCCGGCACCGGACCGTCGACGGGTGCCGACGGCGAGCCGCGGTGCAGTGCAACGGCGGTGGATCAGGAATCGCCGCGGAGTTCGTAGTAGGGATTGAAAATCACCTTCTGACCGTCGCGGTCGCCGATACGGCCACGCACCATCAGCGTCTTGCCCGGCTCGATGCCGGGAATCCGTCGACGGCCGATCCAGACGAGCGTGACCGGGTCGGTGCCGTCGAAGAACTCGGCCTGGACGCTGGCGTTCGCGGACTTCGGACACGCTTCGACGCTGCGGAGGCGGCCGAAGATCGTGACCTCCTCGCCGCGCGCACAGTCACAGGCGCGCTTGGCGCCCGATGCCTGCGCGGTCTCCACCATCTCCTCGGCATCCAACTGCTCGAGGTCCTCGGTGAGTCTGCGGGTGAGCCGGCGAAAGTAACCTGCCGCGGCGGGGGCCATAGCGTGCTCCTGGACAAATGGCGGCGCATCTTCGCGCCGCGCGATAGGGCTGTACGAGGGCCACTGTAACCCCAAAGTGATCCGAAACCCACCGCCGTCCTGAACGCTCGCGAACCGGGCAGTGCAAGATCGATTCATGCAGCAACGAACATGGCCCGAAGTGGCCGTCGTACTCCCGGGGACCGGGTCGGATGCGGATTTCGCGGCCCGTGCCTTCCGGCCCGCATTGATGCAGGTCGGAGTCACGACGACGGCGGTCGAACCGGATCCACGGGCGGTTGTCGACAGCTACCGCGACGCGATGGACCGAGCCGCGCGAGAACACGGTCGGATCCTGGTCGGTGGTGTCTCGATCGGGGCCGCCGTGGCCCTGGCGTGGGCGTCGGAGAACCCCGAGAGCGTCGGCGGGGTGATGGCCGCGCTGCCGGCATGGACCGGATCACCCCACGACGCGCCGGCCGCCGCGAGTGCCACGTTCACCGCGTCTCAACTACGCGCGCATGGACTGGCGGCGGTGACCGCAGAAATGACGGCGTCGAGCCCGCCCTGGCTGGCCGACGAACTGGCCCGGTCCTGGCGCCGCCAGTGGCCCGATCTGCCGTCCGCGTTGGAGGAGGCCGCCGCGTATCACGCGCCGGACCCGGCGACGCTCGCCGGCATCAGGCTTCCTGTGGGCATCGCCGCAGCAGTCGATGACGCCGTCCACCCGTTGACGGTGGCGAAGGAGTGGGCGGCGACGCTCCCGAACGCCGACCTCACCGAGCTCGCGTTGCAGGACATCGGCGAGGATCCGGGGGTCCTCGGCCAGGCGTGCGTCGCCGCGCTCACCCGGATCGGCTGAGCGCGGAGCGCTAGAGACCGAGCTGCTGCATCGCCGAGCCGGACTCGCCACGACGTGGCGGCTCGGACCCGTTCGGGGACGGCGGCGCAGGCTGCTGCGCCGCCGGCTGGGGCTGCTGCGGGGACTGCTGGTGTGCCTGGTCCATGGCCGCGAGCTGCGCCTGCTGTTGGGCCGCCAGCTGCTGCTGGTGCGCCGCCATCAGCTGTTCGACGAGCACCTGCGGCAGAACCACCGGTAGCGGGGTCCGCACCGGGTGTGGCTCGTCGCCACGGTTGACGACCGTATCGAGCAGGACGGCGCGGGCGATCGCGACGAGCGGGCCGCCGGCTGCCACCGCACCGGTGGGACCGGCCACCACGCACCGCAGCATCCAGCGGTGCCCGTCGACACCGATGAAACGCAGGTCGGCATTCGGGGTGGTCGCGGCCACCTCGCGGCCCCACGGGCCGCTCTCGATGCTGACCTCCGCGTTGTCGGCACGCAGCGATTCGGCCAGCTCGGACGCGACCTCACGCCACTGTCCCGGCGACTTGGGTGCCGCGTACGCGGAGACGGTGATGCGACCGTGCTCGGTGACCAGGTGCACCGCCTGCGGCGCACCTTCGGGCGACATCTCGACCTGGAGCTGGGCTCCTTCGGGCATCGGCAGCAGGACCGAGCCGAGATCGAGCCGCGTCGCGGCCGGCTCCTCGTCTTCCGCGAAATCGGTCGCGTCGTAGGGGCCGCCGTCGAGCGTGCCGACGGGCGCGTCCAACTCGGCATCCTCGTCCTGAGCCTCGATGTCGACGAGATCCGCAGGCTCTGTGGCCTCCGACCGGTCGGCTTCGTTCTTCTTGCGACGTCCGAACATGATCAGGCCCCTTCCCTCGGCAGCCGCGTCAGCTCGTGCGGGCGGCCTTCCGTACCGTCGATATCCTGATCGGCATTGTGCTCGACGAGGCTCGCATGACCGCCACTGGACCCGTAACCGCCTGCGCCGCGGACAGTTTCGCCCAAGGAGTCGACCTCGACGAAGTCGACCAGTTCGACCCTCTGCACCACCAGCTGCGCGACACGGTCACCGCGGCGCAGTTCGATCGGCGTCTCGAGGTCGTGATTGATCAGGCAGACCTTGATCTCTCCGCGGTAGCCGGCATCGATCGTGCCCGGGGTGTTCACGACCGAGAGCCCGGCCTTCGCGGCCAGACCGGACCGCGGATGGATGAGACCGACCGTGCCGATCGGCAACGCGACCGCGATGCCGGTGCCGACCAGGACGCGGCGTCCGGGTTCGATCGTGACATCGGTGGTGGTGCACAGATCGACGCCGGCATCGCCGGCGTGCGCGCGCTGGGGAATGGGGATACCGGGGTCCAGTCGCTTCAGCGCAATGGCAGGAAGATCGCTCACGTGCACCGAGACTACTCTGGAATACGTGTCCGAATCGTCTCAGCCCGCAGCGACCACGCCCGACAATGCCCGAGCACCGATCTATTCGGAGCGTCTGTGGGTGCCGTTGTGGTGGTGGCCCGCTGGATTGTTCATCGCAGGCCTGCTCGCCGCGGAGATCCATATGGGTTCGCCGGGCGTCCGCGCCTGGCTGCCCTACGTCCTGCTGTTCCCGTTCCCGGTATGGGCCCTGCTGTGGGTGTCGCGGCTCCGGATCGAGGTGTTCGACGGCCCCGACGGTGAAGTGCGGGTGGGTCGGGCGCATCTACCGCTCTCCGCCATCTCCCGCACCGCGACCATTCCGCCGTCGGCGAAGAGCGCGGCCATGGGGCGCCAGCTCGATCCGGCCGCCTACGTCCAGAATCGTTCCTGGATCAAGCAGACTGCGCTGATCGTCCTCGACGATCCCGAGGACCCCACGCCCTACTGGTTGGTGAGCACGAGGCGGCCAGCCGAACTGCTGGCCGCCATCGGCCGCGGGACAGCCCCGAAGGACTAGTCCGTCTGCTTCAGGACTCGCGTCAGGCGGCGCAGTCCATGCAGATCATGACGCCGTTCTCCTCGCTTGCGAGACGGCTGCGGTGGTGAACCAGGAAGCAGCTCGAGCAGGTGAACTCGTCCGCCTGCTTGGGCACCACCCGCACGGACAGTTCTTCGCCGGACAGGTCGGCGCCGGGGAGTTCGAACGACTCCGCGGTGTCGGACTCGTCCACGTCGACGACTGCCGACTGCGCCTCGTTGCGTCGTGCCTTCAGTTCTTCGAGCGAATCCTCCGAAACCTCGTCGGTTTCCGATCGCCTGGGTGCGTCGTAGTCGGTTGCCATTTCCTCTTCCCCTCGTCCTCTTGCGTGTATCCCCGGTGCCCGGGCCGCCGTCCCCTGGCAGGGGGTGGGGCGATCCTGGAGAACCGTCAGAGATGCAGATCCATTCCTGTGGCACTAACAACGCCGCAGGATGCCCGGAAGTGCCCGAAAAGCCCTCCGGAAAACATGACCTACACCTCACCTTCCGTTCTCGCCGGACCCTCTCGAAATCGTGTGTTCTCACGACTGGGGCCGCCAGACAATAGCCGACGCATCAGGAAAAGTGGCAACCGAACCGGACACTGCCGGAAACTGTCCGTCAATCGTCACCAACCACTGCTCGAGCTGAGACATTCCTGCACGGGGCATGTGCCGGACGGTGATCGGCCGGGGATCTACAGTGGGCAGCGGGACGGCGGCGGCACCCGAGAAGGTGGCCGGAACCACACCAACTCTTTTCCTTTCGCGGGATCACTGCCCGCGCTCGCCTACGGAGAGGCCGACATACACCGTGGTTTCACTGATCACCGATGGCAGTTCGACCGACGGTCAGGGCCGTCCGTTCCGTCGCCGGCGCGCGGTCCCCGTGATCGCGTTGATCTCGGTGCTGGCGCTGCTCGGAGTCGTCGTCTGGGTCCAGATCTTCACCAAGCCCGAGGTGTACGCCACCACGGTGGACTGCAATCCGCCGGTCAAACCGAAGGCCGCCGACGCCCCCCCGCCGCAACCACTCGGCGAGAAGGTGGGGCGCAGCACCCTCCTCGATGTCGAACCCGCGGCGCTGTCCGCGACCAAGGTCCGCGTGTTCAACGCCAACGGCGAACGCGGCCAGGCGTCGGACGTCGCGACCCAGCTGCGTGACTACGGTTTCGCGGGCGCACCCGACGTCCAGGTCGGGAACGACCCGGTATACGTCGACCAGAACCTGCAGTGCCACGGGCAGATTCGGTTCGGACCGAACGGACTGTCCGCCGCGAGTGCGCTGTGGCTCGTCGCGCCGTGCGCCGAGTTGATCCAGGACGCGCGCACCGACGACACCGTCGATCTCGCGCTGGGAACCTACTTCGCGAAGCAGATCGATCCCAATGCTGACGCGGCGGAGGTCCTCAACGCACTGAAGGATCCGCCGGCGGGCACCGAGCCGGCTCCGCTCGACCCGGATCTGCTCGCAGCGGCCCGCACCGCGCGCTGCTGACCCGTCCGACCGATCACGGGATCGGGTCGAACAACCCCACGGACCGGAAGACCGCCTCCAGATCGTCGGCCACGCCGGGCGCCATCGCGATCACGACTTCGCCCGCCGCACTGCGCGTGTCGGGCGCCGGGACGTGCACCCGGGCTCCGGCCTCGCTGGCGATGAGTGCGCCCGCGGCCCAGTCCCACGGATTGAGCCCGTGCTCGAAATGGGCATCCACCCGACCCGACGCGACCATGCACAGGTCGAGGGCGGCCGATCCGATCCGTCGGATGTCGCGGACCCGGGGAAGCAGTTCGCCGATCAGCCTGCCCTGCACCGCGCGCCGCTGCGCGCCGTAGCCGAACCCGGTCGCCAACAGCGCCAAGGACGCCTCGGTCACCGGGTTGCACGCGAGCGTTCCGGTGTTGCCGTCCGCGTCGGTGAACGAGGCGCCCCCGCCGAGCGCGGCCGAGTAGGTCACGCGCCCGGCGACGTCGACGACGGCACCAGCGACGGACACCCCGTCGACCTGCGCGGCGACCGACACCGAGTACGCCGGGATGCCGTAGAGGAAGTTCACGGTGCCGTCGATCGGATCGAGGACCCAGCGGGTGCCGGCCACGCCGTGTTCCTCGCCACCGCCCTCCTCGCCCAGGATGGCATCGTGCGGGCGCAGGTCCGCCAGGCGCGCCCGGATGAGTTGCTCGGTCTCCGTGTCGACGATCGTCACCGGGTCCGTCGGCGTGCTCTTGGACTGCACCGAGTCGCCGTCGCCCGCATGCACCACAGCGCCCATGACGCCGAACACCTCCGGCCGGCGGGATCGCACGTGCGCTGCCGCGGCCTCGGCGACCGCGATCGCCGTGCGGCGGAGGACGCCCGGATCGATGGAGTTGGATTCAGCCGTGGGACTGTCGGTGGCGCGCATGGATGTATAGCATCACAGACCACAGACACCCACCACCCGTATCCCCGGGACCGAGCGCGGCGGAACCAACTAGTGTTTCGACGCAGGCTGTCATCTCGGCGGAAGGGGACCATTGTGGGAATTCGCGGCTTCGGTGTGGACGTCGGCGGCAGTGGCATCAAGGGCGCACTCGTCGATCTCGAGACCGGTGAACTCGTCGAGGAACGGATCAAGATCGCCACCCCATACCCGTCGACTCCGGATGCCGTCGCGGCCACCGTCGCCGAGATCGCCGCACGGGCAGGCTGGGACGGTCCGGTCGGTGTCACGTTGCCCAGCGTCGTCACGAACGGCATCGCCCGGACCGCCGCGAACATCGACGAGTCGTGGATCGGGACGGACGCGCGGACGCTGTTCTCGACCGCGCTGCGCGGCCGCGCTGTCACGGTGCTCAACGACGCCGATGCGGCCGGACTGGCCGAGGACCGGTACGGGGCCGGCAAGGACGTCGACGGCGTCGTCGTCCTGCTGACCTTCGGCACCGGCATCGGTTCGGCAGTCCTGCACAACGGCGTCCTGCTCCCGAATACGGAGTTCGGCCACATGGAGGTCGACGGCATGGAGGCCGAGCATCGTGCCGCGTCGTCGGTCAAGGACACCAAGTCCCTGTCGTACAAGGAGTGGGCCGCCGAGGTGACCCGCGTGCTGTGCCGATTCGAGGACCTGTTGTGGCCCGACCTGTTCATCGCGGGCGGCGGGATCAGCCGCAAACACGAGAAGTGGATCCCCCGTCTGGAGAACCGCACGCCCGTCGTTCCCGCCACACTCCTCAACACCGCGGGGATCGTCGGCGCGGCCATGGCCACGCAGAACAGCCTGGAAAAGGGCATCGCTCCGTAACAATTTCAAAGCTGTCGTTACAATGGATGGCGGCCGACTGTGAGTCGGCGAAACCCGACAGACCTCTCCGCCGGAATTCCACTCTGGCGTGACGCCGCACGACACCGTCACGAAAGGGCGTACGTGGCAGCCACCGATACGCGTCAGACCGCCGATTCCACACCCGAATCAGCGACCCCTGCATCCACTGCCGAGGCCACTACCGGTAGCGCGCCCGCCGCCAAGAAGGCTCCCGCGAAGAAGGCCGCCGCCAAGAAGGCGCCTGCCAAGAAGGCCGCCGCCAAGAAGGCGCCCGCGAAGAAGGCCGCCGCCAAGAAGACGGCTGCGAAGAAGACCACCAAGAAGGCGACCACCAAGGCCGCCAAGGGCGGCGACGACATCGGCGAGGACGAGGACGTCGACATCGCCGATCTCGACGTCGCCGACGGCGAACTCGTCGAGGAAGAGGTCGAGGACGTCGTCGTCGAGGAAGACGACGAGGAGACCGCCGAGCCCACCGAGAAGGACAAGGCGTCCGGCGACTTCGTGTGGGACGAGGAGGAGTCCGAGGCACTCCGCCAGGCCCGCAAGGACGCCGAGCTCACCGCGTCTGCCGACTCGGTGCGCGCGTACCTCAAGCAGATCGGCAAGGTCGCGCTCCTCAACGCGGAGGAGGAGGTCGAGCTCGCCAAGCGCATCGAGGCCGGCCTGTTCGCGACCTTCAAGATGGCCGAGATGGCAGAGAAGGGCGAGAAGCCCTCCCCCGCCGATCGCCGCAACATGAACTGGATCACCCGCGACGGCAACCGCGCCAAGAACCACCTGCTCGAGGCCAACCTGCGCCTCGTGGTGTCGCTGGCCAAGCGGTACACGGGCCGCGGCATGGCGTTCCTGGACCTCATCCAGGAAGGCAACCTGGGCCTGATCCGCGCGGTCGAGAAGTTCGACTACACCAAGGGTTACAAGTTCTCGACGTACGCGACGTGGTGGATCCGTCAGGCCATCACCCGTGCGATGGCCGACCAGGCCCGCACCATCCGTATCCCGGTGCACATGGTCGAGGTCATCAACAAGCTCGGCCGCATCCAGCGTGAGCTGCTCCAGGACCTGGGCCGCGAGCCCACCCCGGAGGAGCTCGCGAAGGAAATGGACATCACGCCGGAGAAGGTGCTGGAGATCCAGCAGTACGCGCGTGAGCCCATCTCCCTCGATCAGACGATCGGCGACGAGGGCGACAGCCAGCTCGGCGACTTCATCGAGGACTCCGAGGCCGTCGTGGCCGTCGACGCGGTCAGCTTCACGCTGCTGCAGGATCAGCTGCAGTCGGTGCTCGAGACGCTGTCCGAGCGCGAGGCCGGCGTGGTGCGTCTGCGCTTCGGTCTCACCGACGGCCAGCCGCGGACTTTAGACGAAATCGGCCAGGTCTACGGCGTGACCCGGGAGCGGATCCGCCAGATCGAATCGAAGACGATGTCCAAGCTGCGCCACCCGTCGCGTTCCCAGGTGCTGCGCGACTACCTGGACTAGCACTGCCTAGCACCGGCCTAGCACTGGTCAGTTCGTGAGGAAGGGGTCCTTCGGGGCCCCTTCTTCGTTCGGTCGAGGTCGCTGCCACAGCCGGACCAACGGTTCCGCGACCCGCGCGCCGACCGGACCGAGCACGGCCATCAGCAGCACGTAGGCGGTTGCCAGTGCCGCGAGTTCGCCCTCCACCGCACCGGCGGACACGGCCAGACCCGCGATGACGATCGAGAACTCTCCGCGCGCGATCAGCGCCGCTCCGGCGCGGGCCCGGCCCATCACGCCGATTCCCTGCCGCCCGGCGGCCCACCATCCGGTGAGGACCTTCGTCGCGGTCGTCACGACGGCGAGAGCGATGGCGGGCAGCAGCACGGGCGGGATCGTCGTCGGATCCGTGTTGAGGCCGAACACGACGAAGAACATCGCGGCGAACAGGTCCCGCAACGGTTCGAGCAGGCGGGTCGCGTTGCGCGCCGTGGAGCCGGAGATCGCGATACCGAGCAGGAAAGCGCCCACCGCCGCGGAGACCTGCAGCGACGACGCGAACCCCGCGACGAGCAGTGCCGCACCCAGCAGCTTGAGCAGGAACACCTCGCGGTCCGGGCTGTCGACGACGGCCGAGACGACGTTCCCGTACCGCAGCGCGATCAGCAGCACGGCGGTGATGACCGCGAACGAGACGCCGACCGCCTGCAGCCCGCCGAGGAAGCTGACGCCGGCCAGGACCGCCGTCAGGATCGGCAGGTAGACGGCCATCGCGAGGTCCTCGAACACCAGGATCGACAGCACGATCGGCGTCTCGCGGTTGCCGAGACGACCCAGGTCCCCGAGCACCTTGGCAATGATGCCGGACGACGAGATGTAGGTCACACCGCCGAGCACGAGCGCCCCGACCAGCCCCCAGCCCAGCATCAGTGCCATCACCGCGCCGGGAACCGCGTTGAGGACCAGGTCGACGACGCCGGCCATCCAGGACCGGCGCAGCCCGGTCACCAACTCGGCTGCGGTGTACTCGAGGCCGAGCAGCAACAGCAGCAGCACGACGCCGATCTCGCTCGCGAGGTGGCTGAACTCGCCGATGTCGCCGAGCTGGATGAATCCGCCCTGGCCGAAACACAGGCCGCCGATCAGATAGAGCGGGATGGGTGACAGGCCGATGCGGCCGGCGAGTCGACCGAGGACACCGAGCGCGAAGAACACAGCGCCGAGTTCGACGAGTGCCAGGGAGGTTCCGGTCATCGTGCGCGCGTAGCCGAGCCGGGATCAGCCGTGCGCGAGGATCTTGGCCGCGTGATCGAGGCCCTCCTGCGTTCCGACCGCGACCAGCAGGTCGCCCTCCGTGAAGGTGAAGTCGGGATTGGGCGACGGCGCGACCTGACCGGCGCGCATCACGGCGACGACGGACACCCCGGTGCGGGTCCGCATCGCGGTCTCGCCGAGCGTGCGGCCATCCCACGGCGAGTTCTCGGTGATCGGCATCTGGCGGGTGCTGATTCCGGGCAGATCCCGGTGCTCCTCCCGCAGCTGTGCGACGAGCTGCGGCGCCCCGAGCAGATTGGCCAGCACCGACGCTTCATCGGATTCGAGCGGAATCGAAGCCATGCACGCATCCGGGTCGTCGAGTTTGGAGACGATCAGCTCGGTACGACCGTCGCGGTGGGTGACCACACCGATGCGTCGGCCCATCGCGAGCGCGAAATCCTTACGAACTCCGATACCGGGCAGCGGGGTCACTTCCACGTTCATGGCTCAACGGTAGCGCCAACACACCTACCGACGGCTAACCGATCGGCGGAAACACTCCGGCGTCGTCCGGGAGGTAGTCGGTCACCTCGACGACCGCGGCGACCGGCAGCGGCCCGTACAGGTGCGGGAAGCGCATCGAGGCGGGGTCGGACGGCACGCCGGGCTCCCAACGCACCTGCGCCCCGAGCCGGTCGGGATCGAGGCTCAGCAGCACCAGATCCCGGCGGCCCGCGAAGAGCCGGTTCGCGGGGAGGTGCACCTGCGCGGGCGTCGACAGGTGCACGAAGCCGTCCGCGTCGAAGCCGGGCGGTACGCGCTCGCCGAGGCGCTGCGCTGTCGCCCATTCGTCCCTGCTGCACATGTGGAGCAGGGACCCGCCCGCGAACTGCTCCGACTGATCCGGTGTCGACATGTGTCGTCCTTTCCGCCGCCGAGGCCCCGAACGATAGAGCAGCGCTCAGCTGTCAGCGAACACCCGAATCGTCCCGAAACGCATAGTGCGAGTTCAGGACGGTGGGTGTTAGTGAGGACACACCGAGGAAGTATCGGGAACAACCCGATCAAGTCGAACGTCTGACAGAGTGGACCTACCGCGTCACCCCCGACGCGGCGGAAGACCCCAGGCAGTGGGTACCACCCCACAGCCAGTTCGGAGGAGTCATGCCCGGAACACTGACCAGCCCCCCGTTGACCGCTGCTGACCGGTGCGACCGGTGCAGCGCAGGAGCCCGCGTGCGCGCTGTGCTCGCGAGTGGAGGAGAGCTTCTCTTCTGCCAGCACCACGCCAACGAGCATGCAGATCGTCTTCGTGAGATGAACGCCACCATCGTGAGCGACTCGGAATCATCCGCGGCGACCGTCTAGCGCGTCAGCCCTCCGGGCGGACGCTCGTCCGTCCCCAGTTCCCGAAGCGGGTGACCACCATCGGTGGTCACCCGGTGGTGGTGCATCGCCACCAGGGAATTGAGTTCGCGGCGCAGGTTCGCCAACTGGCCCGCGGACGCCACCCGCTCGGCCACCTGGGGCGCGGGGATCGGCGGTGCAGCCGCCGCAGCAGCGGCGGCCGGCTTGTCCAGCTGGTTCTGCTGGCGCTGCCGCAGCAGCGCCCGCATCTGCTCGGCGTCGAGCAGTCCGGGCAGCCCGAGGTAGTCGGCCTCCTCGTCGGACCCGGAGAACGTCGCGGTCCCGAAGGAGGAGCCGTCGTAGATCACCTGGTCCAGCTCGGCGTCGGCGCCCAGCGAGACGAACGCCTTCTCCTCCTCGCCCGGCTCGTCCTTCTGCTTGTTCGCGTCGGCGAGCAGGTCGTCGTCGAGACCGTCCTTCTCACGGTGCGGCTTGCCGAGGATGTGGTCCCGCTGCGCCTCGAGCTGACTCGCAAGGTCCAGTAGCACCGGCACGGACGGCAGGAACACGCTCGCCGTCTCGCCCTTGGTCCGCGATCGCACGAACCGACCGATGGCCTGCGCGAAGAACAGCGGCGTGGACGCGCTCGTGGCGTAGACGCCGACCGCCAACCGCGGCACGTCGACGCCCTCGGACACCATGCGTACCGCAACCATCCACGCCTGCGTGCTCTTGCCGAACTCCGCGATCCGGTTCGACGCCGTCGGGTCGTCCGACAGCACCAGCGCCGGCGCCTCACCCGTGATCGCCTCGAGGGTCTTCGCGTACGCGCGGGCCACCGTCTGGTCCGTCGCGATGATCAGGCCACCCGCGTCGGGCATGCCGCCGGCGCGCAACTGCCCGAGACGGGTGTTGGCGGCCGCCAGGACCGCCGGGATCCAGTCTCCGGCGGGGTCGAGCGCCGTGCGCCACGCGCGGGCCGTCTGCTCGGCGCTGAGCGGCTCACCGAGCCGGGCCGCGAATTCCTCGCCGGCGCTGTTGCGCCAGCGAGCCTCCCCCGAGTAGGCGAGGAACACCACCGGACGGACGACGCCGTCGGCCAGGGCGTCGGAGTAGCCGTACGAGTGATCCGCCTTCGAGCGCATCAGGCCCTCGTTGTCGGGCTCGTAGTTCACGAACGGGATCGCGCTGTCGTCGCTGCGGAACGGGGTACCGGTGAGTGCCAGGCGGCGTGTCGCGTCGCCGTACGCCTCCCGGATGGCGTCACCCCAGCTCTTCGCGTCACCGCCGTGGTGGATCTCGTCCAGGATCACCAGTGTCCGACGCGCCTCGGTCCGGACGCGGTGCTTGAACGGGTGCGACGCGACCTGCGCGTACGTTACGACCACACCGTGGTAATCCGACGACGTCTGCCCCGTCGAGTTCGAGAAGTGCGAGTCCAGAGCGATGCCGTTGCGGGCCGCGGACTCCGCCCACTGGTGCTTGAGGTGCTCGGTGGGCGCGACGACAGTGATCTGGTCGACGGTGCGGTCACGCAGCAACTCCGAGGCCACGCGCAGCGCGAACGTCGTCTTGCCGGCGCCCGGCGTCGCGACGGCCAGGAAGTCGCGGGGTTTGGTAGCCAGGTATTTGGTCAGGGCACGCCGCTGCCACGCTCGGAGGGAGCCGGTGGGAGCTGGTGCAGTTTCGACACTTCCGGGTTCAGCGCTCACATCGCACCTCGCCGCTGGCTTCGCACAGTTGTTCCCACTCCTTGCTTCGCTGACGGGGTTCTCGGCCGCTGCCCGACCACAGTCTCGGGGCCACGCCCTCGGGCGACGACCCCCGAGGAGCCTAGCGGTCGGGACCGACCGATTCAGCATCAGCCGCGCGGCCGGGGACGTGATCCTGCACAGACCTCGCCCGGCGGCGGGGTGGCAGAATCGACGGCGACACGGCGGCGCCCCACCGGGCATCCCGGCGCATTGTCAGGAATCCTGGAAGCATCATGAGTGAGACGCCGCCCGCCACGAAACGCCGACCACTCCGTCGGTGTGCCCAGGTGGTCGGGCGAACGGCGTCCAAGGCCTGGCACGATTCGATCTTCGGCAAGTCGGCCACCGCGGCGTTCTGGCAGACCCTGTCGCTACCCCCGCTGCTGCTGGGACTGCTGGGCAGTCTCGGCTATGTCGGCGGGTGGTTCGGCCCGAACACGGTGGAGATCATCCAGTCGAAGATCATCACGTTCAGCCACACCGTGTTCAGCGAGAACGTCGTCGACCAGATCATCCAGCCAACCGTCGGAGATGTCCTCGGGCGAGGCCGCCCGGAGATCATCTCGGTGGGCTTCCTGCTGTCGCTGTGGGCGGGTTCGTCGGCAATCTCGACGTTCGTCGACTCGATCGTCGAGGCACACGGCCAACAGGACGCCCGGCACCCGGTGTGGCAGCGGGTGTTCGCGTTGCTGCTCTACGTCGGCTTCCTCGTCCTCGCCGTCTTCACGCTGCCACTGGTCGCACTGGGGCCGACGATGATCGGCCGCGCGCTCCCCGAGTCCTGGCACACGGTCGGGACGGAGATGGTGGACGCGTTCTACTACCCCGCGGTCGGTCTGCTCCTGATCGTCGGCCTGACCACCCTCTACAAGGTGGCACTGCCGAGATCGCTTCCGTGGCATCGACTGCTCGGCGGTGCACTACTCGCCGGCGTGTTCTTCATGGCCGCCAGCACGATTCTGCGCTGGTATCTGAGCGCGGTGGCCGGCACCGGATACACCTACGGCGCGCTCGCGACGCCCATCGCCTTCCTGCTCTTCACGTTCTTCCTCGGCTTCGCCGTCGTGCTCGGTGCCGAGTTCAACGCCACGATCCAGGAGTTCTGGCCGGCGCGGGCCACCCGCATGGAGCAGGTGCGTGACTGGATCGCCGCGCAGGCCGCGATCGATGCGTCGGAGGACGCCGGCCCTGTGACGAATCTGACGCGACGGCTCGCGACCGGACCGATCCGGTTCACGTCGGATCGATCACAGTCCGGATCCGAATGCGAGTCCGAGCCCCAGTCCCAGGGCTGCGGATCGGTGGACGCACCGGAGTCCGACGCGCCCACCGACGACACGGACGCTCAGTCGCCCTTGCGCAATCCCTCGTAGATCTTCTTGCACTCGGGGCACACCGGCGAACCCGGCTTCGCGGACTTGGTGACCGGAAACACCTCGCCACACAACGCGACGACGTGGGTTCCCATCACCGCGCTTTCGGCGATCTTGTTCTTCTTCACGTAATGGAAGAATTTCGGGGTGTCGTCGTCGGTCGTCTCGTCGGTGGTGGTGTCGGGACGTTCCTTCGTCAAAGTGCTCACATCCCAATAATGCCGCAACCGCATGTGCAATTGCTTCGCGAGAGTGGAACAGTGGAACCCATGGCAAGAACATCGGGGTTCGACGAGTCGGCCGAGAGCGGCACACCCCGCAACCCGGCTCTGATCACCGAGGCTGCGCAGTCCATCGAAGATCAGCACCGGGCGCGTGTCCGGAAGTACCTGACGATCATGTCGTTCCGGTTCCCGGCGCTGATACTCGCGGCGATCGCGTACGGAATGTTCGGGAACGCCTGGATCTCGGTGGGCATCATCGCCCTCTCCATCCCGCTGCCCTGGATCGCGGTCCTGATCGCGAACGACAGGCCGCCGCGGTCGAAGGACGAGCCGAGCAGGTACGACCACCGCGACGCAGCGCATGCGCTCGAGTCCAGGCAACACCGCACGATCGAGGGTTGAGCGGCCGCGCTCGTCCGGTCCGGTAAGCGTGCGATGACGGCTGCAACAATGCTCGCGTGACCCGTGACCTCCTGCTCTCCATCTGCGGCCCGCTCCGAGAAGCGCTGACGCGCTGCGCGTACGACACCGACTCGATTCTCGATCTTCTCGGTGCCGACGCCCACGCCGCGCTCGACCGGCACGAACCGGTGCCGGTCCGCCGCGCCACCGCGAACGGCGGCGACCTGGGACAGCTCGTTCGACTGTTCCTCCTGTGCGACGACTGCGATGCGGCCGACGTCGCGTCCGCGCTCGCACCACTCGCGCTGGACGACGCGGTCGCGGCCGGCCTGCTCTCGCGCACCGGCGAGACGGTGCGCGCCGAACTCGACCTCCGCCCCCTCGACCTCGGCACGGGGAACCGGTGGGTGCTGTCGGATCTCGACGGCTCGATGCGCGCCCGACCGACCGCCGACGACCACGTCATCGGTGTCGGTCACGCGTCGCTGTCTCTGCTGCAGGGGACCCCCACCCGTCCGGTGGGCACCGTGCTCGACGTGGGCACCGGCTGCGGCATCCAGGCCCTGCGCGCCGCGGACTATTCGGGCACGGTCACCGCCACCGACATCAACCCGCGGGCACTGGATCTGACCGCGGCGACCGCCGCGCTCAACGGCCTCGACTTCGAGCTCCTCGAGGGCTCGTGGTTCGAGCCGGTCGAGGGCCGGACGTTCGACCAGGTGGTCGCGAATCCGCCGTTCGTCGTGAGCGAGGCCCGCGTCGTCAACAGCTACCGCGACTCGGGCCTGGACCTGGACGAGGCGAGCGAGCTGATGATCTCCCGGTCGGCGGAGTACCTGAACACCGGTGGGACGGCGGCGCTGCTGGCGTCGTGGCTGCACGTGGATGGCGAGGACTGGCGACACCGGATCGCCTCGTGGCTGCCGGCACACGGGATCGATGCCTGGATCGTCCAGCGCGACGTCGCCGATCCCGCGCTCTACGTCGGCACGTGGCTGCGCGACGGCGGCGGTGACCCTCGTGACCCGGCCGTGCAGGCCCGTGCCCAGAGATGGCTCGACCACCTGGAGCAGGCCGACGTCGAGGGCGTGGGGTTCGGC
The DNA here is from genome assembly GCF_052113525.1 of Rhodococcus sp. TAF43. NCBI lineage: Bacteria > Bacillati > Actinomycetota > Actinomycetes > Mycobacteriales > Nocardiaceae > Rhodococcus > Rhodococcus sp. TAF43. The sequence continues at coordinate 26,300 of NZ_JBFRDL010000001.1, forward strand.
TTCGTCTATCTCCGGCGCACGGACGAGCCGTCGGACATCCTGTGCGAGGACCTGCGCCACGGCTTCACCGACCCACTCGGCGACGAGGCAATCGCCTACTTCGAGCGTCTCGCGTGGCTGCGGGAGCACGATGTCCTGTCGGCGCGGTTCGCGGTCCGGCCCGACACCGCCCTCGAGCGGGTGTACCTACCGGGCGAGGACGGCTGGGATCAGGTGGTGGCGCGCGTGCATCGCGGCAACGGACCGCAGTGGCAGCACGAGGTGGACGATCTCACAGCGGCACTGCTCGCGGGAATGCGTGACGACGGACTGGCGTTGGAAGAGCTCATCACGCTGCTCGCCTTCGCGCACGGTGAGGACGAGGAGTCGCTGACGGCCACGGCAGTACCGCTGGTCCATTCGCTTGTGCGTCACGGGCTGATCGAGCCCGCCTGACGCGCGTTCCCGGGCGGGTACCTTCTCAGGAACTTCTCAGGGGAGGCACCCGGAACGCGCAGGTCACGGGCCGCAGAGGTGAATCCGTTCGGGAACTTTCCCAGGCCGTCGGAGCGTTGAGGCATATGAGACACCCCGACGAGGAGGCACGTCATGACAAGCCCCAGCACCACTCGACCCCGCACCGCCGATTCCGATCTGGACAGCCAGAGCCCGGCCGCGGATCTCGTTCGCGTCTACCTGAACGGGATCGGCCGGACAGCACTGCTGACCGCTGCAGACGAAGTCGACCTGGCGCGGCGGATCGAAGCTGGGCTCTATGCCAAGCACGTGCTGGAGACCAAGAAGCGCCTCACGGCCGTCAAGAAGCGGGACCTCGCCACGATCGTCCGTGACGGCGAGGCCGCCCGGCGCCACCTGCTCGAGGCGAACCTGCGTCTCGTGGTGTCGCTGGCGAAGCGGTACACCGGACGCGGCATGCCGTTACTGGACCTCATCCAGGAGGGCAACCTCGGTCTGATCCGTGCGATGGAGAAGTTCGACTACGCGAAGGGCTTCAAGTTCTCGACGTACGCGACGTGGTGGATCCGTCAGGCCATCACTCGCGGCATGGCAGATCAGAGCCGCACCATCCGCCTGCCCGTCCACCTCGTCGAGCAGGTCAACAAGCTCGCCCGCATCAAGCGCGAACTGCACCAGCAGCTGGGCCGCGAGGCCACCGACGAGGAGCTGTCGCAGGAGTCGGGCATCCCCGAGCACAAGATCGCGGACCTGCTCGATCACAGCCGCGACCCGGTGAGCCTGGACATGCCGGTCGGCAACGACGAGGAAGCGCCGCTGGGCGACTTCATCGAGGACTCCGAGGCGACGTCCGCGGAGAACGCCGTCATCGCCGGGCTGCTGCACAGCGACGTCCGCAGCGTCCTCGCGACGCTCGACGAACGCGAGCAGCAGGTGATCCGGCTGCGTTACGGCCTCGACGACGGCCAGCCCCGCACGCTCGACCAGATCGGCAAACTGTTCGGCCTCTCGCGCGAGCGGGTGCGCCAGATCGAGCGCGAGGTGATGGGCAAGCTCCGCCAGGGTGAGCGTGCCGATCGACTGCGCTCGTACGCCAGCTGACCCGAACGCTCTCCCGCGCCTCCCGGCCGGTCGTGCCCCCTCCCCCCTCGGGGGCCACGACCGGCCGGGTTTTCGCATTTCCCGGCCGGGTTCCTGCGGTTCCCGGTCCGGTTCACCACTCCCGCAGTCGCCGCGGACCCAGATCCGCCATGCTCGGCTCCGGTCCGATCCGCACCCGGGCATCGGTCACCTCGGCACCCTGCGCCGACGCGAGCACCGGTTCGCACGCGAGCGAACGAACCTCCGGCAGGTCGTCGGCGAGGGCGGACACCCGCTGCACGAGATCGACGAGGGCCTTCTTGTTGACCGGGACCGCGCTGCGGTAGCCCGACAGCAGGGGTGCGGCCTTGGGCGCGTCGATCAGCTCGGTGGCCTCGTCCTCGGTCAGTGGCAGTACTCGGTAGGCGCGGTCCCCCAGTAGATCGGAGATCACGCCGGCCAGCCCGAACGAGATGAGCGAGCCGAACGACGGGTCGTCCTGGACCCCGACGACACAGCCGATGCCCTTGGTCGCCATCTTCTGCACGTGCAACAGGGGCTCACCGGACGCGGCCGCAAGATCGCGGTACGCCAACCGCACGGAGTCCGGTCCCACCAGGTCCAGCCGCACGCCTCCGAGGTCGGGGCGGTGCCGCCACTGTTCACCGGTCGCCTTTACCGCGACCGGGTAGCCGAGTTCGTCCGCCGCCTCGACCGCCTCGTCCTCGGTGGTCGCCGCGCGGAACTCCACCACGTGCACCCCGTAGCACTCGAGCAGTTGCGCCGCCTCGAAGTCCGACAGCCACCGCCCGTTCGACTCCCCCAGCCAACCGTCGATCAGCCGCTTCGCGCGGTCCGGGTCGATCCCGTTGGGGCGCACCACCTTCGACACCGGACGTCCACGCCACGCGGAGTACCGCCAGGCCCGCGCCAATGCCAACGCGGCACGTTCCGGGCCGGGGAACGACGGCACCGAGCCGCGCGTCGGATGCCCGTCCGGACCGCGCACCGCCAGGACGTCGGGGATGCCCTCGGTCGCCAGGAACGTGGTGAGAATCGGCTTGTCGGCGCCGATCACGGCCTCACGCAGGGCCTGCGCGTACGGCTCGACGGGCACCGCGACCGGCGGCGCGAACACCGCGATCACGGCGTCGACGTCGAACGATGCGAGTGCTCGCGACACGGCCCCGGCGAACATCTCGGGAGTCGCCTGCGCGCCGAGATCGACCGGCTCCCCCACCTGCAGCCCCTCGCGGCGCGCGGCATCGGAGGCGAGCACCCCGAGGGCGGTCGAGTTGCCGACCACCGCGACCCGCGGCCCGGCCGGCAGCGGCTGGTATCCGAAGAGCATCGCGCAGTCGAACAGCTGGGAGATCGACCCGACCTGCACGACACCGGCCTGTTCGAAGAGCGACCGCACGATGGAATCGTCCATCTCGACACCGGTCGCCGCCAGCGCCGGGGGCACCGCGTGGCGTCCGCTCTTGACCGCGACGATCGGCTTGTTCCGTGCCACCCGCCGGGCGATCCGGGAGAACTTGCGGGGATTGCCGAAGCTCTCCAGGTACAGCAGGACCACTTCGGTGTCGGGATCGGTGTCCCAGTACTGGAGCAGGTCGTTGCCGGACACGTCGGCGCGATTGCCGGCGGAGACGAAAGTCGACAGTCCCAGTTGACGTTTGGCGGCCTGGTCGAGGATCGCGATGCCCAGGGCGCCGGACTGGCAGAAGAAACCGACCTTGCCCGGATTGGGCAGCACCGGGGCCAGCGTCGCGTTGAGCGAGACGGCGACGTCGTTGTTGGCGACGCCGAGCGCGTTGGGGCCGATGAGCCGCATACCGTGCGCCCGCGCGGCGTGCACGAGCCGGCGTTCGGAGTGCCGTCCGTCCGGACCGGTCTCGCTGAATCCCGCCGACACCACCACCAGCGCCTTGACGCCCTTCGCGAGGCAGTCGTCGAGCACCGCGTCGATGGACTCCGCCGGCACGGCGACCACTGCCAGGTCGACGTCGTCGGGGATGTCGCGCACCGTCGGGTACGCCCGGACGCCACGGACCGACCGGTGCTCGGCGTTGACCGGATACACCGGACCGGAGAAGTTGCCACGCAACAGGTTCACCAGCACCGCGTTGCCCACCTTGGAGCTGTCGGTGGACGCCCCGATGACGGCGACGGACCGCGGGCTGAGGACGTTGCGGACGCTGCGCGCCTCGGCAGCGCGCTCGCGGGAGTTCCGCACCGACAGCAGCGCTTCGGTTGGGTCGATCGCGAACTCGAGGCGTAACACTCCGCCGTCGAAGCTGCGGCTCACCTGGTATCCGGCCTCACGGAACACCGAGACCATGTTCCGGTTCTCCGCGAGCACCTCCGCGACGAACATGTTCAGACCGTTCTCCGCCGCCGCACCGGCGAGGTGTTCGAGCAGGATCGGCCCGAGCCCGCGGCCCTGGTGGGCGTCCGCGACGACGAACGCGACTTCGGCGGACCGGCCGTCGCCCACGTCGAGCAACCGCTCGTAGCGGCCCACCGCGATGATCTCGTCACCCAGGATCGCGACGAAGGCGACGCGGTTGCGGTGGTCGACGGTGGTGAAGTTGACGATGTCGCGCTTGGACATCGTGGGGTACGGACCGAAGTAACGCAGATACCGGGTGCGCTCGGAGAGCTTGCTGTGGAACTCGACGAGCTTGTCGGCGTCGTCGGGGACGATCGGCCGCAGGTGGACGACGCCGCCGTCGGAGGCCAGCACGTCCGCCAGCCAGTGGCGCGGGAAGTTCCGTGCCCGTTCCACATCGACTTCCTTGGCGTCTTTGGCGGTGCCGTCAGTCACGGGGATCCTCCGGATCGAGTCCGAGCAGTGGGAACGTGGCGCGGCGGGTCGCGATGATTGCCGCGTCGATTCGGGTCAGGGCCCGGTCCATCGAGGCGACACCCGTTTCCGGCGTACCTCCGGGTCCGTCCCACGGCATGTACGCGGTGTCGCCGGACTCCCCCATCGTCGTCGGGAGATCGACGCTCGGTGCAAGGGAGTGTGCCTTCTCACGCCACGAGTCGGGAATCGTGGTGGCGGGATCGATCTCGCGATCCAGCGCCGCGGCGATGAGATGCGTCCACGACCTCGGCACGACACGGATCAGGCCGTAGCCGCCACCGCCGACCGCGAGCCACCGCCCTTCCGCGTATCTGTCCGCGAGGTCGCGCATCGCCAGGTACGCCGCCCGCTGCCCGTCGACGGTCAGCGCGAGATCGGCCAGCGGGTCCTCCCGATGGTTGTCTGCGCCACACTGACTGATCACGATCTGCGGGCGGAAGGCTGCGATCGCGGCGGGAACCACCGCGTGGAATCCCCTCAGCCACAGCGCATCGCCGGTACCGGGCAGCACCGGGAGGTTGATGGCGGTGCCCTCGGCCGCGCCCGCCCCCACCTCGCTGGACCAGCCGGTGTTCGGCCACAGGGTCGCCGGGTGCTGGTGGATCGAGACCGTCAGCACCCGTGGGTCACCGAGGAACGCATGCTGCACGCCGTCGCCGTGGTGCGCGTCGATGTCGACGTACGCGATGCGGTCGAATCCGTTGTCGAGCAACCACGAGATCGCGATCGCGGCGTCGTTGTAGACGCAGAAGCCCGACGCCCAGTCGGCCATCGCGTGGTGCATTCCGCCGCCGATGCTGACCGCGCGCCGGGCGCGGCCGGATGCGATCGCCTCGGCCGCCGCCAGGGTTCCGCCCGCCAGGATCGCGCTGGCCTCGTGCATCCGGGGGAAGACCGGGTTGTCCTCGGTGCCCAGCCCGTGCCGGGTCTCGACCTCCGCGGGCAGCGGGCCGTCCTGAACCGATCCGGCAAGCTTCACCGCGTCGATGTACGCGGGGGTGTGGATGCGGAGCAGGTCGGTGTCCGTGGCGGCGTCGGGCCGCACCACCTCGGCGCCCTCGACGAGCCCGAGTCCGTGCGCCAGATCCATCGTCAGCTCGAGACGGGTCGGGTTCATCGGATGCTGGGGACTCCAGCGATAGCTGAGATAGTCCGGGCTCCACACCACGACGCGGTCGCTTGCGGAAGCTGAGATGCCCTCGACGGGACCTGTCGACGCGGTCATGGACCCAAGTTACTTGCCGCGGCACGGCAGGCGCGAGGCGCCATGTCCGGGACCGGTTCGGAGCCCCGACGGCGGACCGGACGCGCCTGGCGCCCGAGCGGAACCCGGAACGTGATTTGCCCGGTAGAATCACTCCGGACGAAGGGGTGTAAGAGTGAAGGATCTGGTCGACACCACGGAGATGTATCTCCGGACGATCTACGACTTGGAAGAAGAGGGCGTCGTCCCGCTCCGCGCGCGGATCGCCGAACGGCTCGAGCAGAGCGGACCGACCGTGAGCCAGACGGTTGCCCGCATGGAGCGTGACGGATTGCTCCAGGTGGCAGGCGACCGTCATCTGGAGTTGACCGAGAAGGGCCGCAACCTCGCGGTCTCGGTCATGCGCAAGCACCGTCTCGCCGAGCGGTTGCTCGTCGACATCATCGGACTCGACTGGGACCAGGTGCATGCCGAGGCCTGCCGGTGGGAGCACGTGATGAGCGAGGACGTCGAGCGGCGCCTCGTCGAGGTGCTGAACAACCCGACGACGTCGCCGTACGGTAACCCGATTCCCGGGCTTGCCGAACTGGGACTGGACCGCCCGGCAGGCAACGCGGAGACGCTGATCCGGCTCACCGACGTGCCCCCGGGCAAGCCGACCGCAGTCGTGGTTCGGCGACTCGCCGAGCACGTGCAGTCCGATCCCGAACTGATCGGCCAACTCCGTGAGGCGGGCGTGGTTCCCGATGCCCGGGTTACAGTCGAGACCCGACCCGGCTCGGTGACGATCACCGTGTCCGGTCACGACGAATTCGACCTTCCCGAGGAAATGGCCCACGCCGTCCAGGTGAAGCAGGTCTGACAGACCGCTTCGCCGGTTCGACGCCGGTGCCAGAGGAGATGAACGGTGAGACTTCTGGTTACCGGCGGTGCCGGCTATGTCGGCAGCGTGTGCGCCACGGTACTGCTCGAGCGCGGCCACGAGGTGGTCGTCGTCGACGATCTGTCGACGGGTAATGCCGACGCGGTTCCCGTCGGCGCCGATTTCATCGAAGGCGACGTGGCTGCTGTCGCCGGATCCGTTCTCGGATCCGGCGACAGCGCACCTCGATTCGACGGTGTGCTGCATTTCGCGGCGCAGTCGCTCGTCGGCGAGTCGGTCGAGCGCCCCGAGCAGTACTGGCAGGGCAATGTCGTCACGACGCTCGCACTGCTCGAAGCGATGCGGGTCTCCGGTACGCCACGTCTGGTGTTCTCGTCCACGGCCGCCACCTACGGCGAGCCCGAGCGGACACCGATCACGGAGGACGATCCGACTCGTCCGACCAACCCGTACGGCGCCACGAAACTCGCGATCGACCATGCGATCACGTCGTATGCGAACGCGCATTCCCTCGCGGCGACGAGCCTGCGCTACTTCAACGTCGCGGGCGCCTACAAGGGCGCGGGCGAGAACCGTGTCGTGGAAACGCATCTCATCCCCCTCGTGCTCCAGGTCGCGCTCGGTCAACGCGAGAAGATCGCGGTGTTCGGAACCGACTGGCCGACCAAGGACGGCACCGCGGTGCGGGACTACATCCACGTACTGGATCTCGCGGAGGCCCACCTGCTGGCGCTCGAGTCGTCCGAGCCGGGACGGCACCGGATCTACAACCTCGGCAGCGGCGCAGGATTCACTGTCCGCGAGGTCATTTCGGCCTGCGAACGAGTGACGGGACTCCCCATCACCGCCGAGGACGCGCCGCGCCGCGCCGGTGATCCGGCGGTCCTCATCGCATCGAGCGACCGCGCGATCGACGAGCTGGGCTGGAAGCCCGAGCACACCGATCTCGACGAGATCGTCGCCGACGCATGGACGTACCTGCAGGCGCTCGGAGACCGGTCACACGCCGCGCGGCGATAACCCGCCCCGCGGCGGCAGCTGCACGCCGAGGTCCTGCGCCACCTCGTATCCGAGATCAGCGAGGTCGCGCAGGGCATCCGGCCGGATCCCGGCCTGCAGGGCGTCGTCGAGCAGGTTCGCGAGCCGATGACACGGATCGGCCGCGAGCGCGGCACACAGCGCGACACCCGCCATCGGACCGTCGCCGCGCACGTACGAGCTGTAGCCGAGCAACGCGAGCGGTTCGGCGCGCTCGGGATCGGGCAACGACCTGCCCAGATGAATCCACATCTGTTCGGCCGCGTCGGCGTGCTCCCCGATCGTCAGCGCGAGCAGCGCGTCCCGGATGTGCGGATTCTCCAGTGCGAGCGCCATATCCGCGCACTCGTGCGCCGTGATCTCGTCACCCGAGTCGAGTGCTGCGATGCGCGCGAGGACGCGTTCGAGGTGGGCACGTTCGACGCCGGCGGGATCGGACGCCGTGTGCGCCAGAGCGAACCCCCGCACACTCGCCTCCCGCGCCGCGTCGATGATCTCCGCGATGCACGCCTGCTCGCCAGCCGGAACCGGATCGAGCACTGCTTCCAGCTCCTCACGGGACCCCCGGATCGCACGACCCCCGAACACCTGGGCCGCGGCCACCTCGGATGCGGCGGGATCCGGCAGCACGCCGCGGCTGTGCCCCACGAGGTCCCGCCACTGCACGCCGGCTTCGATTCGCGGGACGAGATGCGCGGCCGCCAACTCGATTCCTCCGGCGCACAACAGTTCCCGGAAACGATCGACGATCGCAGAGTGCCGCCACAGGTCGCCCGAACGCTCGCGGGGTGGGATCCGATCGTCCACCACGACCACGAGGACCCGATCGGCACCCTCCCGGATACTCACCGCCGCGAACTGGTCGAGGACCAGTTCCATCACGCCGTGCACCCCAGCGGGATCGTGGAGCACGAGGTCGTGGCGCATCACCGCGCCGACGCTGGTTCCGGTGAGACAGATCGCGACCAGTGAGCGGCGGGGGTGAAACCCCAGCAGGGCCGGTACGGCGCTGATGAGGTCGCCGGGGTCGGATATCCGGACCGCGTTCGGGGTCCCGAGATCACTGTGTCCGGACAGAGCCGGGTTGTGTGGGCGGGGCGAGTCGTGTGAGAAGGCCGGTGTCGTCATGCCCCGACCCTGCCGCTCGGGGCGCCCCCCGGCCCGGGGCACGACCTGGGGATTCGGTGGACCTGTGGATGTCGCCGCCGCCTGTGCAGAACCCCGAGCTCACGGCTCCGGGCACAGACAGGACTGTCGGTTTGCCGTGTTAGCGTCGGCGGCTCAGTCCGCGTGGACCTTCAGTACCGCCGCGGTGAACAGCTCGTCGAGAGCGGCGGTGTCGGCATCTGCCCCGAACGACATGAACGTCGCCTGCACCCGCACGTCGTCGACCTGCGCGATCAAGGTGAGCATCGACTGTGTCACCGCCTGGTCGCCCTGGCCCGAGCTCACCGAACGACGCAGCGCGAGGGTGTCGTCGGCATCGATCGGCGGGGGCGGAGTGAGGGTGGTCCGGACGACCGAATCCACCCCGTTGCGGGTGGCGGTCACCTCCGGGCACTCGGACAGCTGCGCTCCGAGCTCCACGAGCGGCGTGGCGACCCGGATCAATTCGATCGTGATCGTCGAGCGGTTGGCGTTGTCGGTGCCCACGACCATTGCGGTGCCGTCGGGGCCGTAGTCCTGGACGGGAGGCTTGCAGCCGGCCGGTTCCACCTTGGCGCCCGGTGCGATGCCAGTCAGGTCGGGCGCAGCCTGCGAAACTGCCTGCGGGGGAAGCACGACCGCCGGGTACTGCGGCGGGAAGGCAGCCGGGTCGAGAAGGAGGTCTCCCAACGGCCGCGCATCGGCGGCGACGGACTCGTCCGACAGCGGAGTTCCCGTCACCGCCTCCGAACAGCCCGTGAGCAGGACAGCCGACCCCAGCAGCACCGCCGCGGCGATCCGCTTCCATTGCGACATGCTCGAGCCTCCATCGTCCCAGCGCCGGGGTGTCCGCCTCGTTCTCGTTCCGCGCGGACAGCCTGTCACACGCGAACGGCGATCGAGGTGAACATCGATCGCGACGGGTACAGGCGTCGCCGCGCCGGGGCCGGGAATCAATGCGGCCGACCCGGTGTTGGCCCTCGAGGGACGAGATTCGATGATCTTGTTCGACAGTGGCACCGCAGCGCCCCGCCGCTGGTCCCCCGCTCCGGTTTCGGCACGCGGGAGCCGGTGAGGGACACTGGAAGCAGAAGTTCGAAGGAAGGGAGCCGTCATGGACGAGCAGTCGAAGATGTACGAGCTGGAGTTCCCGGCACCGCATCTGTCGTCGGCCGACGGCCTGGGACCGGTCCTGGTTCACGGTCTCGAGGGATTCTCCGATGCCGGGCACGCGGTGAAGCTGGCGACCAAGCACCTGCGCGAGAGCCTCGAAACCGAACTCGTCGCGTCGTTCGCGGTGGACGAGCTCATCGACTATCGATCGCGGCGTCCGACCATGACGTTCAAGGCAGACCATTTCTCGGACTTCGAGACTCCTCAACTCAACCTGTACGCCCTGCGCGACACCGCGGGCACGCCGTTCCTGCTGTTGGCCGGCATGGAGCCGGATCTGCGCTGGGAACGGTTCACCACGGCGGTCCGCCTGCTCGCAGAGCAATTGGGCGTGCGCCGGACCGTCGGGATCAATGCCATTCCGATGGCCATCCCGCACACGCGGCCGCTCAGCGTGACCGCGCACTCGACCAACAAGGACTTGATCAAGGATCATCACCGCTGGTCCGGCGAACTCCAGGTCCCCGGCAGCGCATCGTCGCTGCTGGAACTGCGGATGAGCCAGCACGGCCACGAGTCCGTGGGCTTCTCGGTGCACGTTCCGCACTACCTCGCGCAAACCGACTATCCGGCCGCCGCGGAGACGCTACTCGAGAACGTCATGGAGATCGCCGACCTCGAACTGCCACTCGTCGCGCTCGGCGAGGCGTCGGCTCGGGTCCGCGAGCAGATCGACGAGCACATCGCGTCGAACGAGGAGGTCCAGTCGGTGGTCCGGGCGCTCGAGAACCAGTACGACTCGTACGTCGCTGCCCAGGAACAGCAGTCGACGCTCCTCGCGAGCGACGACGACCTGCCGAGCGGTGATGAACTGGGCGCGGAGTTCGAACGCTTCCTCGCCGAGCAGGCCCGCCTCGACGACGACGCACCCGGGGACGACGATCAGAACTGAGGTTTGATCGACCCAACATTTGGTCGTTCGTCCAGGTATCGTGGACGACGAAACCCTTCCGTTATCCGAAGTCACACTGACGACTCATATGGCGCATAGCGTCTCGGTGCACGGATATACTCGGACGATCGATATCTGAGCGGTGCCCGCGTGCCGGGCAGCAGCTTCAGGAGGCGATATGAGCGACTCCCGCACGCGAATGCTCCGCCCGGTGCCGGACACCGAGCCGCGGCTCGTGTTCCGCACCATCCACGGGTACAGGCGCGCGTTCCGCATGGCCGGCGCGGGTCCGGCCGTCCTCCTGTTGCACGGCATCGGCGACAACTCGTCGACGTGGAGCGAGATCATCCCGCACCTGGCTCAGAACTACACGGTGATCGCACCGGACCTCCTCGGCCACGGGCGCTCCGACAAGCCCCGCGCCGACTATTCGGTGGCCGCCTACGCGAACGGCATGCGCGATCTGCTCTCGGTGCTGGATATCGACAAGGTCACCGTCGTCGGTCATTCGCTCGGCGGCGGCGTCGCGATGCAGTTCTCCTACCAGTTCCCACACATGGTCGACCGTCTGGTGCTGGTGTCGGCCGGCGGTGTCACCAAGGACGTGCATCCGCTGCTGCGCCTGATCTCGATGCCGGTGGTCAACGAGGCCCTCAAGCTGCTGCGCATTCCGGGTGCGATGACGTCGGTCCGCGCGATCGGCGAGGTCGTCTCCCGCCTCCACGGGTCGCCGCTGCGTCCCGGCACGATGCTGCACGACACCCCCGACCTGGTCCGGGTGCTCGGCGCCCTGCCAGATCCGACGGCGTACGAGGCGTACCTGCGGACGTTGCGCTCGGTGGTCGACTGGCGCGGTCAGGTGGTCACGATGCTCGACCGGTGCTATCTGACCGAGAACCTCCCGGTGCAACTGATCTGGGGCGCGCGCGACTCGGTGATCCCCGTCAGCCACGCACATCTGGCGCATTCCGCGATGCCCGGCTCACACCTCGAGATCTTCGAGGACGCCGGTCACTTCCCGTTCCGCGACGACCCGCTCCGCTTCCTCGGTGTGGTCGAGAACTTCCTCGAGTCGACCGCACCGCTGGAGTTCGACGAGACCCGCTGGCGGAACCTGCTGACCGACGGCGTCGGTGAGGGCACCATCACCGGCGCTCCCGCGACCCGCATGGCGGTGCTCGACGCGATGGGCTCCGACGAACGCAGCGCCACCTGAAACTCGATCGCGGCGGCGTCCCGGGTCCGGAAGCCCGGTACTGCTCGGCAAGGCTCTAGCCTGTAACGGTGCTGCTTCCCGATCTTCTCCCCGAAACCGTCGACCCCCACGGCGTAGATGCCGACGCACTGTTCGACGCGTTCACGTCGTGGACGAGCGATCGCGGCCTGCAGCTGTACCCCGCGCAGGAAGAGGCGCTCATGGAGTTGGTCTCCGGGGCCAACGTCATCCTCGCCACGCCCACGGGTTCCGGAAAGTCGATGGTGGCGCTCGGTGCCCACTTCTTCGCGCTCGCTGCATGGCGGAACGGCGGGGGCCGGCGAACGTTCTACACCGCGCCGATCAAGGCGCTGGTCAGCGAGAAGTTCTTCGCGTTGTGCGACGTGTTCGGGGCCGACAACGTCGGCATGATGACCGGCGACGCGTCGGTGAACTCGTCGGCGCCGATCATCTGCGCGACCGCCGAGATCGTCGCGAACCTCGCGTTGCGTGAGGGACCGGGCTCGGACATCGGCCAGGTCGTGATGGACGAGTTCCACTTCTACTCCGAGCCGGACCGCGGCTGGGCGTGGCAGGTGCCGCTGATCGAGCTCCCGCAGGCGCAGTTCCTGCTTATGTCGGCGACGCTCGGCGACGTGAGCCACCTGTGTGCGGACCTCACCCGCCGCACCGGCCGGCCCACCACGGAGGTGTCGGGCTCGGAGCGCCCGGTGCCGCTGCACTTCTCGTACTCGCAGACGCCGATCGGCGAGGAGATCGAGGAGCTCGTCACGACCCATCAGGCGCCGGTGTACGTCGTGCACTTCACGCAGGCCGCCGCGCTCGAGCGGGCGCAGGCCCTCACCAGCGTGAACCTCTGCACGCGCGCCGAGAAGGACGCGATCGCCGAGGCCATCGGGGCTTTCCGCTTCACCACCGGCTTCGGCAAGACGCTGTCGCGGCTGGTCCGTCACGGCATCGGCGTGCACCACGCCGGCATGCTGCCGAAGTACCGCCGGCTCATCGAACGGCTCGCGCAGGACGGCCTGCTCAAGGTCATCTGCGGCACCGACACACTCGGCGTGGGCATCAACGTGCCCATCCGCACGGTGCTGCTGACCGGCCTCACCAAGTACGACGGCACCCGCACCCGCCAGCTGCGGGCCCGCGAGTTCCACCAGATCGCCGGTCGCGCCGGTCGCGCCGGCTACGACACGATGGGCACCGTCGTCGTGCAGGCGCCCGAGCACGAGATCGAGAACGTGCGTGCCCTCGCAAAGGCCGGCGACGACCCGAAGAAGCGTCGGAAGGTACAGCGCAAGAAGGCACCCGAGGGTTTCGTGTCGTGGGGCGAGGGCACCTTCGACAAGTTGATCGTCGCCTCACCGGAGCCGCTGAGTTCTCGCTTCTCGGTGAGCAATTCGATGCTCCTGAACGTGATCGCGCGCCCCGGCAACTGTTTCCAGGCGATGCGGCATCTTCTCGAGGACAACCACGAGTCGCGGCCGGCGCAGCGCAAACACATCCTCAAGACGATCTCGCTGTACCGCGGCCTGCTGCAGGCCGGGATCGTCCAGCAACTCGACGAGCCCGACGAGTACGGCCGGATGGCGCGGCTGACGGTGGATCTGCAGCGCGACTTCGCCCTCAATCAACCACTGTCGCCGTTCGCGCTCGCATCGCTCGAACTGCTCGACGTCGAATCGCACACCTATGCACTCGATGTCGTATCGATCATCGAGTCGACGCTCGACGACCCGCGACAGATCCTGATGGCACAGCAGCACGCGGCACGCGGCGAGGCCGTCGCGGAGATGAAGGCCGACGGGATCGAGTACGAGGAGCGCATGGAGCTGCTCGAGGAGATCACCTGGCCGAAGCCGTTGGCGGATCTGCTGTTCCCGGCCTTCGAGATCTACCGCGCCGGTCATCCGTGGATGAGCGAATTCGCCCTCTCCCCCAAGTCCGTCGTCCGCGACATGGTGGAACGGTCGATGACGTTCGCCGAACTGGTGAGCCACTACGGCCTCGCCCGTTCCGAGGGCCTGGTCCTGCGGTACCTCGCCGACGCGTATCGCGCGCTGCGGCAGACGGTTCCGGCGGAGGCCCGCACCGAGGAACTCGAGGACCTCACCGAGTGGCTGGGTGAGCTGATCCGCCAGGTCGATTCGAGCCTCCTCGACGAGTGGGAGCAGCTCACCAATCCGGGCGCCGAGTCCGACGACCAGCAGGTCGCGTTCGGCGCCGACATCCCGCGCCCCATCACCGCGAACACCCGCGCGTTCAAGGTCATGGTGCGCAACGCGATGTTCCGTCGCGTCGAACTGGCGTCACGCCGGCGCTGGGACCAGCTCGCCGAACTCGGCGACGGTCTGGACGCCGACGACTGGGCCGACCTGCTCGAGCTGTACTTCGACGAGTACGAGGAGATCGGGACCGGACCGTCGGCACGCGGCCCCCAGCTGTTCCAGGTGACCGTCGAACCGACACTGTGGCGGGTCCGGCAGGTCCTCGAAGACCCGCAGGGCGACCATGGTTGGGCGCTGCTCGCCGAGGTCAACCTCGCCGAATCCGACGCGGCCGGTGAGGTGGTCTTCGACGAGTTCGAGGTCGCGGAGGGCTGATCCGGGCGAACTCCGGGCGGTTACTGCGTCATCGACCGAGTGTCGCGCGCAGTAACAGCCCGACGAAGCAGACTGCAGCGGTACGGTTTCGGCATGTCTGACATCGTGATCGGGATCCTGGCCATCGCCGTCGGTGCGGTGTTCTGTTTCAGCGGTACGGCCGCCATGCGGTTCGTGATCGCGCTCTGGGGTGCGTTCGCGGGTTTGAACCTGGGCGCCGGCCTGGTCTCCGCGATCACCGGTGACGGCTACTTCGCCACCGCACTGGGTTGGATCGTCGGCATCCTGGTGGCGCTGCTCTTCGCCGTGCTGGCCTACCTGTACTACGCGGTGGCGGTGACGTTGGCGATGGCGTCCGTCGGATTCGCTCTCGGCACGGCCGCGATGGTGGCGGTCGGCGTGACCTGGAACTGGGTTGTCGTCCTGGTGGGCGTGATCCTCGGTGTGGCGCTGGCAGTCCTCACGCTCGCCGTCGATCTGCCCGCGGTGTTGCTCGTGGTCGTCAGCGTCCTCGGCGGTGCGGTCGCAATGGTGGGCGGCGTGATGCTGCTCGCCGGGGCCGTCGACACGGCCGACTTCGACCACGCGTCACTCACGACGACCATCTCCGACGACTGGTGGTGGTACGCGATGTACGTCGCGCTCGTCGTCGCCGGCGTCGTCGCGCAGTCCCGGATGCTCGGACGGGAGCGGTCGCTTCGCGACCAGTGGCGCCACACCTCCGCACCGTCCGTCCCCTCGAACACCTGACCGGTCCGAAGACGACGTCGGGCTGTTACTGCGACATCCGCCGAGAGGCGAGCGCAGCAACAGCCCGACGAGACGCCCTACGCGTTCGGCTTGAACGGACCGGCGCTGCGCGGCTTGCGGTTGGACTCCTCGCGCCGCACGGCCTGCAGTTCCTTGACCCGCTTCTCTTCCTTGCGGACCTCGACGAGGTTGGCGCGCTCGGCGACGAGCCAGTCGGGCTGATCGGCCAGGAGCGCCTCGATCTGCTCGGTGGTGAGGGCGTCCTCGATGCCACCGCGGGTGAGGCCGGAGATCGACACACCCAGCTTGGCGGCGACGACGGGACGCGGGTGCGGACCGTTGGCGCGCAGTTCGGTCAGCCATGCCGGCGGGTTGGTCTGCCACTCGCTGAGCTCGTCGCGGGTCACCACGCCGTCCTGGAACTCGGCGGGGGTGGCCTGGAGGTACACACCCAGCTTCTTCGCCGCGGTTGCGGGCTTCATCGTCTGGGGGGTCTTCTGCGACGTCATACGTCAAGGGTAACGAGCACGCGCTGCGCGGCTGCACCCACCGCTGCAGGTAGCCTTGCCGAGTGACAGAGGCGACTGATCCCCGACCGTTCCGGCTCGCGTACGTCCCCGGCGTCACCCCCGCCAAGTGGGTCCGCATCTGGAACGAACGCATCACCGACACCCCGCTCGAGCTGGTGGCGTCGACCGCCGCCGAGTCGACCGCGGCCCTGCGGGAGGATCGCGCGGATGCGGCGCTCGTGCGGCTGCCGATCGACCGCGACGGCCTGAGCGCCATCACGCTGTACGCCGAGACGCCCGTCGTGGTGGTGCCGAAGGACCACGTGTTCACCGCCGCGGACGAGATCGCGCTGTCCGACCTCGCCGAGGAACTGGTGCTGGATCCGCTGGACACCCCGATCACCTGGGATCAGCTGCCCGGTCGGCCCGCCCTGGACCGTCCCGCCTCGACCGGCGACGCGATCGAGTTGGTCGCCGCGGGCGTCGGCGTCCTGGTCGTGCCCCAGTCCCTCGCCCGGCTGCACCACCGCAAGGATCTGACGTACCGGCCGGTGGCAGGCGCGCCCGAGTCGGAGGTTGCACTGTCTTGGGTCACCGACCGCACGACCGAACTGGTCGAGGAGTTCATCGGCATCGTCCGCGGACGCACCGCCAACAGCTCGCGCGGACCCAACCCGCACGAGACGCCGCGGACCAAGGACAAGGCGCCCCGGGCGGCTGCGCCGCGCACCGCGAAGCAGTCCGCGCCCACGTCCGGCAAGGCACGCGCCAAGGATTCGCGGCGCGGCAAGCCCGGCAGCAAGGCGAAGCCGGGCGGGCGCAAGCGCCGCTGAGGGCCCGCCCGCGTCACGACGCCGCCGTCACCGCTCCCGCCGGAGCGGCGTCCCGAAGCAACTCGGCGAGCTGCCGGTAGCCGTCCGCGCGCCCGCTCGAGACGCGGAACACCAGTCCGATGGTCCGGCCGGGGGTCGGTGCCGCGAACCGCGCCGTGGCGAGGTCGCCGCGCCGGGTCTCGACGGGTACCGCCGAGTCCGGGACCAGGGTGACCCCCAATCCGCCTGCGACGCACTGCACGACGGTCGCGAGCGAGGTGGCCCGGGTGTCGCCGGACAGCGGGTGTGCGTCGACGGACCGGCACAGATCCAACGTTTGATCGCGCAGGCAGTGCCCCTCGTCGAGGAGTAGCAGCGGTAGTTCGTCGAGGACGTCGAGTGGCAGGTCGTCGCGGCCGGCGAACGGGTGTTCCCTCGGCAACACGACGACGAAATCCTCTCGATACAACGGAATCTCGATCAGCCCCGGAGCCTCCGACGGCAGCGCCAGCACCGCGACGTCGATGGCGCCGGTGCGGAGCGCGTCGAGCAGTCGCGCCGTCTGGTCCTCGATCACCTGCGGCACCAGGGCCGGGAACTTCGCGCGGAGCGCCGGCAGCAACGCCGGCAGCACGTAGGGCGCGACGGTGGGGATCAGTCCGAGGCGCAGCGGCCCGACCAACTTGTCGCCGACCCCGGCGGCCGCGGCGACGAATCCGTCGGCGGCGTCGAGGATCAGTTTGGCCTGGGTCAGCAACTGCTCCCCCGCCGCCGTCACCAGGACACGCCGGGTGCTGCGTTCGATCAGCTGAACTCCGAGACCGTTCTCGAGGGACGCCAGCGCCTGCGACAGTGTGGGTTGGCTCACACTCAAACGCGCTGCGGCCGTGCCGAAGTGGCGATACTCCGCCACCGCGACAAAGGCACGCAGCTGTGACAGTGTCGGTTGATAAGTCCCATCAGCCATACCTATCAGTGTAGTGCCACCTATCACCTTTACCTTTTGAAAGGTTTCGGGCACTATGGAGTCATACCGAAGAGCGCAGGACACGGAGCCTCGAACGAGAGCCACCGCGGACCCGCTCGAGGTAGCGCCCACCACCGATCCACGGTGCGTGGCCTGCGCATACAGATGTTCACAAATCAAGTAGGAGGACGACACATGGCTCTGCTGACCATCGGCGACCAGTTCCCGGCATACAACCTGACCGCCGTGATCGGTGGCGATCTGTCCAAGGTCGACGCCAAGCAGCCCGACGACTACTTCACCACCGTCACCAGCGACGACTACGCCGGCAAGTGGCGCGTCGTCTTCTTCTGGCCCAAGGACTTCACGTTCGTGTGCCCCACCGAGATCGCCGCGTTCGGCAAGCTGAACGACGAGTTCGCGGACCGCGACGCCCAGGTCCTCGGCGCCTCGGTCGACAACGAGTTCGTCCACTTCCAGTGGCGTGCACAGCACGAAGACCTCAAGACCCTCCCCTTCCCGATGCTCTCGGACCTCAAGCGTGAGCTGGCCGAGGCCACCGGCGTCCTGAACGCCGACGGCGTCGCGGACCGCGCCACCTTCATCATCGACCCGAACAACGAGATCCAGTTCGTGTCCGTCACGGCCGGTTCCGTGGGCCGCAACGTCGACGAGGTCCTGCGCGTCCTCGACGCCCTGCAGTCCGACGAGCTGTGCGCCTGCAACTGGAAGAAGGGTGACCCGACCATCGACGCGGGCGCTCTCATGACCGAGGGTGTCTGACCCATGTCGGTCGAGAACCTCAAGAACTCGCTTCCCGAGTACGCCAAGGATCTCAAGCTCAACCTGAGCTCCCTCGCTCGCTCGACGGAGCTCAACGAGCAGCAGCTGTGGGGCACCTTCCTCGCCTGCGCGGCCGCCACCAAGTCGGCGACCGTGCTGAAGGAGATCGCGGACGAGGCCGCCGACGTGCTGTCGGCGGAGGCGTACAACGCCGCCCTCGGTGCCGCATCGATCATGGGTATGAACAACGTCGCCTACCGCGCCAAGAGCTTCCTCGGTGACGAGTTCGCCCAGGTGCGCATGGGTCTTCGCATGAACATCATCGGCAACCCCGGTGTCGAGAAGGCCGACTTCGAGCTGTGGTCGCTGGCCGTGTCGACGATCAACGGCTGCCATGACTGCACCGCCGCCCACGACGCCGTCGTGCGCAAGGAAGGCCTCACCAAGGAGCAGGTCTGGGAGGCCGTCAAGGTCGCCGCGACTCTCCAGGGTGTCGCCCAGGCCGTCGTCGCGAGCGAGACGCTCGCCTGATCGGTCCCCGTTCGACGGAAGGCCCGGTACACGACTCACGTCGCGTACCGGGCCTTCCGTCGTCTCCGGAGTTAATCTGGGCCCCATGGCAATCGAGGTCCACGTCGTCCGCGTCTTCACCGACCCCGACGGTAAGCACGGGAACCCGTTGGGCATCGTCGACGCCGCTTCCGTGGATCTCTCCGAACGGCAGGCACTCGCGAAACACCTCGGGTTCAGCGAGACCATCTTCGTCGACCTCCCCGCCCCGGGGGCGGACGCCGCCCGGGCGCAGATCTTCACTCCGGCCGCCGAACTCCCCTTCGCCGGACATCCCACCGTCGGCCTGTCGTGGTGGCTCGACGAGCAGGGCCGGGGCGTCGACGCTCTCGACGTGCCCGCCGGCCGGGTCGCCACGTGCGAGCGACACGGCGCGACCTGGGTACGCGCGCAGGCCGATTGGGCACCCGATTTCGCGTTGTACCCGATGCCGGACGTCGCGGACGTCCTCGCGGCCCACGCCCACGACTTCACCGCCGGCCACCACTACGTCTGGGCGTGGGAGGACGAATTCGAGGGCCGGATCCGATCCCGGATGTTCGCCCCCGGGCTCGGCGTGCCCGAGGACGAGGCCACCGGCTCGGCCGCAGTCCACATCACGGCCCACCTGCGTCGCTCACTTCTCATCAAGCAGGGACGGGGCTCCCAGATCCGAACCACGTTCGGCGACGACGGCTGGGTCGAGGTCGGCGGCCGGGTACGACCCGAACGCACGATCACGGCCTGAGCCGCGCACCGGTCACCGTGGCAGCACCCGATCGACGGCGGCATCGACGAGGTCGTCGATCTCCTTGTCCGAGAACAACTCCGGCAACGTGAGTCGATCGACGATCAGCCAGTTCAACGCCATGTAGAGCATCGTCACGGTCGTCGGGTCCCCCGGCATGTCCGACTCGACGTGGTTGGCGATGTTGAAGTCGAGATCCTGACGGACGCGTTCGGTGAGGACTGCGCGCAGATCGGGCCGTCGGGTCGCCTCCAACCGGAGTTCGAGCAGCGCGAGAAACCCGGTGCGGAAAGCCGCCACCCGTCCCACCGTCTCCTTCATCAACGCCGTGAGGTGCTCGCGGTCGTGCGCCCCACGCAGACTCAGGTCCATCGTCGCGTCGTCGGGCTTGAGCCGCTCGTAGATCCGCGCCCCCGCCTGGGTCAGCAGGTCGTCCCGGTTGGCGAAGTAGTTCGACGCGGTACCCGCCGGCACCTGCGCCTCCGCGTCGACCGCACGGAAGGTGAGTCCGCGGGCACCCTCCCGCGCCAGGACCTCGATCGCGCCGTCGACCAACGCCGCTCGCCGCTCCGGATTTCGCCGCACCTTGACACCACTCCATCTGTAGTACTAACTTTTACACCACTTCACTCAGAGTACTACGGACGGAGTTGTATATGCGTAAGCTCGTGTACTACGTCGCGGTCTCCCTGGACGGATACATCGCCGGGCCCGGCGGCGAGGTCGACTTCTACCCGCTCTCCGATTCGATGGCCGCGTGGATCAACGAGCGCTACCCCGAGACAGTGCCGACACACATCCGCCCCCAGGCGGGACTCCAGGACGCACCCAATCGCGCGTTCGACACGATCATCATGGGGCGCGGCACCTACGAGCCCGCGCTCGCCGTCGGCATCACCAGTCCGTACGCCCACCTGCGCCAACTCGTGGTCTCGACGACGCTCGGGACGATCCCCGACCCGGCGGTTGAGCTCGTGTCGAACGATCCGGTCGAGGCAGTCCGCAAACTCAAGGCCGAGGACGGGCTCGACATCTGGCTCGCCGGCGGCGGTCAACTCGCCGGCGCGCTACTACCCGAGATCGACGAACTGATCGTGAAGAGCTACCCGGTGGTGGGCGGCGCCGGACTACCGGCCTTCGCGGGCCCGTTCCGTCCGACGGCCTTCACGCGCACGGACCTCACGTCGTTCGACAACGGCGCGAGCGTGTCGTGGTTCAGCCGAACACCGAACACGAACGCCTGACCGAGCGATCAGCTGCTGCTACCGAAGCCGGCTGTCTCGGGGGCGAACACCACGCGGTACCACACGCCCTCGGCCGGATCGTATGTACAGGGCTCGATGACGACCGCCCGGTAGGCCTTCTCGAGCAGCAGCGCCTTGCTGCGCAGGTACTCGGCCCCCTCCCCCGAGAACTCGCCTCGATAGATGGGACCGAACTTCCACGGTGTCGCGTCGGCAGCACCGGCGCCGAGCGAGGTGGCGAGCACCAGCAAGTCCCGCAACATGACACAGCCCCGCCGGGAGGGGGACACCGGCGGGGCTGCGAGCTCTGTGAGCAGTTCGGTACGAGACCGATCAGAGGGAGAGCGTCTGCCCCGGGAAGATCAGATCGGGGTTGGCGACCTGGCCGGCAAGGTTCGCCAGCGAGACACCGTGGTTCGCGGCGATCTGCGACAGCGTGTCACCGAGCTGGACGACGTAGGAGCCGACACCGGCGGGCAGGGTTTGCGCCCAGTCGTTCACCTGCTGCTGGACGGGGGCCTGCGACACGACCGGAGCCGGGGCGGGCTGAGCGATGGACTCGACCGAGCCACCCGGGGTGCTGCCGCCGGTGAGGTACTGGCCGCACACGGGCCATGCGCCGACGCCCTGGCCGTCGAGAACGTTCTCGGCGACGCGGATCTGCTCGGCCTGGCTAGCGTTGCTGGCGCTACCGGTGCCGCCGTACGCCTCCCAGGTGCTCTGGGAGAACTGCAGGCCGCCGTAGTAGCCGTTGCCGGTGTTGGCCGCCCAGTTGCCGGACGACTCGCACTCGGCGACACCGGACCAGTCGTGGCTGCCGGCAGCCGATGCGGTACCGGTGCCGATCGCCAGCGGGATGGCGACGACGGCGCCGGTGGCAACGACTGCGCCCAGGGCGCGCTTGATCGTGAAGCTGGTCATACGGGTGAATCCTCTCCGCTCCTGCGGGTGAGACGGCGCTCTCGCGCCGACCGTGTCGGGCGGAGTTCCATCCGCCTCACCCCTGCCCCCTCGAAGGTTTCGGGTGTCCGGACCGCGGGGCAGGATCGTGCAGCGGCGGACCGGCGTGGCTCGTTTGTTTCGAGCCGGACACGACGCTAGGGGACGGTCACGAAAAGGTCACGGTCCGCGATTTCGGTACGAACGTCCAGGTAACGAAGGCCGTCGGCGACGTTTCCGCAGAACCCCTCGGCGTGTCCGCAACTCGGCAGACCGGTCGTTATCCACTCGTTATGTGATTACCGTCATAGTCAATTCGTGCCGTGGGTCACACGGATCAGCCGTGGCTGAGGTCCCCCGCCGCGAGATCGGCGGCACTGAGTAGCACCTCGATCTCGTCCCCCAGTTCGACACCGTGCGCGAGGGGCAGTCGGTCGCCGCTCCAGAATCGGCCCGGGTCGTACCAATTGGTCCTGCGATCGCCGGTCAGCAGGCCCATCGCCTCGAACGTCGACGCCACCACCTCCGCGCAGTAGGCGCTCTCCAGACCCGCACCCGATTCGCGGTCGCCGCCGCGCGACCGCAACGACGGCAGCCGGCCGCCGAACCAACGCGACGCCAGCTTCGCCGTCGACGGGAACGGGGTGCCGTCCAGGCGGGCGATCGTCCGCAGCAGGGCGTCCTCCTGCTCACGGGTCACGGGGCCGGCGAGCTGACGCAGCCAGCCGCGCTGCCCGTAGCGCGCACCCCACACCTGAACGGCGGCACGCAGGTCGTGCAATTGGACACCGCGCTGGAACTTCCCGGTCCACATGTCCTGCAGCGAGTGCCCGAGCTCCGCGTGCCACATCAGCGGCGGGAGGTCGTCGAGCACGACGGACATGCCGACGTGGTTGACGGGACTGTTCGTCAGGGTCTGGATCGCGCGGTCGGCGCCGGTGTGACCGCGGAAGATCCAGATGTCGCCCGTGCGGGTCGCTTCCACCGCGTCGTCGAGGCTGACCTGTGATGGATGCATCCGCCGAGTCATCCACCTAGCCTAGAGCGATGCGCATCGACAGCAGACATCTGTGGAAGGCCCTCGGACTGGCCGGCGCCCTCGGGGTCGCGGCCACGGGCGCACTGGCGGTACGAGCCGAACGACAGCGCCGCGCATACACACCCGACGAGGTCCGCGACCGCCTGCACACCCGTTTCGCACAGGCGTCGGCGGCCGCGGACCGGACCGTGGTGGAACTCGTCGATACGAAACCGACACTGCGGCAACGGCTGTCGCGGGTGCTGCGCCGCCGCTGAGCCGGATCAGCCGAGCGCTTTGGCGACCCCGGCCGCCATCTCGGCGACCTGCTCGTCGGTCATGACGAACGACGGCGAGAACTGCATCGCACCCTGACCGGCCGCGCGGCCGGAGATCCCGAACTCGCGCAACGTCTTCACGAACGGCAACGCCTCCGCGGGATCGACCAGCTGGACCGCAGCGACGGCACCGATGCCGCTGCGCACCTCCGCCACCCGGGGATGTTCCGCGAGCGGGGCGAGATGCTCGTGCAGCGACGCCTCGAGCCGCTTCGACTCCCCGAGAAGGTCCTCGCGCTCGACGATGTCGAGATTGGCCATGGCCGCGGCCGCGGCCCCGGCGTGGCCGCCGTAGGTGTACCCGTGCCGCCACCACACTCCCCCACCGAAGAATGGTTCCGCGACGGTCGGCGCGACGAACACCGCACCCATCGGCACGTACCCCGACGTGAGTCCCTTGGCGGTGGTGATCATGTCCGGCTGCAGGTCGAAACGCGTCGAGGCGAACCACGACCCGCCGATCCGGCCGAAGCCGGTGACGACCTCGTCCACGACGAACAGGATGTCGTGTTCGCGGCAGATCTCGCGGACCTCGCTCAGGTACCCCTCGGGCGGCAGGTAAATGCCGCCGGCACCGATGATCGGCTCACAGAAGAACGCCGCGATCTTGTCGGCGCCCTCCCGCTCGATCAGCCCGAGCAGTCCCTTCGCGTCGTCCCACTCCACGGTGCGGGCGTCGGCCATGAGGTCGCCGTAGCCTTCCCGGTTGACCGGGATCCCGGCCAGTGCGGTGCCCGCGACGTGCATGCCGTGGTACGCCTTCTGCCGGCCCACGATCAGCGTCTTGGACGGCCGGCCGACCTCGGTCCAGTACCGGCGGGCGAGTTTCGCGGCGGAGTCGACCGAGTCGGAGCCACCCGAGGTGAAGAACACCTTGGAACCGGGAACCGGTGCGATCGCGGCCAGACGCTCCGCGAGGGCCACCGTGGTGTCGGAGGTGAAGTCGCCGAAGTTGGAGAAGTGCGCGATCTTCGACAGCTGCGCGGCGACGGCGTCGGCGATCTCGGTGCGGCCGTGCCCGACGTTGGTGAACCACAGTCCCGCGGTGGCGTCGAGGTAGCGGGTCCCCGCGTCGTCCCAGATGTACGCGCCCTCACCGCGGGTGACGACGAACGCGCCGTCGCGCTGCACCGCCCCCATGTCGGCGAACCCGTGCCACAGTGCTCCACCCATCCGCGCTCTACCCCTTCGATCGTGCTTGCCGGTCGTGTGCCGCTTTCCGCGACTATGCCACGGAAACCGGATCGGGCTCGTCGCCGCCGAGACCGCGCCACCGCCGGCCCAATCGTCCGGAGGCGTTGACCGCGAGCGCCATCAAGGTCATCGCCACGAGCAGCACGACCAGGCCGACGGCGAGCTGGAGATATCCCTGCTCGCGCGGATCGAGGAACGGGTACGGATACCAGTCCACGATCGGTCCCCGGATCAGTGTGTACACCCCGTAGACGACGGGGAACGCGAGCCAGCTCAGCGACTGCAGATCGGTGATCCGGACCCGCGGCGGGTTGACGATCCAGTCGAGGAGCAGCACCAGCGGCAGGATGCGGTGGAGGGTGTCGTTGATCCACCGGTCCTGCAGCATGACGTCGACGTTCGCGAGCAGGACCGCATAGATGATGCCGGTGATCACCATGTAGACCGTCGCCGCGCCGCGAACCAGCTGCCATCGGGTGTCCTGCGGGTCACGGACCGCACCCACCAGCAGCACGATCGCCGCGAGGACATTGCTCAGGATCGTGAAGTAGCTGAAGTAGTTCGCGACGGAGAAGGCCGGTTCGTCGATGTTGCGGAGCGGAATCCACGCGAGCGCGACGATGCCGAGGGCGGCGAACACGATCCGCAGCACGCGAAAGATCGGGTGGGTCCGCCGGATCGCGGGACCCGGTGTGACGGCGGTCATGCGCGGATGTTCGCACGCCCCGGGCGGTTCCAGCCGGAATTGCCGTTGCACGCTTCGATAGGCTGTGCGGAGCATGTCGACAACACCATCAGCAGCCGAGACCGGGTTCGATCGCCGCGAGGCGAGGAAGCGGCTCGGTGCCCTCAACCTCCGCGACGAGCACCGGCTTCGCCGACGCCTCGACCGCGCCAAGTCCCCGTCCGCGCTCGCCGCACTCGCCGACGAGATCTCCGCCGCCGAGCTGCGCGTCGAGGGCCGCCGGGCGCAGGTCCCGCCGATCACGTACCCGGAAGCGCTGCCGGTCACGCAGCGCCGCGAGGACATCGCCGCCGCGATCGCATCGCACCAGGTGGTGATCGTCGCCGGCGAGACGGGTTCCGGCAAGACCACCCAGATCCCGAAGATCTGCATGGAACTGGGCCGCGGCATCCGCGGCATGATCGGGCACACCCAGCCTCGCCGCCTGGCCGCCCGCACGGTCGCCGAGCGGATCGCCGAGGAGGTGGGACGCGAACTGGGCGACACCGTGGGCTACACCGTCCGCTTCACCGACCAGGTGTCCGACTCGACGCTGGTCAAACTGATGACCGACGGCATCCTGCTCGCCGAGATCCAGCGCGACCGGATGCTGCGCCGCTACGACACGCTGATCATCGACGAGGCCCACGAGCGCAGCCTCAACATCGACTTCATCCTGGGCTACCTCAAGCAGCTGCTCCCCCGACGCCCCGACCTCAAGGTGATCATCACCTCGGCCACCATCGACCCGGAGCGGTTCGCCGAACACTTCGCGGTGGACGGCGTGCCGGCACCCATCGTCGAGGTGTCAGGCCGGACGTTCCCGGTGGAGATGCGCTACCGCCCGCTCACCGTCGAGGTGGGCGAGCAGACCTTCGACCGCGACCCCGTCGACGCGGTGTGCGAGGCCGTCGAGGAACTCGCCGCCGAGGGTGACGGCGACATCCTGGTCTTCCTGTCCGGCGAGCGCGAGATCCGCGACACCGCCGACGCCCTGCGGGACCGCAAGTACCGCAACACCGAGATCCTGCCGCTGTACGCCCGGCTGTCGGCCGCGGAACAGCACCGGGTGTTCTCCCCCCACACCGGGCGGCGCGTGGTCCTGTCCACCAACGTCGCCGAGACGTCGCTGACGGTGCCCGGCATCCGTTATGTCATCGACCCGGGCACGGCCCGCATCTCGCGCTATTCGGTCCGCACCAAGGTGCAGCGCCTGCCGATCGAACCGATCTCGCAGGCGTCGGCCCGCCAGCGCGCCGGACGATGCGGTCGAGTCGCGGACGGAATCTGCATCCGCCTCTACGCGGAGGACGACTTCGAGTCGCGGCCCGCGTTCACCGAGCCGGAGATCCTGCGCACCAACCTGGCGTCGGTGGTCCTGCAGATGACCGCCCTCGGGCTCGGCGAGATCGAGGCGTTCCCGTTCGTCGAGGCACCGGATCCGCGGGCGATCCGTGACGGCGTCGCGCTGCTCGAGGAACTCGGCGCCATCGCCGGACCCGGTCAGCGCCGCGTCGACGCCGACACCGAGACCGACACCGAGACAGCCCGGGACAAGCCCGTCGGCCCGCAGCTCACCGCGACCGGCCGCGAACTGGCCCAGTTGCCGGTCGATCCGCGGATGGCGCGCATGCTGGTCGAGGCGCACCGCAACGGCTGCCTCCGCGAGATGCTGGTGATCGTGTCCGCGCTGTCCATCCAGGACGTCCGCGAGCGCCCCGCCGAGTTCCAGCAGGCCGCCGACGAGAAGCACGCCCGCTTCGCCGTCGAGAACTCCGACTTCCTCGCCTACCTCAAGCTGTGGGAGTACCTGCGCGAACAGCGGAAAGAGCTCAGCTCCAACCAGTTCCGGAAGATGTGCCGCAACGAGTTCCTCCACTGGCTGCGGATCCGCGAGTGGCAGGACCTGCACGGCCAGCTCCGTCAGATCACCCGCGGACTCGGCTGGGAGCCGGGCGATTCCGGCGGCCCGGACGCCGCGACGGCGTCCGAGACGTCGATCCACCAGTCGCTGCTCGCGGGCCTGCTCTCGCACATCGGGCTGCGCGAGGGCGACAAGCGCGACTTCCTCGGCGCCCGCGGCAGCCGGTTCGCGATCTTCCCCGGCTCCGGCCTGTTCAAGAAGCCGCCGCGCTGGGTGATGGCGTCCGAACTGGTCGAGACGTCGCGACTGTGGGCGCGGATGGCCGCCCGCATCGAACCCGAGTGGGCCGAGAAGCTGGCCCCACACCTCGTCAAGCGCACGTACTCGGAGCCGCACTGGTCCACCAAACGGGCGTGTGCGATGGCGTACGAGCGGGTCACCCTCTACGGCGTCCCGCTCGTCACCGGACGACCCGTCACCTACAGCACGATCGACCCCGAGGCATCGCGGGAGTTGTTCATCCGGCACGCACTGGTGCAGGGCGAGTGGCAGACACAGAACAAGTTCTTCCACGCCAACCGCGCGCTGCTCGACGACGTCGAGGAACTCGAACACCGGGCCCGACGACGCGACATCCTCGTCGACGACGAGACGCTGTTCGAGTTCTACGACCAGCGGGTCGGTCCGGAGGCGGTGTCCGCCAAGCACTTCGACACGTGGTGGAAGCAGGCGCGACGCTCGGATCCGAATCTGCTGAACTTCACCACCGCCACGGTGGTCAACGCCGACTCCGCCGCAGTACTCGAGGGCGACTACCCCGACGCGTGGCGTCAGGGCGACATCCAGTTCCCCTTGACGTACCAGTTCGAGCCCGGCACCGAGGACGACGGCGTCACCGCGCGGATACCGGTGGCGCTGCTCGCGGGCCTGCGCCCGGTGGGATTCGACTGGCTGGTGCCCGGCATGCGCACCGAGCTGGTCACCGCACTGATCAAGACGCTGCCGAAACAACTCCGCCGCCAGGTGGTGCCGGCCCCGGACTTCGCCGCGGCCGCGCTCGCCGCCGTCAAACCGCGATCCGAGTCCCTGATCCACGCGATGGCGCGCGAGCTGTCGCGGCTCGGTTCGTGCCGGATCGACCCGACGGACTTCGACGTAGCGTCGCTGCCGCCGCACCTGCGGATGACGTTCGCGGCGGTGGACGAGAAGGGCAAGGTCCTCGGCAAGGACAAGAGCCTGGCCGCGCTGCGCCGGTCCCTGGCACCGCGGGTCGAGGTGGAGGTCGCCAAGGCCGCCTCGACCACAGAACGGGCCCCGGCACCGGTCTGGACCGCGCAGACCCTGGGCACGCTGCCGTCGTCGGTGACCCGGACCCTGGGCGGCCAGAAGGTGACCGGCTACCCGGCGCTGGTGCCGGAGGACTCCGGCGTCGCGGTGCGGGTGCTCACCACGCCGGCCGCGCAGCGCGCCGCCATGCGGGCCGGCACCCGCCGGCTGCTGTTGAACGCTGTTCCGACGCAGGCCAAGTCGGTGACCAACGGGATGAGCAACGCCGACCGTCTCGCGCTCGGCCAGAACCCGGACGGCAGCTTCGACGCGCTCCTCGAGGACTGTCGCGCGTGCGCGGTCGACGAGCTGATCGCCGAGAACGGCGGCCCCGTGCTCGATCCCGCCGCGTTCGAGACGTTGACCGGGAAGGTCCGCGCGCAGCTCGCCACCCGTGTCGCGCGGCTGCTTCACCTGCTGCTTCCTGCGCTCGCAGAGGCACATCGTCTGTCGGTGATCCTCGAACGATCCGTCGGCGAGGCCGCGGACGACGTGCGCGAGCAGCGAGAGTCGTTGCTGTTCCCCGGGTTCGTGACCGAACTCGGCTCCCGGCGACTCAAGGACCTGCCGCGGTACCTGGCGGCGGCGTCGCTGCGGCTCGAGTCGCTGCCCGGCAGCGCGCAACGCGACCAGGCGGGGATGGATGTCCTCGATCGCGTGTACTCCGCCTACGACCGGATGCTCTCGGCCCTGCCGGAGGAGCGCCGAGGAGACGACGACGTCAACGAGGTCCTGTGGAAGATCGAGGAGTTGCGGGTGAGCCTGTTCGCACAGTCACTGGGCACCGCGATTCCCGTGTCGGAGAAGCGGGTACTCAAGTCGATCGACGGGATCCGGCGGTAGCGCGCTCACCCGGCGGCCTGCCGGCCGGAGTCACTCGGTGACGGACTCCGCGTCGGCGAGCTCGGCGGTGCGGCTTTCGCGGTGGGCGCGCAGGTCCTTGATCT
The DNA here is from genome assembly GCF_052113525.1 of Rhodococcus sp. TAF43. Taxonomy (NCBI): domain Bacteria; kingdom Bacillati; phylum Actinomycetota; class Actinomycetes; order Mycobacteriales; family Nocardiaceae; genus Rhodococcus; species Rhodococcus sp. TAF43. The sequence continues at coordinate 55,575 of NZ_JBFRDL010000001.1, forward strand.
CGCGCTCGAAGTCCTCCGCGGAACTGAAGGAGCGGTACACAGACGCGAAACGCAGGTACGCCACCTCGTCGAGGTCACGCAGCGGACCGAGGATGGCCAATCCGACCTCGTGGCTGGGGATCTCGGGCGACCCTGACGCGCGGACTGCGTCTTCGACCTGCTGGGCCAGCAGGTTCAACGCGTCGTTGTCGACCTGGCGGCCCTGGCACGCGCGGCGCACACCCTGGACCACCTTCTCCCGACTGAACGGCTCGGTGACGCCACTTCGCTTGACTACGGCCAACACGGCCGTCTCGACGGTGGTGAATCGGCGGCCGCACTCCGGGCACGAGCGTCGACGACGGATCGCCGCGCCCTCGTCGGCCTCTCGGGAATCGACCACGCGCGAATCGGGATGCCGGCAGAACGGGCAGTGCATGGTGATTCCTTCGTAGCCATCGTGGCCGCTGCGCCGCTTCTCGACCGATGCCGGTTCCAGCAGGACCGACTCACGCAGGGGAGACACGATATCGACGCGACCACGCGATGTGGTGTGACTGACAGGATTCGAGGATACCCGCCCCACCCATACCGACAGCGACTCCCGGGTACCCAGGCGGATCAGCGCCGAATCCGATCGTGCCGGCAGCACCATGATCGAACGCCTCCTCCATTCGCGACCAGAGCCCGGTCACCTCACGAACGACTCTGTTCCCTGCACCTGCACCGTGTCGGTCGCCCCCGACTCCCCGGCGGCCAAGTTCGCGAGCGCATCCAGCCCCACGACGATGCCGACGGTGACGACGACGGTCGCGACGATCGCCGACAGACCTGCGAATCGTGGCCGCGGGCGGCGCTGATCGTGTGACGGGTGGGAGGTGACCGAGACCCGAGATCCGCGCGAGCCGTACCGCGGCACGGCGTCGTAGTGCATGAGACCGGCAACCGGACGCCGCGAGTCCACGGGCCGGATGCGCGCCGGGCGGTACTCCCGCACGGTGCCACGGTCGATGATCACGCCGGACGAATCCGCCCGCATGTAGACGTCCCGGCGGCCCGTCGGCGTCCGACCGACCGATCCATTCCCCGAAAGTGCGATACCCATCCGAACCTCCCAGCCAGTCGTCGAGCCGTTTCACTAGTCGGACAGAGCGCGAACCGGACGTGTGGCGCTTCCTCCGGACACGTCGCGAGCAATCCGAGCAAACCGTGTTCGATCATGCGTTCGATAGAACACATATTCGATTTCTACCACGCGGCTGCGACAAAGTCAGTAGTTTCGACGACACAGGTCGAACAGATGTTTGAAGTAGTGGGGTGATCGGGATAGATTCGTGGCAGAACACACAGACACTCACCGACTCAGCCCGCGAGCCGCTGGAGCCGCGAAGGAGGCCACGCGCCATGAAGGACGACAGCTCGAGTTCCTCCGGCAAGTCCGGACGCACGTCGCCCGACGACGCCCAGGCCGCCGCCGGGCTGGGCACGGGACTCGACGCCGGCCAGCTCACCGACCGTCAGCGCAACGTCCTCGAGGTCATCCGGACGTCGGTCGCCGAGCGCGGTTACCCGCCGAGCATCCGCGAGATCGGCGACGCGGTCGGCCTCACGTCCACGTCGTCCGTCGCGCACCAGCTGCGCACACTCGAGCGCAAGGGCTTCCTGCGGCGCGACCCGAACCGGCCCCGTGCGGTCGATGTCCGGGGACTGGACACGCTCGACGGCCTGGACGACACGCGGTCGACGCCGAGTGCATCCGCGGCCATGAAGTCCACCGACGAACTGCCGGCCCCTACGTTCGTGCCGGTGCTCGGACGCATCGCGGCCGGCGGCCCGATCCTGGCCGAGGAAGCCGTCGAGGACGTCTTCCCGCTACCCCGCGAACTGGTCGGGCAGGGATCGCTCTTCCTACTCAAGGTGGTCGGCGAGTCCATGATCGACGCTGCGATCTGCGACGGCGACTGGGTGGTCGTGCGGCAGCAGAACGTCGCGGAGAACGGCGACATCGTCGCCGCGATGATCGACGGTGAGGCGACCGTCAAGACCTTCAAGCACACCGGCAAGGATGTGTGGCTCATGCCGCACAACCCCCTGTTCGACCCCATTCCCGGCAACGACGCCGCGATCCTCGGCAAGGTCGTCACCGTGATGCGCAAGCTCTGACCCGTTACGACGACAGGGGCCGCGGCACTGGGTGCCGCGGCCCCTGTCGTCGTGAGGAGCGAGAAGTGCGGGTCAGCCGAGGTTCAGTCCGCGACCGATGATCTCCTTCATGATCTCGGTGGTGCCGCCGTAGATCGTCTGGACCCGAGAGTCCATGTACGCCTTGGCGATCGGATACTCGCGCATGTAGCCGTAGCCGCCGTGCAGCTGCAGGCACCGGTCGATCAGCTTGACCTGCGCCTCCGTGGTCCACCACTTCGCCATTGCGGCTTCCTGGACGGTGAGTGTGCCCGCGTTGAGCTGTTCGATGAACTTGTCCACCAGGATCCGCACGGCCGTCGTCTCGGTGGCGAGTTCGGCGAGCACGAACCGCGTGTTCTGGAAGCTCCCGATCGACTTGCCGAACGCCTTGCGGTCACGGCAGTACTGGATCGTCATGTCGAGGCAGGATTCCATCGCGGCGGCCGCCACGACCGCGATCGACAGGCGCTCCTGCGGCAGGTTCTGCATCAGGTAGATGAAGCCCATGCCCTCCTCGCCGAGGAGGTTCTCGGCCGGCACCCGGACGTCGGTGAAGCTCAGTTCCGCGGTGTCCTGGGCCTTGAGACCGATCTTGTCGAGGTTGCGTCCCCGCTCGAAGCCCTCCATGCCGCGTTCGACGACGAGCAAAGAGAAGCCCTGCGCACCCTTGTCGGGATCGGTGCACGCGACGACGATCACGACGTCGGCGTTGATGCCGTTCGTGATGAAGGTCTTGGCGCCGTTGAGGATCCAGTGATCGCCGTCCTTGACGGCGCGGGTTTTGATGTTCTGCAGGTCGGACCCGGTGCCGGGCTCGGTCATCGCGATCGCGGTGATGAGTTCGCCGGAGCAGAACCCGGGCAGCCAGCGCTGCTTCTGTTCCTCGTTGGCGAGCTTGATCAGGTACGGCGCGACGACGTCGTTGTGGAGCATGAAGCCGACACCGCTGTAACCGCCGCGGGTGGTCTCCTCGGTGACGATCGCGTTGTACCGGAAGTCCTCGACTCCCCCGCCGCCGCACTCCTCGGGCACCGCCATACCGAGGAAGCCCTGCTTGCCGGCCTCGATCCACACCGATCGGTCGACGATGTTCTGCTCCTCCCACTGATCGTGGAAGGGCGCGACGTGCTGATCGAGGAACTTGCGGTAGGACTCCCGGAACAGTTCGTGCTCCGGTTCGAACAGGGTGCGTTCCACTGCGTCTCCTCATGTCGAGATGTACGGCGATCTGCCGGCGGCCGCGGGCACGCAGCAGCAGACCTACTTCCTCGACATGACCGTAAAGCGAAGATCAACGTCGATCCATGACCGAGACGAGCACGATTCGTGACCGCGTGGCGCAGATCACGAATCGTGCGCGACCTCTATGCGCGGCGCATCGAGTTCAGCCGGCGCATCAGCGGGTAGGCGACCAGGATGCCGACCGAGCCCCACGCGATGCCACCGAGTTCGACGGAACCGATCGACAGGGTGAGGTTGCCGATCCCGGCGACGAGGGCGGTCGCCACGACGGTGAGGTTGACGGGATCGGTGAAGTCCACCTTGGCGTCCATCCAGATCCGGACACCGAGCACGCCGATGAGGCCGTACAGCACCATCGTGGCGCCGCCGATCACGCCGTCGGGCACGGTGAACACGAGCGCGCCGAACTTGGGCGAGAAGGACAGGACGATCGCGGTCGCCGCCGCGACCCAGTACGCCGCGGTCGAGTACACCCGGGTCGCGGCCATGACCCCGATGTTCTCGGCGTACGTCGTGGTTCCGGATCCGCCGCCGGCGCCGGCGAGGGTGGTTGCCAGACCGTCCGCGAACAGGGCGTTCCCGGCCAGGTCGTCGAGCGAGCGGCCCGTCATCGCGGCGACCGCCTTCACGTGGCCGACGTTCTCGGCGATCAGGACGATCACGACCGGCAGAGCGAGCAGGATGACGGACAGATCGAACGACGGACCGCGCAGGTGCGGCACACCGAACCACGCGGCCTCACGCAGCGCGTCCACGCGGTCGTCCGCGAGCCCGCCCGTGATCGCGGCGAACACCCAGCCGATCACGACGCCGATGAGGATGCCCAGGCGACCGATGATGCCCGGCCCGATCACCGTGGCGAGGAGGATGCCGAGGAGCGTCACCGCGGCGATCAACGGCTGCGCCTGGAACGACCCGGCCGCGGTGGGCGCCAGGTTGAGGCCGATCAGCGCGACCACGGCGCCGGTCACCACCGGCGGCATGACCGCGTCGATCACGCGGGCGCCGATCAACTTCACCGCCAGGCCGACGAGCATCAGCACGACACCGGCGGCGAGGACGCCGCCGAGCTGCGCGGCGGGCCCGTCACCGGCGGCCGCGGTCAGCGGCGCGATGAACGCGAACGACGAACCGAGGTAACTCGGGATCCGCCCGCGCGTGATGATGAGGAACAGCGCGGTGCCGATGCCGGAGAACAGCAGCGTCGTCGTGACCGGGAAGCCGGTGATCGTCGGCACCAGCAGGGTGGCGCCGAACATCGCGATCACATGCTGCATCCCGATGCCGATGGTGCGCGGCCACGACAGCCGCTCGTGCGGTGCGACCACCGCGCCGTCGCTGATCCGTCGGCCGTCGCCGTGCAGCGCCCATCCGAACATCCCGGTGCCGGCTTCCCGTTCGGGCGCGCGTTGCGCGTGGTCCTCTGTACTCGTCACAGTTGGCCAATAGTAGAGCTACCGCCTGCGCCGATACACCACCGCACCTGGACTCGCCACCCGAATCACATCCATACCGAGTGCCCGGTCCGAGCGAAAAGGGGCTACAGCGGTTCCGGCCTCTTCCCCACCGTCGATCGACAAGTCGACCGCCAACCCCCCACCGCGACAAGGTCAGCGCATACGTCCGCAGGGGGGGTCGAGGAGGGCGCCGTGCTGCGCTGCGGCGGCGAGTGGGGCTCCGGTGATTTGGAGAGCGGCTACTACTACCTGCCGACCGTGCTCGACGGCGTCCGGCAGGGCATGTCCGTCGTCGTCGACGAGGGCTTCGGTCCGGTCGTGACCGTGGAGACGTTCACCGACGAGGAGGACGCGGTGCGGATCGCCAACGACACGCGTTACGGCCTGGCCGGTGCGGTGTTGACGCAGGACGCCGGCCGGGCGCAGCGGGTCGCGAACCGGATGCGCGCAGGCACGGTGTGGATCAACGACTTCCACCCCTACCTCCCGCAGGCGGAGTGGGGTGGCTTCGGTGAGTCCGGCTTCGGCCGCGAACTCGGACCCACGGGCCTCGACGAGTACCGCGAGGCCAAGCACGTCTATCAGAACATCGCTCCCGGTGAGCGGGTGGTTCACGGACCGGAGCTCGGAGCGATCGGAGATCGGAGAAGGAGTGAGCATGACGTCCCAGCAGGAGCACGAGTACGACTACGTTGTCGTCGGTGGCGGGTCGGCGGGCGCCGCGGTCGCGGCGCGGCTGAGCGAGGACCCCTCGGTGACGGTCGCGCTGATCGAGGCGGGGCCCAGCGACGTCGGGCTCGACGAGATCCTGATCCTCGAGGACTGGATGGCGCTGCTCGAATCCGGTTACGACTGGGACTATCTCATCGAGCCCCAGGAACACGGCAACTCGTTCATGCGGCACGCCCGGGCGCGGGTGCTCGGTGGGTGCTCGTCGCACAATTCGTGCATCGCGTTCTGGCCGCCGCGCGAGGATCTCGACGAGTGGGCCGGCAACCTCGGCTGCACCGGCTGGGAGGCCGAGGCGATCTTCCCACTCGTCAAGCGCCTGGAGAACAACTCGCGACCCGGCGACCACCACGGCCACGACGGCCGGTGCTGCGCGACGTCCCACCGAACGACCCGTGCGGTGTCGCGATCCTCGACGCGTGCGAGCAGGCCGGTATCCCCCGCGCAACGTTCAACGAGGGCGAGACGATCGTCAACGGCGCCAACTTCTTCCAGATCAATGGGCGCGAGGACGGCGTGCGTTCGTCGTCATCGGTGTCGTACCTGCACCCGATCCTCGACCGGGAGAACCTGACGGTCCTCACCGATCACTGGGCGAAGAAGGTGCCGATCGAGGACGGCCGGTGCGTCGGCGTGGATGTGCTGTTGAAGGACGGCATCCATTCGCGGCGAATCACGGCGCGCCGCGAGGTGATCCTGTCGGCGGGCGCGATCGACTCCCCCAAGCTGCTGATGCTCTCGGGTGTCGGCCCCGCCGAGCACCTACGGGAGATGGGCATCGAGGTGCTCGTCGACCCCCCCGGTGTGGGCAGCAACCTGCAGGACCATCCCGAAGGCGTGATCCAGTGGGAGGCAAAGCAGCCCATGGTGACCCGATCGACCCAGTGGTGGGAGATCGGCATCTTCTCCCCTACCCAGGAGAACCTGGACCGCCCCGATTTGATGTTCCACTACGGCAGCGTCCCGTTCGACATGCACACCGTGCGGCAGGGCTATCCGACGTCGGAGAACGCCTTCTGCCTCACACCCAACGTCACCCACGCCCGATCCCGGGGCACGGTCAGATTGCGCAGCATCGACTTCCGGGACAAGCCGAAGGTGGATCCGCGGTACTTCACCGACCCCTACGACATGAACATCATGATCCAGGGCATCCGCCGGGCCCGGGAGATCGTCGCCCAGCCGGCCATGGCCGAATGGGCGGGCCGGGAGTTGTTCCCCGGCACCGATGTCCAGACCGACGAACAGATCGCCGACTACATCCGGCGCACCCACAACACCGTCTACCACCCGGTGGGTACGGTCCGGATGGGGCCCGACGCGGACTCTCCGCTCGACCCTCAGTTGCGGGTCAAGGGCGTGCAGGGCCTGCGGGTGGCGGACGCCTCGGTGATGCCGAAGATCGTCGCGGTGAACCCGAACATCACCACGATGCTCATCGGCGAACGCTGCGCCGACCTGATCAGGAATTCCTGACCGGCGGGGCCGCTACGAGCGGGACCGGCGCCGCACCAGAGCGAACGTCGCAAGTCCCGCGACCAGCGCGCCGACGCCGAGGACCGCCGTGGACCACCGGGGAGCCGAGGGCTTCTCGGTGGTCTCACCGGAGGCCTGGGCCGGGTCCTGGCCGTGCCCCTCCGACGCCGACAGTGACACCGAGCCACCGGACCAGCTGCTGCTGCGCGCCAGTTCCGTTGCGCCCCTCAGGATCTGAACCGGGGGCAGCGGGCCACCGGCCGACTCGGAACCCGCGAGCAGGTCGCCGTCCGGCGTGAACGCGATCGCCTCGCCCTGCGGCTGGTTCGGCAACGCCACCCGCACCGGTGTGGTGGCGGTGAGCGCCCGCACCAGATCGCCGTCGGGTGCCGAGTACAGGTAGACGTCGGTGTAGGTGCGCAGCGCGGCGACGGTGCCGTCGGCGCTCACCGCGCCGCCGGTGACGAGGGTGGATCCGCCGACCGGCACCGGACCGCCGGGCGTGCTGGTGGGGCCGAGACGTACGTCGCCGACTCGCTCGAGCGGTGTGGGCCCGGGCGATGCCAGGTCGCCGAGCGCGGCCGCACCGGCGGGGCGGTAGATGCCGTTGGTGGCGAGGACTTCCTTGGTGACGATCAGCGGAACGCCGTCGCGCTGGATCAGCAGCGCCTCGGCGTCGTGCGGGCCGTCCGGGTACGTCAGCCGGTGCAGCTGCCCCGCGCCGGTGGCCGGGTCGAGGTCGATGAGCGCGACGGTGGAGCGGACGCGCTCGTTGTCGCCGGCGTCCGACAGCCACAGCCGGCCGTCCGGCCCGACACCCATGTCCTCGATGTCGTACGGGTCCACCGGCACCGACAGCGTGCTGGTCACCGCACAGTCGCCGTCCATCACCACGACGGCGTCGTCGGTGCCGCTGTCGCCGATCCCGTAGGTCTTCCCGCCCGCCACCGCCAGCCCCGACAGCTCCGCGAGGGCCGGATTCCCCGGCGTGCAGACCTGCTCGAACTGTGCGCCGGTCACCAACACTCCGGAACCGGAACTCTGCGCGGCCGCGGGCGCGGCCAGCACCATCGACGGGACCAGGACGAGTGCCGCTCCGGCGAGTGACAGCCGGGCCGCGCCGCGAGGACTACCCACGCCCCGCGAACTCGACGAGGGCCGAGGCGAGCGACTCGGGCACGCGCACGCGCATCCGGGTGCCGTCCTCCTCGTGTGAGGTGTCGAGGATCTGGCCGTCCGAGTGAATCCGGGCGACGAGGTCGCCGCGTGAATAGGGCACGAGCACGTCGACCTCGATCTCCGGTCGCCGAACGATCTCGCCCAGTCGCGTCCGAAGCTCATCGATGCCCTCCCCGGTCCTGGCGGACACGAACACCGCACCGGGCAGCAGCCCGCGCAGCTGGGTGAGAACCACCGGGTCCGCAGCGTCGATCTTGTTTACCACGATCAACTCGGGCGGCGCGGTCGTATCGTTCTCGCGGATGACCTCGGTGATCACCTCACGGACGGCCTTGATCTGATCGGTCGGCAGCGGATCGGATCCGTCGACGACGTGCAGCAGCAGATCGGCGTCGGTGACCTCCTCGAGGGTCGACCGGAACGCCTCGACCAACTGCGTCGGAAGGTGCCGCACGAAACCGACGGTGTCGGTGAGCACGTATTCGCGACCGTCCTCGAACGACGCCTGGCGCGTGGTCGGATCGAGCGTCGCGAACAGCGCGTTCTGTACCAGCACACCGGACCCGGTGAGGGCGTTGAGCAGGCTGGACTTGCCGGCGTTGGTGTAGCCGACGATCGCGACGGACGGGATCTCGCTGCGCAGGCGGTGGCTGCGCTTGGTGTCCCGCGACGACTTCATCGCCTTGATCTCGCGCCGCAGCTTCGCCATCCGCTCACGGATACGACGACGATCGGTCTCGATCTTGGTCTCACCGGGACCACGCAGACCGACGCCGCCGTTGCTGCCCGCACGGCCACCGGCCTGCCGGGACATCGACTCGCCCCAGCCGCGCAGCCGGGGCAGCATGTACTCCATCTGAGCAAGCGCGACCTGTGCCTTGCCCTCGCGGGAGGTCGCGTGCTGCGCGAAGATATCGAGGATCAGCGCGGTCCGGTCGATGACCTTGACCTTGACGACCTTCTCCAGCGCCGTCAGCTGCGCGGGCGTGAGCTCGCCGTCACAGATGACGGTGTCGGCGCCGGTCGCGAGGACCACCTGCCGCAGCTCGTCGGCCTTGCCCGACCCGATGTACGTCGCGGCGTCGGGCTTGTCCCGGCGCTGGACCAGGCCCTCGAGAACCTCGGAGCCGGCAGTTTCGGCGAGGGCGGCGAGCTCGGCCATGCTCGCGTCGGCCTGCGCGGCGGTGCCCGACGTCCAGACACCGACGAGAACCACGCGCTCGAGGCGCAGCTGCCGGTACTCGACCTCGGTGACGTCGGTGAGCTCGGTCGACAAACCCTGCACTCGGCGCAGCGCGGCGCGCTCGTCGAGCTGCATGTCGCCGACGGACGGCGCCGCGGAATCGTCGAAGTACTCAGCCTCGCCGGAGGTTGCGTGGTCGTCCGCGGTGGACGGGACGTGGGTGCGATGTGTTTTCGTCATACACGTTCATGGTCCCACGAAGCGAGACCGGCGTGCACGCGCATTTCTGACCGCCACCCGGCACCCGGGCGAGCCCGGCATCAACCCAGCTCGGTCCACCAGCGGTCGTCGACCGTGCCGGACGCGACCAGCACCGACGGCCCCCGTAGCGCCGCCCGACCACCGTCGATCGACACCTCCACACGGCCGCCAGGCACCCGCACCTCGACCTTGCCGTCGGTGTCGCCGGATGCCCGCAGCGCCGCGGCGGCGGCCGCGACGGTGCCCGTGCCGCACGACCGGGTCTCGCCCACGCCGCGCTCGTGCACGCGCATCTCCACTGCACCGTCGGCGAGCGGGGTGAGGATCTCGATGTTGACGCCCTGCGGGAAGAATCCGGGATCGAATCCGGGCGCCGCCGTCAGATCCAGCGCCGCGAGTGTCGCGGATGTGAGAGTGGGGTCGACGCACGCGAGGTGGGGGTTACCGACGTCGATGCCGATGCCGTCTAGCACGCGCCCGCCGACCGTTGCGGTCGACGACCCGAGCTCGCGCACCTGTCCCATGTCGACGGTCACGTCGCCGTACACGTGGTCGGCCGCGTGCACCCGGACGGGTCGGGCACCGGCGCGGCTGCCCACGACGAACTCGTCGTGCAGCTCGAGGCCGGTCGCGCGCAGGTAGTGCGCGAAGACCCGGACACCGTTGCCGCACATCTCGGCGATCGAGCCGTCACCGTTGCGGTAGTCCATGAACCAGTCGTCGGGACCGACGCCCTGGGGCAGTTCGGCCAGCACGCCCACCGCCGCGAGCGCGCCGGCACGGGCCACCCGCAGCAGGCCGTCGGCTCCGAGCCCGCGACGGCGGTCGCACAGCGCGGCGATCCGGTGTGCGGGCAACGCGAGATCGGCGTCCGGATCCGGCAGGATCACGAAGTCGTTCTCGGTGCCGTGGCCCTTGCTGAATTCCATGGGACTCACTCTAGCGACCGGTCCGCATGCTCCAGCGCGGCCTCGACGAGGTTCGGATCGGCCCCGTCCACCCAGTGCACTCGCGGATCCCGCCGGAACCACGACCGCTGCCGGCGGACGTACCGACGGGTACCGATGAACGTGCGCTCCACCGCCTCGGCGAGGTCGTACTCGCCGTCCAGCATGGCCAGCACCTGCGCGTACCCGATGGCCCGCTGCGCGGTCACACCCTCACGGAGCCCCACCTCGACCAGCGCCCGCACCTCGTCGACCAGGCCCCGATCGAACATCAGCTCGGTGCGCAACCGGATCCGCGCGTCGAGCGCCTCGGTCTCGCGGTCCACACCGACGATGACGGTCCCCCAACGCGGTTCACCGATCTTCGGCGCGGACGCGGCGAACGGCTTGCCGGTGAGCTGCACGACCTCGAGTGCCCGCACGATCCGCCGCCCGTCCGTCGGCAGGATCGACGCCGCCGCCTCCAGATCCACCCGCGCGAGCTCCGCGTGCACCGCGGCCACGCCGCGTTCGGCGAGCACGGACTCCCAGTGCGCCCGGATCTGCGGATCGGTCGCCGGGAACGCCCACTCGTCGAGCAGCGACTGCACGTACATCATCGAACCGCCCACGATGATCGGCACTGCGCCCCGCGCGCGGATGTCCTCGATGTCGCGGCGCGCCGACTCCTGGTACCGCGCCACCGTCGCGGTCTCGGTGACGTCCAGCACATCGAGCTGGTGGTGGACGATTCCACGCCGCTCCGGCACGCTCAGCTTCGCGGTGCCCACATCCATCCCGCGGTAGAGCTGCATCGCGTCGATGTTGACGATCTCGCCGCCCAGCCGTTCCGCGAGATCCAGGCCCAGATCCGACTTCCCGGTGGCAGTGGGACCCACGACGGCGATCGGAGTACGACCCTGATCGGTCACGGCAGCCACATCCCGACGTGGTAGCCGACCCCGAAAGGCGCCCCTGAATACAGCGACTCCGCCTTGCGCGGACCGCCGTCCGGGCCGCCGAACGCGGCCGAAAGTGTCTGCCACGCAGCACGGCCGGACAGCCCGATCTCGCCGCACAACCGGGCGTCGAGACCTCCGAGCGCCCCACAGTCACCGCTCGCGAGGGCCCGACCGAGCACCGCCTCGACATCTGCAGACCGCTCGTCGAGCGACCCGGGAGCCTTGTCCGTCAGCGTGTTCGCGCCGTCCGCCACGACCAGAAGTCCCTGCGGCGACGGCGACGCGTCGAGTTCGTGGCGCAACTGCTCCCCCAGGCGCACGCACTCGGCGATCGGCGTGTCGGGCGCGAGGATTCGCACCCGGACCGTGGCCGACGGTGCGGCGCGCCCGCGCAACCACCCGGCGACGAGAGCCGCGAGCGGCATCGCCGGGTCGACCTCGCCGCGGTCGGATTCGCCGGGCGCCAGGCACACTCGCACGTCGACCCCGAATCCCGCGAAGGTGCCGCACGATTCGGGGGAGATCTCGGCGGCGGGCGCACCGGGATCGGCGACACCGATCACGGTCCACTGCCCGCACGCCTCGCCCAGCCTGCCGGACACATCCAGCACGGCTCGGCGCAACCGGTCGGTTTCGGGCGCTGCGGCCCCGGCCAATTGGGGCACCAGCAGCGGGGGCGAGGGCACGAAAGCAGCGGCGGTCAACACACTGCGCCACGGTAGTCGACCCGAGGTGACGCCCTCGGAGGGTCATACCTGTTTCAATAGTCTTGAACAGTCGCTGCAGGCTCCCACCATTTCCGATCGACCGACGGACCCAGGTGGGAGGCGACAGTGCGATCAGGCAGCCGTGACGCGCGGCAGAGACGAGGAGCTATGACCGAGAGCAACGCACCCAAGCCGGGTACCCCCAAGCCGGGTGTCCCCAAGCCCGGCGCCGCCAAGCCGGGTGCCGTGACATCGAGCTCGCCCAAGCCCGGTCCGGCTCCGACCCACGCCATGCCCGCCGTGGCCACCAGCGATCCCAGCCTGTTCGGCCGGGTCGACGACGACGGCACCGCGTGGGTCAAGACGGCCGACGGCGAACGACAGATCGGCTCGTGGCAGGCAGGGGACGCCGCCGAGGGCCTCGCGCACTTCGGACGACGGTACGACGACCTGGCGACCGAGGTGACGCTCCTCGAGACGCGCCTGGCCTCCGGTGCCGGCGATGCCAAGAAGACCCGGGCCGCAGCCGCGGCGCTCGCCGAGTCACTCCCCACCGCGGCGGTCATCGGCGACATCGACACACTGAGCGTTCGTTTGACGGCGATCATCGCGGGCTCCGCGCAGGCCGAGGAGCAGGAGAAGCAAGACAAGGAGCAATCGCGGCAGGAGCAGACCTCCCGCAAGGAGGCGCTCGCGGCCGAGGCCGAGCAGATCGGCAACGAATCCACCCAGTGGAAGGTCGCGGGTGACCGGCTGCGCGAGATCCTCGACGAGTGGAAGACCATCCGGGGACTCGATCGCAAGACCGACGACGCCCTGTGGAAGCGGTACTCGAAGGCCCGCGAGGCCTTCAACCGCCGGCGAGGCACACACTTCGCCGAACTCGATCGGGAGCGCGCCGGCGCGAAGTCCCGCAAGGAGGAGCTCGTCACCCAGGCCGAGGCGTTGGCGACCTCCACTGACTGGGGTCCGACGGCAGGCGAGTTCCGGGACCTGCTCGCCGAGTGGAAGGCCGCCGGACGGGCGCCCCGCGAAGCGGACGACGCCCTGTGGCGCCGTTTCAAGGAGGCGCAGGACGTCTTCTTCGCCGCCCGCAACGCCGCGGCGTCCGAACGCGACGCGGAGTTCGCGCAGAACGCCGTCGCCAAGGAAGAGCTGCTGAAGTCCGCGAGTGCCATCGATCCCGACAAGGATCTCGAGGCGGCTCGCGCGGCGCTGCGCGACCTGCAGGAGAAGTGGGACGCGATCGGCAAGGTTCCGCGCGAGCGGATGCACGATCTCGAAGGCAAGCTCCGCGCCATCGAGAAGCGCGTGCGCGAGGCCGCCGACTCGGAGTGGCGCCGCACCGATCCCGAGGCACTGGCGCGGGCCGCCCAGTTCCGTGAGCGCGTCGCCCAGTTCGAGGAGCAGGCCGCCAAGGCCACCGCGGCAGGCAAGACCAAGGACGCGGAGAAGGCCCTCGCCCAGGCCAAGCAGTGGCGTGAGTGGGCCGAAGCCGCCGAGGGCGCCGTCAACGAGCTCTGATCGGTAACGAGTGAGGGGTGGGGGGGGGGGGGGGGGCGAGCTGCACCGCGGTCCGGCTCCACACCACCTTGATCCAGTGGAAGGTCAGGACGATGACCGTGATCCAGCCCAGCACGAGACCGAATCCCGGACCCGAACTCGAGGCCTCAGTCGCCGGGAGGGTCTGCCGCGACCAGATCGCGAGCATGCCGAACACCGCCGACACCGCGGTACCGGCCAACGCGATCCACGCCAGCACCCACCGCCGGGTCACGAGCGCGAGAATCGAGAAGACTCCGCCGAACACGAGTGCCATCCACACGAAGATGCGCGACGGCAGCTTGATGTTCTCGTCGATCGCGTCCTGATTGCCGACGAGTACGTCCCAGCCGTTCACGGATCCGGTGTGCGGCAGCGTGAACGACAGCAGGAGCACCAGCACGCACACGGCCACGACGACTGCGCGCATGCCGGGGTCGATCTCCCCCGCGACCTTCTTCTCGGCGGCCTCGAAGTCCTTCTGGTACTCGTCCATCGGATCCGGAACGCCCGGGACACCCGGGCCGTCTCGGTCCGGCCGGTTCTCGCTACCGGAAGCGTCGCCGCTGTCCGAGGTGCTCATGCGTTGCATCCCATCTGTGCTGGCAGCGGTGCGGGGGCGCCGACCTGCGGCAGCCCCAGCCCGACACCGATCGGCGGGGTCTTCGGCGTGACCCCTCGTTCGAACGAGTCGCCGGCGCGGGTGCGCCGGTGGGTGAGGACGAGATTGTCCGCGACCAGGTGGTGCGGGGCAGCACCGGTCACGACGACGGTGATCACGTCGCCGGGGCGCAGGTCGCCGTCGAGGTTGCCCTCGGGACGGAAGTGCACCAGGCGACCGTCTCGTGCGCGTCCGCTCATGCGCGCGGTCTCGGCGTTCTTGCGGCCGTCGCCCGCGGTCACCAGCAGTTCCACCTCGGTGCCGACGAGCTTGCGATTCTCGTCGAGGGTGATCTCCTCCTGCAGCGCGATCAGCCGGTCGTAGCGTTCCTGCACAACGGCTTTCGGCAGCTGGCCGTCCATCTCGGCGGCCGGGGTGCCCGGACGCTTGGAGTACTGGAACGTGAAGGCGCTCGTGAACCGCGCCTGCCGCACCACGTCGAGGGTCGCCTGGAAATCCTCCTCGGTCTCCCCCGGGAAGCCGACGATGATGTCGGTCGTGATCGCGGCATGCGGCATCGCGGCACGAACCTTCTCGATGATTCCGAGGAACTTCGCGCTGCGGTACGACCGGCGCATCGCCTTGAGGACCCGATCCGAGCCGGACTGCAGCGGCATGTGCAGCTGCGGACACACGTTGGGGGTGGTCGCCATCGCCTCGATGACGTCGTCGGTGAACTCCGCCGGATGCGGGGACGTGAACCGCACCCGCTCGAGCCCCTCGATCTGCCCGCACGCACTCAGCAGCTTCGCGAAGGCGCCGCGGTCCCGCGGGATCTCGGGGTCGGCGAACGAGACGCCGTACGAGTTGACGTTCTGCCCGAGCAGTGTCACCTCGAGGACACCCTCGTTCACGAGCGCCTGGACCTCGGCGAGGATGTCGCCGGGGCGCCGGTCGACCTCCTTGCCGCGCAGCGCGGGCACGATGCAGAACGTGCAGGTGTTGTTGCAGCCGACGGAGATCGACACCCATCCGGCGTAGGCGGACTCGCGCTTGGCCGGCAGTGTCGACGGGAACGCCTCGAGCGATTCGAGGATCTCGACCTCGGCCTTCTGATTGTGACGGGCCCGCTCGAGCAGCGCCGGCAGC
The DNA here is from genome assembly GCF_052113525.1 of Rhodococcus sp. TAF43. Classification (NCBI taxonomy): domain Bacteria; kingdom Bacillati; phylum Actinomycetota; class Actinomycetes; order Mycobacteriales; family Nocardiaceae; genus Rhodococcus; species Rhodococcus sp. TAF43. The sequence goes on from NZ_JBFRDL010000001.1 coordinate 71,152, forward strand.
GAACCGATGTTGTGGGTGCCGAACACGACGTCGACCCACGGGGCCTTCTTCACCACCGTGTCGCGGTCCTTCTGCGCGAGACAGCCGCCGACGGCGATCTGCATCCCGGGGCGCTCCTCCTTGACCGGAGCGAGATGGCTCAGATTCCCGTACAGCTTGTTGTCGGCGTTCTCACGCACCGCACAGGTATTGAAGACCACGAGGTCGGCCTGCTCCCCCGGCACAGCCCTGGTGTAACCGGCGTCCTCGAGTAGACCCGAGAGCCGCTCGGAGTCGTGCACGTTCATCTGACAGCCGTACGTGCGGACCTCGTAACTGCGCCCGGCGTTCTGGTCGATCGTCTCCACGCGTCCAGGGTACGGCCCCGCACAAAACCGCCTGTCGGGGCCACATTGGTCCACCGAAGGCGACCGCCGCGACTGTATCGTTCAAGATCGATCGGCTCTAGACCAGCGGGTACGCAAAAAGTCCATATAGGGTTACGCGTTATGACGCAGCCTGAGACAACCGGAACGGCTCCCGGGACCCCGTCGATGATCTTGATGAAGGGTGTCGACAAGCACTACGGCGACCTGCACGTTCTACGGAACATCGAACTCGAGATTCCGGCCGGCCAGGTCGTCGTGATGCTCGGCCCCTCGGGGTCCGGCAAGTCGACGCTGTGCCGCACGATCAATCGACTCGAGCCGATCGACAACGGCTCCATCACGATCGACGGCGTCGCAGTCCCCGCCGAGGGCCGTGCCCTCGCGCGGCTGCGCTCGGACGTCGGGATGGTGTTCCAGAGCTTCAACCTGTTCGCCCACAAGACCGTGCTCGAGAACGTGATGCTGGCGCCGGTCAAGGTCCGCAAGATCGACAAGGCCGAGGCGAAGGAGCGCGCCCTGGCGCTCCTCGAGAGGGTCGGCATCGAGTCGCAGGCCGACAAGTACCCCGCGCAGCTGTCCGGCGGACAGCAGCAGCGCGTGGCGATCGCCCGGTCGCTCGCGATGGATCCCAAGGTGATGCTCTTCGACGAGCCCACCTCCGCGCTGGACCCCGAGATGGTCAACGAGGTCCTCGACGTCATGGTCAACCTCGCCAAGGAAGGCATGACCATGATCGTCGTCACCCACGAGATGGGATTCGCGCGCAAGGCCGCCGACCGGATCATCTTCATGGCCGACGGTTCGATCATCGAGGACTCCGACCCCGACACGTTCTTCACCGCACCCGAGTCCGATCGCGCCAAGGACTTCCTCGGCAAGATCCTCGGCCACTGACACCGGGGCGGAGGAAAACACCATGAGACGAATCAGATCCCCCCGCATCCTGTCCGTCGTCGCAGCCCTCACCGCGGTCGTGCTGACGGCCTCGGCGTGCGGCAGCAGCGAGCCACGGGACGTGCTCGCCGACGCCGCCGACGGGCACCTCACCATCGGCACCAAGTACGACCAGCCCGGACTGGCGCTGCGCGAGCCGGACAAGACGATGACCGGCTTCGACGTCGAGGTCGCCAAGTACATCGCGAACTACCTGGGTGTTCCCGAGAGCGGCATCACGTGGCGCGAGGCCCCGTCGGCGCAGCGCGAGAACTTGATCAAGAACGGCGAGGTCGACTTCGTCGTCGGCACGTACTCGATCACCGACAACCGCAAGAAGGTCGTCGACTTCGCCGGCCCGTACTACATCGCGGGGCAGTCGCTTCTGGTCCGCGCCGATGACGACACGATCACCGGACCCGAGTCCCTCCAAGGTGGGAAGAAGCTGTGTTCGGTGTCGGGCTCCACCCCGGCGCAGAAGATCAAGAAATCGTACCCCGGCGTGCAGCTGCAGCAGTTCGACAGCTACTCGTCGTGCGTCGAGGCTCTGCACCGCGGCAAGGTCGACGCCCTGACCACGGACGACATCATCCTGGCCGGATACTCCGCCCAGTACCCCGGTGAGTTCAAGCTTGCCGGTGAACCGTTCACCACCGAGCCCTACGGAGTCGGTCTACCGAAGGGCGATACGGAAGCACGGATGAAGATCAACGATGCGATCGAGGACATGATCGCGACCGGGGCCTGGCAGCGGGCACTCGAGGACACCATGGGCGAGTCCGGCTATGCGCTTCCCGCGCCGCCGGCCGTCGACCGGTACTGATGCGGAGGAGGTGAAATGGGACTACTTGATACTTACGGTGATCAGCTGGTCAGCGCGTTCTGGACAACGGTGCAGCTCACCTTCTGGTCGGCGCTCGGCGCCCTGATCTGGGGCACGCTCCTCGCCGCGATGCGGGTCTCCCCCGTGCCGATCCTCCGGATCTTCGCGACCTGGTACGTCAACATCTTCCGCAACACACCGCTGACGCTCATCATCGTGTTCTGCTCGGTGGGCCTCTACCAGAACCTGGGCGTGTACTTCGCCCCCGAGGACTCCCCGAAGTTCATCGATCAGAACAACTTCCGGCTCGCGGTGCTCGGGTTCGTCGTCTACACCGCCGCTTTCGTGTGCGAGTCGCTGCGGTCGGGCATCAACACCGTTCCGCTCGGCCAGGCCGAGGCGGCCCGCTCGCTGGGCCTGACGTTCACCCAGAGTGTCCGGATGATCGTGCTGCCGCAGGCGTTCCGCGCGGTCATCGCGCCCCTGGGCAGCGTGCTGATCGCGTTGACGAAGAACACCACGATCGCTTCGGCCATCGGTGTGGCCGAGGCGTCACTGCTCATGAAGACGATGATCGAGAACGAGGCCGACAAGCTGTTCCTCGTCTTCGCGATCTTCGCGATCGGATTCATGATCCTGACGCTGCCGGTCGGCTTCCTGTTCGGTTACCTCGGCAAGCGTCTGGCGGTGAAGCGATGACCCAGCAGTCGAGCGTTCTCTTCGACATCCCCGGCCCCCGGGCCCGGGTACGGAACCGGCTGATCGCGATCGTCTTCGGCATCGTCCTCGTCGCGGTCGCGCTGTACGTGCTCAACGTGCTGGCCGACAACGGCCAGCTCGAGGCCGACAAGTGGTCGCCGTTCCTGGACCACTTCACGTGGACCACCTACCTACTGCCGGGCCTGAAGGGCACGCTGCTCGCGGCGTCCCTGTCGATCGTGTTCGCGCTGATCCTCGGCGCGGTCCTCGGCATCGGTCGACTCTCCGATCACCGGTGGGTCCGCTGGATCTGCGGCGCGTTCGTGGAGTTCTTCCGGGCGATTCCGGTGCTGATCCTGATGATCTTCGCCTACCAGGCGTTCGCCCAGTACGGCGTGTTCCCGTCGAACCAGCTGGCGCTGGCCGCGGTCGTCGTGGGCCTGACCCTGTACAACGGCTCGGTCATCGCCGAGATCCTGCGGGCCGGCATCCTGTCGCTGCCGAAGGGTCAGACCGAGGCCGCGTCAGCGCTCGGTATGCGCAAGGGCCAGATGATGCGGCTGATCCTGCTGCCGCAGGCGATCACCACGATGCTGCCGGCCCTGGTGTCTCAGATGGTGGTTGCGCTGAAGGACTCGGCGCTCGGCTACCAGATCGGCTACATCGAGCTGATCCGCAGCGGCCAGCAGGCGGCGTCGTACTACCGCAACTTCTTCGCTGCACTGGTCGTGGTCGGCGTGATCATGGTGATCATCAACTTCGCGCTCACGTCCTTCGCGACGTGGCTCGAGAAGCGGCTCCGCAGCGGCGGCAAGAAGGGCACCCGCCCGGTCGTCGTGCCGATCGACACCAACGAACTCGACGGCGCCCCCGGCATCGACGATTTCAGCGACACCGTGAAGTCGCAGCCGCGACTCTGACGGTACGAGCACCGTGAAGGGCTCGCGGAGGAATCAATCCTCCGCGAGCCCTTTACGTTTCCGAGCCGAGGTCGTCCAGTTCCGCCTTGACGACGGCGAACGACATGGATGCCGGGTAGCCGCGGCGCGCGAGCATGCCGACGAGTCGGCGCATCAATTTTTCTCTGTCGTCGCGGTCTGCGATGTCCTCAGCGGTGATACGTACGAGCTTCTTGCGGACCAGTTCGGCGGCCTTCTCGTGTTCGTCGTCGGAACTGATCTGCGACAGCGCCTCGGTGGACGTCTGCTGGTCGATGCCCTTGCGGCGCAGTTCCGTTGCGAGTGCCCGCCGGCCGCGACCGGAGTAGGTGTGCCGAGAGTGGACCCACTGCTCCGCGAACGCGGCATCGTCGACGAGGCCGACCTCGGCGAGGCGGTCGAGGACTCGCTCCACGACGGCCTGCGGGTAGCCCTTCTGCGCCAGCTTCTGCTCGAGTTCCGCGCGGCTGCGCGCACGATCGGTGAGCAGCCGCAGACACACGTCCTTGGCCCGCGCCGCGAGCGTCTCCGGGGAGCCCTGGAGTTCGAACGGTTCCCCGTCCGGGCCGACCTGGCGACCCCGTGAACGCCCCCTTCCCGAGCGGCTCGTGCGCCGTTCGGGGCCGTGATCCGTTTCGTCGTCAATCATCGTTGGGTGGTTCTCCCCCGCCCGATCGGCATCGCCGGCCGGGCGGGGTACGACACTCACCGGCCTAGAAGTCGGCCGACTCGGCACTGTCGTCGGTCACGACCGCACCGATACCGAGCTTCTCCTTGATCTTCTTCTCGATCTCGTCGCGGATGTCGGTGTTCTCGAGCAGGAACTTGCGGGCATTCTCCTTGCCCTGGCCCAGCTGATCGCCCTCGTACGTGTACCAGGATCCGGACTTGCGGATGAACCCGTGCTCGACGCCCATGTCGATCAGCGAGCCCTCCTTGCTGATGCCCTGGCCGTAGAGGATGTCGAACTCGGCCTGCTTGAACGGCGGCGACACCTTGTTCTTGACGACCTTGACGCGGGTGCGGTTACCGACCGCGTCGGTGCCGTCCTTGAGCGTCTCGATGCGGCGGACGTCGAGGCGGACCGAGGAGTAGAACTTGAGCGCCTTACCACCGGTCGTGGTCTCGGGCGAGCCGAACATCACACCGATCTTCTCGCGCAGCTGGTTGATGAAGATCGCCGTGGTGCCCGAGTTGTTGAGGGCACCGGTCATCTTGCGCAGCGCCTGGCTCATCAGTCGCGCCTGCAGACCGACGTGGCTGTCGCCCATCTCGCCCTCGATCTCGGCACGCGGCACCAGCGCGGCCACCGAGTCGACGACGATGATGTCGAGGGCGCCGGAACGGATCAGCATGTCCGCGATCTCGAGCGCCTGCTCACCGGTGTCGGGCTGCGAGACCAGGAGGGCGTCGGTGTCGACACCGAGCTTGCGGGCGTACTCCGGATCGAGCGCGTGCTCGGCGTCGATGAACGCCGCGATGCCGCCGGCGGCCTGCGCGTTCGCCACCGCGTGCAGCGCGACCGTCGTCTTACCCGAGGACTCCGGACCGTAGATCTCGACGACGCGTCCGCGGGGCAGACCGCCGATACCCAGCGCCACGTCCAGCGCGATCGATCCGGTGGGGATCACGGCGATGGGCTGATGAGCCTCCTCACCCAGACGCATCACCGAGCCCTTGCCGAAGCTCTTGTCGATCTGTGCCAGAGCCAGCTCGAGCGCCTTGTCGCGGTCGTGTGCCTGTGGTGCCATCGTGGTCCCCTTTTCGAAGTCTCGTCCAGCGATCTGGGATCAGGTTAGAGCCCGGTACCGACAACTTCGCCGGCTCGAACGGTCCGAACCGCCGCACTCAGCCGCAACGTGTGGACGACAACGGATGATCCCAGCATAAGCGAACATCTGTTCGAGTCAATCACCGGCGGGGGTGCCGCACCGCCGGCGCCGCGCTATCTACGCTGCGGCGGAACGTCGAACTCGTCGCACAGCGCGCGCCACACCGCGCGGGGATCCTCGCCGTCCTCGATGGCGTCGACGGCGGTCTTCCCGCCCAGACTGAGGATGACGTGGTCGACCAGCAGGGAGTCGCCGCGTACCTGTCCGAACTCTTCCCGGACGAGATCATGGAATTCGGTCAGTCGCACATGTGCCACCGTAGCGGAATCGGCCGGACCGCCACGCCGCTCATGCCGCCGCCCGGCACACCGCGACCGGGTCGGCGACGTCCGCGATCCCGTCGGCCGCCCGCCGCGCGGCGGCAGCGTAGGCCGGGTCGTCGAGGACCTTCCGCACCGCGTCCCGCAGCGTCGCGACCTCCAGCGGGCGGATCATCACCCCCAGACCGCCACGGGCGACCCGGTTCGCGACCTCCCACTGGTCCCCGCCACCGGGGACCGTCACCGCCGGCACACCTGCCAGGAGTCCCTTCGCGAGCACACCGTGGCCGGCGCCGCAGATCAGCGCCGACGCATTCCGCAGCATCTCGTCCTGCCGCCCGTACCCGGCACGCACCCAGTCCGGCAGATCGATCTCGGGCTTCTCGAACAGGGTCACGAGCATCCGCACACCCAGCCCGTCGAGCGCCCGGATCGCCGTGTCGAGCATGCCGCCGGCCCCAGTCGACGCGGTGGACGGCGCCAGGACCACCAGCGGCCCGTCCCCCGGCGGCGGGTCGAGCACGTTGTCGGCAGGCTCCCACACGAGCGGCCCGACGACATGCGCGTTCGACGGCCAGTCCGGGCGCGGCACCTCGAGCGCGGGCAGGGTCGCGATCAGCCGCGCCGCCGGGCCCGGGTCCCGGGCGGACAGGCCGACGCTCACCCGCGCCTCGCTGCGCTGGACCCGCCCCTTCCGGATCGACGGCGCGGTCGCGGCCCGCAGCAGCGTGTCCCGGAGGCGGCCGCCGACACCGGTGCCGGGCGCCATACCCGACCCGATGGGCGGCAGGCCCTTCGACGGCAGGTACAGCGGGTGCGGCGACAACTCCACCCACGGCACCCCGAGCCGTTCGGCAGCCATGCCGCCGCCGACGGTGATGATGTCGGACACCACGAGATCGGGCGCGACGTCACGCATGTCGGGCAGCAGCGCCGTCGAGACGTGCGCCGCCCGACCGTGGATCTTCGATCCGGAGTCGGAGTCGTCGTCGAACTCGCGTGGCGCGAGACCACCGAGCTTGCGCGCCTCGATCCCGATGCCACGTGCGACGTCGAGCCACCGTCCCGCGGAGAAGAACACCGGATCGTCGCCCGCGGCAACGAATTTCCGACACAGCGCCAGGGCCGGGACGGCATGACCGGCCTCTGGTCCGGCGACAACAGCTACTCGCATCCGCTCAGGGTGCCACACCGGCGGCCCGCTGCAGCGCGGTCAGCGATTCCGCGCTGCGCGGGTTTCGGTCGCGCGCCTGCGGTCAGCCGCGAACGAGCGGTCCGAGGGTGCGACCGACCAGTTCGACGATGCCCGGCTGGTGTCCGTTGGCCACCAGATTGACGATCACGCCGTCGACGCCCACGTCGAGTACCCGGGTCTTGATCTGCTCGGCCACCTCGTCCGGGCTGCCGACGAACTGCCGATCCGTCGCGACGGCCCGCTCGGCCACCGACAGTGCCGACAGGTCCACGCCACGCGACAGCAGGAACTCGCGCTGCATCTCGCGGGCCCTGTCCCCGTCCTCGTCGAGCATCACGAACGCGAGAAAGCTCGTCTCGAGCGTCTTCGGGTCACGGTCGACCTCCTCGCAGCGCTGTGCGAGGGCCTCGAGTTTGCGCGGCAGCTCGGTCGCGTTCGCGATGATGTTGAGGTGGTCGGCGTAGCGGGCCGCGAGTCCGAACGTCTTCTTCTCGCCGCCGCCACCGAGCATGATCGGCAGGTCGTCGCGGATGCGGGGCTCGTTGATCGCGTTCTCGACGTGGTACCACTTGCCCTCGAACGTCGGCCGGTCGCCGTGGAGCATCGGCGAGATGATCGCGAGCGCCTCCGTGAGCCGCTCGAACCGGTCGGTGAACGTGCCGAACTCGAATCCCAACTGCTGGTGTTCGAGCTCGAACCAGCCGGCGCCGATGCCGAGGACCGCCCGGCCGCCGCTGACGACGTCGAGCGTGGACACCGTCTTGGCGAGCATCGCCGGGTTCCGGTAGGTGTTGCCGGTGACCAGTGCGGACAATTGGATCGAGTCGGTGGCCGTCGCGATTCCGGCCAGTGCCGTGTAGGCCTCTAGCATCGGCTCGTCGGGCTCGCCGATCCCCGGCAGTTGGTAGAAGTGGTCCATCACGAACACGGCGTCGAATCCGGCCGCCTCCGCCTCCCGAGCCTGGGCGATGACAGTCGGAAACAGGTCGCGGACGGGAGTCGAGTAGCTGAAGTTCGGAATCTGGTACCCGAGTCGAATACTCATGACATTCGACGCTACGCCCGCAACGGTATTCGCGCGCCCCTTCCTACTCGCGGTTCACTCGGCCGTGACGCTGTCGCGATCACCGGCCCCTGACACTGCCGCGATCAGTCGCGGGTCAACGCGTCCTCCGCGGCTGGCATCGCCCGCTCCCGATCGGCCGCGACCAATCCGATCCGGGTGCGGCGGTCGAGCAGATCGTCGACGTCGAGCGCGCCCTCGTGGCTCACCGCGAACGCCAGTTCGGCATGCGTGACGTCGATACCCTCGGCGATCGGCGTGAGCGCCCCCGCCTCGGCCACCAGGCCCGCTTCGCTGCCGTACCGCGCGACCAGCGACGGCGGCAGGTTGCGAGGCGCGGTGCGCGTGGCCCCGACTGCGGGCAGGTCCGTCGTCACGCACGATCGCGCCGTCAGACCGCCTGCAGCGACGGCCGCATCGACCGCATCCTGCGCCATCTTCCGGTACGTCGTGAGCTTGCCGCCGACCACACTGACGACACCGTTCGACGAGCGCAGCACCGCATGGTTGCGGGACAGATCCGCGGTCTTCCCCTCGCCGCTGTCGAGGAGCGGGCGCAGACCCGCGTACGTGCCGACGACGTCGGCGCGCGTGATCGGAGTGGCCAGCGCGGTGTTGACGGTGTCGAGCAGAAAATCGATCTCGCCGTCGGATGCGGCGGGGACGTCGGGCAGCGGACCGTCGACGGCCTCGTCGGTCAGGCCCAGGTACACGCGCCCCAGCTGCGCCGGCAGCGCGAACACGAAACGGTTGGTCTCGCCCGGGATGGGCACGGTGAGCGCCGCGGTGGGGTTCCCCAACAACTCCGCGGGCAGCACCAGGTGCGTGCCGCGACTGGGCTTGAGCCGGATGTCCGGGTCCACCTGCCCGGCCCAGACACCCGCGGCATTGACGACGGCTCGGGCACGGATCGTCATCTCCTCGCCGGTGATCTCGTCCCGCAGGCGGGCCGACTCGCCGGTCACGTCGTACGCGCCGACGCGGGTCAGGATCGTCGCACTGTGGGCGGCCGCGGTCCGGGCGAGGGCCACGACGAGACGGGCGTCGTCGACCAGCTGTCCGTCGAACGCCAGGAGACCGCCACGCAGGCCGTCGCGGCGGACGGCGGGCGCGAGCTGCGCGGCCCGCGCCGCCCCGACCCGACGGGACCGCGGCAGCACCGACGCGGGCGTCCGAGCGGTGATCCGCAACGCGTCACCTGCGAGGAATCCGGTCCGGACCAGGGACTTCTCGAAGAAGCTGACCGACGGCAGCAGCGGCACCAACTGCGGCAGTGCCCGCACGAGGTGCGGCGCCGTCCGCGTCATGAGGATTCCGCGCTCGACGGCACTCTCCCGCGCGATCCCGACATTGCCGGACGCCAGGTACCGCAGTCCGCCGTGCGCCAGCTTCGAACTCCACCGGCTGGTCCCGAAGGCGAGGTCGTGCTTGTCGACCAGCACCGTGCGCAGGCCGCGCGACGCGGCGTCCAGTGCCGTTCCGACGCCGGTGATGCCGCCACCGATCACCAGGACGTCGACGACACCGCCGTCCCCGAGATCGGACAGTTCCCGACTGCGACGCTGGGCGTTGAGCGCGGACTGCGCATTGTCCTGCACTGTTCCTCCTGGAAGTGGGTCGGTGGTGGTCGGTGGTCAGAGCACCGAGCGTGGCGCTAGATAGGAGTCGACGGCGACACGCAGTTCCTCGACGAGCGCGGCCGCCGGCAGCAGCTCGGCCACCATCCGCGCCGACTGGACCGCCGACTGGACGGTGAGCAGCACCATCGTCGCCATGTGCACCGGGTCTGCGGTGCGGATCGAGCCGTCGTGCTGTCCGGCGGCGATGGCGGCCGCGACCACCTCGACGATGGCCCGCTGACTCGTTCCGAGTCGATCGACGACGTACGTCATGAGCATGTCCGGGTCGGATCGCAGGATCTTCTCGAACAGGGGGTGATCGCGCATCTCCGTCGCGACGTCGACGACGGCCTGCACGAGCTGGAGCCGCGCGGGAGCGTCACCGATCATGTCCGGGATCGCCGTACGGATCTCGCGGGTCAGCAGGTCGGCGACGACCGCCCGGGTGTCCGGCCAACGCCGGTACACGGTGGGCCGACTCACGCCGGCGCGGCGGGCGACCTCGGCGAGCGTCGTGCGACGCAGCCCGAAGTCGAGCACGCACGAGCGTGCCGCGTCGAGGATCTGGTCGTCGACACTCGGAGACTCCCCGGCAGATCCGGAAACTTCGTTACAGATAGACATCGTGTGTAACACTGTAACGCATGTCCGATGCCTTCGTGCCCGAAGTCCCCGCCACCACGGCCCCCACCATGGAGTGGGACGCCTGGGGTGTCGCCGAGTCCCGCCGACACCTGTCGCCGCAGATCACGACCCTGCTCCAGCAGGCACTCGGGGTCTCCGTCGAACAGGCAGCGCCGCCCACCGAGTCCGACGTGACGCTGCGCGAGAGCACCCTCGGCCACGCCCTCATCGCCGCCCTCCGCGAACTCCTCGGCGCCGACCACGTCCGCACCGACGACGCGTCCCGCCTGCGGCACGCCGGCGGCAAGAGCACCCCGGACCTGCTGCGCCGCAAGGCCACCGACCCGCAGGACGCTCCTGACGCGGTCCTGCTGCCCGGCTCGCACGACGAGGTGCTGGCACTGCTGCGGTTCTGCGCGGCCGAGGGTGTCGCGGTGGTCCCGTTCGGCGGCGGCACCAGCGTCGTCGGCGGTGTCGACCCCGCCCGCGGCCGGTTCCACTCAGTAGTCGCCCTCGACCTGCAGCGACTGAACGCGCTCACCGATCTGGATCCGGTGTCCGGCGTCGCGACGCTGCAGGCCGGCCTGACCGGCCCGCAGGCGGAGCAGGTCCTCGGCGAGCACGGGTTCTCCCTCGGCCACTTCCCGCAGAGCTTCCAGTTCGCCACGATCGGCGGGTTCGCCGCGACCCGGTCATCGGGACAGGCGTCCGCCGGGTACGGCCGCTTCGACGACATGGTCGAGTGGCTGCGCGTCGCCACCCCGTCCGGCACCCTCGACCTCGGACGCGGTCCCGCCTCGGCGGCCGGCCCCGACCTGCGCGAGTTGTTCGTCGGCTCCGAGGGCACTCTCGGCATCATCACCGAGGTGGGCCTGCGCGTGCACCCGGTCCCCGAACGCACCGGGTACCAGGCCTGGTCGTTCCCCGACTTCGAGACCGGCGCCGCCGCGCTGCGCGCCGTCGTCCAGTCCGGGTCCGCGCCCACCGTGATGCGTCTGTCCGACGAGGCCGAGACCGGCATCAACCTGGCGCTGGCCGGCGACATCGGCGGCGACAGCCCCACCGCGGGCTGCCTCGCCATCACCACCTTCGAGGGCACCGACGCCCACGTCGAGGCCCGCTACGCCGAGGCGACCGCACTGCTCGCCGCGTCCGGTGGCACCGCACTGGGTGAGGGGCCCGCACAGTCGTGGGAGCACGGCCGCTTCGACGCCCCGTACCTGCGTGACGCGCTGCTGAACGCGGGCGCGATCGCCGAGACCCTCGAAACCGCCACGCGCTGGTCCAATCTCGCGAACCTGCGCACCGCAGTCACCACTGCTCTCACCGAATCGCTTGCGGCACAGGGCACGCCGGCCCTCGTGATGTGCCACATCTCGCACACCTACCCCACCGGTGCGTCGCTGTACTTCACCGTGGTGTGCGCACAGGCCGACGATCCACTGTCGCAGTGGGCCACCGCCAAGCGCGCCGCGGGCGATGCGATCATGGCCGCGGGCGGCACCATCACCCACCACCACGCGGTGGGCCGCGACCATCGGCCGTGGATGGAGACCGAGGTCGGTCCGCTGGGTGCGCGCGTCCTGCGGGCGGTCAAGGACGCAATCGACCCCGCCGGAATCCTCAACCCTGGCAAGCTCATCCCATGACGAAATCGGTCACGGTCCTGACGAATCCGGCCGCGGGCAGCGGCCACGCCCCGTGGGCGTCCGCCGCCGCCGTGGCCCGTCTGCGGGAACGCGGCGTCACGGTCACCGAGATCGAGGGCCGGTCCGCGGACGAGGCATTGGAACTGGCACGCAAGGCCGTCGCCGAAGGCACCGACGCACTGGTCGCCGCCGGCGGCGACGGCCTGGTCAGCATCGCGTGGCAGGCGTTGGCGCAGACCGGGACTCCGCTGGGCATCGTCCCCGGCGGCACCGGCAACGACCACGCGCGCCTGTTCCACATCCCGGTCGACGACCCGGTGGCGGCCGCCGACATCATCGCCGCGGGCGACGTCGCGACCGTCGACCTGGCGCGGACCGGCGACCGCTGGTTCGGCACCGTGCTGTCGAGCGGATTCGACGCCCTCGTCACCGACCGCGCCAACCGGATGCGGTGGCCCAAGGGCCCGATGCGCTACAACCTCGCGATGGTGGTCGAACTGGCGCGGCTGAAGCCGATCCCCTACCGGATCGTGCTCGACGACCGCACCATCGAACTCGACGCGACGATGGTGTCGGTCGGCAACGGCACCTCCTACGGCGGCGGCATGCTCATCACACCGAATGCGAAACTCGACGACGGCCTCCTCGACGTCACCGTGGTCGCGTCGGGTGGCCGGTTCAAGCTGGTGCGCCTGTTCCCCACCGTCTACAAGGGCACGCACGTCGACCTCGACGAGGTGCAGACGTTCCGGACCCGAAAGCTGCGGCTGGAGACCGGCATCCCCGTCACGTCGTACGCCGACGGCGAGTTCGTCGGGCAGTTGCCGATCGACGTCGAGGCCGTCCCGGGTGCGGGACGCGTCATCGTCGGAGCCCCACTCGACTAGGCGGTCAGCCGCCGAAGACGTACAACTCGAAGCCGACGGCCCGTTCGGCGTCGAATCCAGGCTTGGGCCCGGTGGACATCTCGATCTGCCGGGCCGCCTGGTCCAACACCGGTTCGTCGCTGAGCGCCTCGAGGTACGCGCGGTGCTCGCACAGCGATTCGACGGCGCGCTCGACCGTCGCGGCGACGTCCACCGCGTGCGTGGTCCCGACCATCGTGTTCACGGCGGCCCACCGCACGCCCGCCCACGGCGGTTCGGTGAGCTCGGGGAAGATCCACTCGTTCGCGGCGTCGGCGACGGCGTCGAGGACACCGAGCCCGACGGCCCGGTGGTCGGCGCTGTTCAGGAACCCCGGCCCCCACGTCTCGCGGTGGTTCATCGTGACGACCATCTCGGGGCAGTGCGTCCGGATCACCCGGGCCAGGTCCCTGCGCAGATCCGGCCCGTATTCGATCCGGCCGTCGGGATAGCCGAGGAATTCCACCTTCGACACACCCACGATCGCGGCCGAACGTCGCTCCTCGTCCTCGCGCAGCGGCCCGGACTGCTGGGGGTGCAGGCCCGCGATCCCCGCCTCACCGCTCGTGACCAGGACGTACCGAATGTCCTTGCCCTGGTCCGTCCATCGGGCGACAGCCGCCGCGGCCCCGTATTCGATGTCGTCGGGATGGGCGACGATCACCAACCCGCGCTGCCAGTCCTCGGGAATGGGTTCCATGTCCTCAGGATGCCTCCGCGGCGGCGACCGCGCGCGCGGAAACGCGCAGATCGAGCCACCACACCGCGAGAACGGCGAGCGACAGGCCCGCGCCCGCCCAGCACACCCCGGCCCACCCGTGCGTCGCCCACACCAGCGACCCCAGCGCGGATCCGGCAGCGCCGCCTACGAAGTACCCGGTCATGTAGACCGCCGTCACGCGCGAGCGCGCCTGCGGCGCAAGCGCGTAGATGACACCCTGATTGCTCACGTGCACACACTTGAGCGCGACATCCGAGATCAGGACCGCGAGTACGAACGCGAGCAGGCTGGTGCCGCCGAGTCCGAACAGCACCCACGACGCGAGCAGCACCACCGCCCCCACGCCGGCGGTCGCCTGCGCGAGCCCCCGATCAGCGAGACGTCCGGCCACGTTCGCCATCACCGCACCCGCGACACCAGCCAGCCCCACGAGTCCGATCGCGACGTCGTCGAGGCCGAACGGTTCGGCCGCGAGCACGAACGCCATCGCCGCGAAGACCGTGCTCGCGGCCGCGAAGCTGAGCGCGCTCATGGCCGTCGCCGTGCGCAGGCGGGGCTGATCGCGCAGGAGCGCACCCATGGACGCGAGGATCGCGCCGTAGCCCAGACCGTGCCGATCCCGCGAACTCGGCAGCGCCCGCCACAGCACTGCGGCGATCAGCAGCATCGCGACCGCACTCACGCGGTACACGGTCTGCCATCCCCCCAGGGGCGTGAGCAGTCCGGCGACACTGCGGGCCAGCAGGATCCCGACCATGAGGCCGCTCATCACGGTGCCGACCGCGGTCGCGGAGCGCCCCGGTTCGGCGAGTTGGGCGGCAAACGGCACGAGCACCTGCGCCGCCACCGAGAACAGGCCCGCCATCGCGGTGCCCACCATGAGCCACCCGATCGACGGCGCGAACCCGCAGACGGCCTGGCCGACGGCGGCGAGCAGCATCAGCCCGACGCTCAGCACCCGTCGGTCCCACAGGTCCCCCAGCGGCACCAGGAACATCAGCCCGAGCCCGTAGAACACCTGCGACACGGTGACGGTCACCGCGGCAGTCGACTGATCCACGTCCAGGGCCGACGCGATCGAGTCCAGCAGCGGCTGGTTGAAGTAGTTGCCGCCCACGCACAGACCGGTGGCGACGGCCATGACGAGGAGCAGTCCCGGCGACAGCACCGGACGGGTCGGGGTTCGGGATTCGGTGACACTCACGCGAGCAATTCTTTACCCCGAGCAATCATCTGTCTAACATCTGAATCAGATCGGATTGATCGTCAAACCAGATCGAGGTAGTGCGATGGAACTGCGCCAGCTGCGATACGCGATCGCGGTCGCCGAGGAGAGGCACTTCACCCGTGCCGCCGGGCGCCTCCACGTCGCCCAGTCCGCCCTCAGCCACCAGGTGCAACAGCTCGAGCACGAACTCGGGACCCCGCTCTTCATCCGCACGAGCCGCCGCGTGGAACTGACCGAAGCCGGTGAATCCTTCGTGCTCCACGCCCGGGAGGTGCTCGCGGCGGCCGAACGGCTCCGGGGCGAAGTGTCCGCCACCGGACGCACCGTCAGCGGCACCCTTCGGATCGGCACCATCACGACCCTCACCCAGGTCGACCTCGCCGCACTCGTCCGAACGTTCCTGGAGGCGAACCCCGGGGTGGACGGGCACGTCGTGTCGTCGATGAGTGAATCGATCGTCGAGCAGGTCGACGCCGGCGACCTCGACCTCGGATTCATCGGGCTGTGGCACACCCGGCCCCGCGCCGGGCTGACCGCCCGCGTGCTCGGCACCGAACAGCTCGTCGCCGTCGTCGGACCGGAACATCCGTGGACGTCCCGCACCGCGGTCACCCTGCTCGACCTCGCCGGGGTGCCGACCATCGACTTCCCGGAGGGAACGGGGGCGCGTCGTCAGAGCGACGACGCGTTCACCATGGCGGGCCTGCCGCGCACCGTCGTGGCGCAGGCCGGTTCGGCGACGTTGGTGGCCGCACTCACCGCGGCCGGCGTCGGAGTGGGCTTCCTACCGGAGTCCGACGCGATCACCCGCCCCGGACTGCATCTGCTGCGGATCGCCGACGCCCCGATCCGCACGGTGCACATGATCTCGAAACCGACGCTGGTGACGCCGACCGGCCGCGCATTCGCCGACCTCGTCGATCGTCACCTGGCCGGACGCTAGAACCGGGTCTTGTCGGTGCTGCGATCGCTGCCGGAGGTTCCCGACATCGCCTTGAACAGCATGTAGAGCCCGAACACGATCGCGCTCACCGCCAAGATCCAGAACAGCCCCTTCACCAGCGCACCGACCAACATGAACGCGATCCACACCAGCGCCACGATGCCGACAATCTTCCAGAACACGATGTGCCTCCTGCTTGGTTCTCTACCTACGATCCTACGAGCGCGGCACCTCGATGGTTGCACGTGCCGAATCGGAAATCAGCAGCTCAGCGGCAAGTTCAGGGAAAGATGGGTGATCACCCTGAGGCCGCCGACCGGACTGGGATACGTCGTGACCGGCGGGTTGACATAAGCTCGGCGGGTTGGACCCGATCCGTCCCGTTCGCGAACACCACGAGGAGCAGTCGATAGCCGTGTCGCCGTCATCCCCCACGGGCACTCCCCGCAACACCGCCCGCGATCTGGCGCAGATCGCCGTCTTCGCAGCCCTCATCGTGGCGCTGGGTCTGCCCGGCACGATCAACGTCGGCGGCTCGGCGGTACCGATCACACTGCAAACCCTCGGCGTCATGCTCGCCGGCGCCCTCCTCGGCCCCCGCAAGGGCACGTTGTCGGTGCTCACGGTGATCGTCCTCGGTCTGGCGCTGCCGGTCCTCGCCGGTGGGCGGACCACGCTCGTCTCCCTGGCCAGCCCCACGGCGGGCTTCCTGATCGGCTGGCTGCCCGCGGCGGCCGTCATCGGATGGCTCAGCTACAAGATGCTGCCCAAGTACAACGTCTTCGGCGGCATCGCCGTCAACGTGATCGGCGGCATCGTGGTGCTGTACGCATTCGGCATCCCCGGCATGCTCCTGAAGACGGATCTCACGGTCTCCGGCGCGTTCGCCGCGAACCTCACCTACCTGCCGGGCGACGTGATCAAGGCGGTCGTCGCCGCGGTCGTCGCCGCGCAGGTCCACCGGGCGTACCCCGCGCTCGCCGCGCGCCCCTTCCCCGCAGCACCGGTGCGGGCCGACGCCGCATAGATCGACTGCTGCACGATGAGCGAGATCCGATTCGACGGCGTTCACCACTCTTACGGTGAGCGCACCGTGCTCGACGGAATCGATCTGGCGCTCACCGAGTCACGGATCGGGATCATCGGCGCCAACGGCAGCGGCAAGTCCACGCTGGCGCGGATGATCAACGGTCTGGTGTCGCCGGCATCCGGGACGGTGTCCGTCGACGGGCTCGATACCGCCCGCAAGGGGCGTCAGGTCCGCCGCAAGGTGGGGTTCGTCTTCACCGACCCCGACCATCAGATCATCATGCCGACGGTGTCGGAGGACATCGCCTTCTCGCTGCGCCGCAGTTCGCTGAGCAAGTCCGAGCGGGCCGACCGGGTGGCACAGGTCCTCGCCGACTTCGGGCTGTCCGGGCACGCGGACCATCCGACGCACCTGTTGTCGGGCGGGCAGAAACAGCTGCTCGCGCTCGCGGCGGTGATGGTGACCGACCCCGACGTACTGGTCGCCGATGAACCCACGACGCTGCTGGACCTGCGCAACGCGCGACTGATGCGGTCGACGCTGGCGGGTCTCCGCCAGCAGTTGATCGTCGTGACCCACCATCTGGACCTGCTCGACGACTTCGACCGGGTGATCGTCATCGACCGCGGCGGCGTTGCAGCCGACGGCACACCCGGAGAGGCCATCGCGCACTACCGCGAGCTGATCGGATGACGACGCTCGGCCTCTACTCCCCCGGCACCTCGCTGCTGCACCGCCTCTCGCCCGGTCCGAAACTCATCGCGATGGTGGTCCTGATCGTCGCCGTGACGGTCCTGGTGCGCCAGCCGTGGCACCTGCTCCCCGCGGTCGCCGTCGTCGCGGCCCTGTACGCGGCGGCGCGTGTTCCGCTGCGGGTCGCGCTCGCGCAGCTGCGTCCGCTGCTGTGGGCGCTGCTGTTCATCGGCGCATTCCAGGTGATCTTCACCGGCTGGGAGCGCGCGGTCGTCGTGTGCGGAACGATCGTGCTGGCCGTGGCGCTGGCGGCACTGGTCACGCTGACCACGCGGGTGTCCGACATGCTGGAGACGGTCAGCCGCGCCCTGCGGCCGCTGCGCCGGGTCGGGGTGAATCCCGACCGTGCCGGGCTGGTGCTCGCGATGACGCTGCGGTGCATCCCGCTGCTCACCGGCATCGTGCAGCAGGTCTCGGACGCCCGGAAGGCCCGCGGGCTCGGCTTCTCGCTGCGCGCCCTGGCGGTGCCGGCCGTCGTGTCGGCGCTGATGACCGCCGAGGCCATGGGCGATGCCCTCGCCGCGCGCGGAGTGGACGACTGATGTGATTGTCGTGGACGACTGATGTGACAGTCGTGGACGACTGATGTGACAGTCGGCTGGTCAGCGACGGAAACGGCGGTCGATCTCGTCGACCTCGCCGAGGGCCTCGGCCCAGCCCTCGAGCCGATCCGACGCCGACAGCAGCTCTTCCCGTTGCCGATCGAGCAAGGTGTACGACGGCGACTGCGCGGGCGCGGTCATCTTCGCGGCAGCGGTGACGAGCCCCTCGTACTGCGCGACACCGATGTCGAGTTGCTCTCCGGCGGCCCGGACAGACTGCTGGAGGTGTGCGGCGGCCGCGGCCGTGCCGCGCCCGGCGCTCTCCATCGCGACGACATCCGCGGCGACGGCCCGCAGCGCTGACGACGCCGACCGCGCGGTCTCTCCCGTGTGATCGATTTCCTCGGCGTCGACGATCGCAGATCGGCTCAGCACGCCGAGCAGTTGGTGCAGGCCGCTCTCAGCGCTCGCGAGTCGTTCCATCGGGGCACGGGCGGCCGATCCGACGGGTGGCAGCGGTTGCCGCGTGACGGTGGCGGGTGGCAGCGGCACCGACGTGAGGTGCCGATACGTGCTGACAGCGACCACTGCGGGAATGGCGAACAGCGCTGCGGCGCCGCCGGTCGCGACGATCGTCCAGTCGGGGGCCGACGCGGCGGCGAGCGATGCCGAACCCACGACGCCCGCACCCGAGGCGATTCCGAACCTGGTTGCCCGCTTGCGGGCACGTCGACGCTTGCGCAGCATGCGTTCCCTGGGGTCCGACCAACGCCGCATCGTGTCGGCGACGGTTCCGCCGACCTCGCGCAGCACGCTCCCCGCACTGGTGACGGCGGAGGCGGCACTGGCCGCGAGACCCGCGCTCTCTTCGAATGCAGAGGTGGCCGGCCGGGACTTGCGCCCGGACCGGCCACCTCGTGTGTTGCTCATCGAACCGATGTCGTTGTCGTCGCGCAGGCTTCTACTGCGCGGGGGTCTCGCCGTTGGCGGATGCCGTGGGCGGCTCGGGGGCGATGGCAGGCTTGGCCGGCGCGGCGGCGGTGCCGCCGGACGGCAGGGCGTCGCCCTTCATCGATGCGCGGATCTGCTCGAGGCGGCTGTGACCGGCCATCTGCACGCTGGCCTGCTGCACCTCCATCATGCGACCCTGCACCGAGTTCTGGGCCAGCTCGGCCGAGCCGAGGGCGTCCGCGTAGCGGCGCTCGATCTTGTCCCGGACAGCGTCGAGGCTGGGGGTGTTGCCGGGGGCGGACAGCGTGCTGTCCATCGAACGCAGCGACTCGCTGACCCGCTCCTGCATCTTCGCCTGTTCGAGCTGGCTGAGCAGCTTGGTCCGCTCAGCGACCTTCGCCTGCAGCGTCATCGCGTTCTGCTCGACGGCCTTCTTGGCCTGGGTGGCCGCCTGCAGCGACTGGTCGTGCAGGGCCTTGAGGTCCTCGACGCCCTGTTCCGCTGTGACCAACTGGGCGGCGAAGGCCTCGGCAGCGTTGGTGTACTGCGTGGCCTTCTCCATGTCGCCGGCGGCGGCGGCCTGATCGGCGAGGGTGACGGCCTGACGCGCGTTGGCGTTGAGCTTCTCCACCTCGTCGAGCTGGCGGCTGAGCTTCATCTCGAGCTGGCGCTGGTTGCCGATCACCGATGCAGCCTGCTGGGACAGTGCCTGGTGCTGACGCTGGGCGTCCTCGATCGCCTGCTGAATCTGAACCTTGGGGTCGGCCTTCTCATCAATTTTGGAATTGAAGAGCGCCATCAGGTACTTCCATCCCTTGACGAAAGGATTAGCCATGGGTGTGATCCTGCCTCCATCTGCTGCGCCGCGCGATGCGCGACCCGATGCGCGACCGTCACGCATCGAACTCGGGCTCTGCCCCTACCTGCTCGTCCGATCGGAGGCCACCGACCGGAGTCGCTCGGTGATTCCTCGATCTTCTGTTTGTGAATCTAGCCGTTTCCGTGGTTCGACGGCACCGCTTACGCCGCCGCCAGCGCACGCGCGCTGGGCGCCGGGATCACGACGCGCGTGTCCTGTGCGATGCGACCGCTGACCTTCCGCGGGTCGGTCGCCACGGCACCGCGGTCCACGTTCTCACGCGGCGCGACGGCAAGCGTCTCGCTCACGTCGACCAATACCTCGGAGAGTGGAACCTCGAGGGCGTCGCAGATGGCCGCGAGCAACTCGCTCGACGCCTCCTTCCGGCCCCGCTCGATCTCGGACAGGTAGCCGAGACTGACCCGAGCGCTGTTCGACACCTCGCGCAGGGTCCGGCTCTGCGAAACGCGTGTGCGCCGAAGACTGTCACCGATTGCCTCACGCAATAGCAGCGCCATCTCGCTCCTCCTTCATCCGACACCCCACTCGTGAATACAAACGCACGAGCGCAAGCGATTGGTTCCCAAAACCCTATCGCGACAAACGTTCGAGCAAACTCGACACCGCCGAGCGGACGCTGCCGAGACGAATTTCCCACCGATCACCGTCCAGGTCCAGGGCTGTGACCTCGGTTCCGTCGGGTCCGGCCACAGCGAGGAAGACGGTTCCCGGGCCGAGCCCGTCCTGCGGGTCCGGGCCGGCCACCCCGGTCAGTCCGACGCCCCAGTCTGCGCCGCATCGCGCGCGTGCGCCGTCCGCGAGCTGCGCCGCGGTGGTCGGTGCCACCGGACCGTCACGATTGAGGACGTCGGCGTCGACACCGGCGAGCGCGCCCTTGAGCTCGGTCGCGTACACGATCAGCCCGCCCCGGAGCACATTGCTCGCCCCCGGCACACCGGCCAGGGTCGCCGCGAGCAGGCCCGCGGTCAGCGACTCCGCCGTCGCGATGGTCTGCCCGCGGCGGGTCAGCGCCTCCACCAGTTCGCGGGCGGGCACCGCACCCGTCAGCGGGTCGGTCATGCGCGCCCGGCGCCGGCGCGAAGTCGCACCGCCTGGACCACGTAGTCGAGGCCGGTCGCGACCGTGAGCACCACTGCAAGGCCCATCAGCGCCGCGCTGAACGGTGCGAAGCCGTCCGGCAGAGGAACGAGATAGAAGCCGATCGCCGCTGCTTGGACCAGCGTCTTCAGTTTCCCGCCGCGCCCGGCGGGGATCACGCCGTGGCGCAGGACCGCGAAGCGCATCAGCGTGATCCCGAGTTCGCGTGCCGCGATGATGCCCGTCACCCACCACGAGAGGTCCCCGAGCATCGACAGTCCGACGAGCGCGGCGCCGATCAGAGCCTTGTCGGCGATCGGGTCGGCCATCTTGCCGAAATCGGTGACCAGACCGTGCTTGCGGGCCAACTGCCCGTCGATCCGATCCGTGATGGCGGCCACCGCGAAGATCGATGCCGCCGCGATTCGCCAACCCGTGGAATGACCACCGTCGGCGAACAGCGCGGCAAGGAACACCGGCACCAGGACGATACGCAGCACCGTCAGGATATTGGCGATGTTGACCAGGGGAACCGGGGCGTGCGGGGCGACGCCGTCGGCGGGCAACGCGTCCGGGGCGGCGGCAACGTCTCGACGCGGCGAGTTCTTCGGCGCACTCACGGCCGCGCCGATCCGACGGTCAGCCCAGGCACACCCGAGACGAACGGGACGTGGTGTGGGGCGATGGATCGGGGCGGCACACTGCTCACAATATCTGTTGCGGCTACCACTACTGTGCACCACATGACATCTGGGACTCCGACGGCTGGAACGAACGAGGCTGAAGAGATGCTGGTGCGCCGCGCGCGCACCTCGGACGTACCGGAGATCAAGAGGCTGATCGACATCTACGCAGGAAAGATCCTGCTCGAGAAGAATCTCGTGACGCTGTTCGAGGCGGTTCAGGAGTTCTGGGTCGTCGAGCAGGCCGGCGCGGTCGTCGGGTGCGGTGCGATGCATGTGCTGTGGTCCGACCTGGGCGAGGTCCGGACTGTCGCGGTCGACCCCCAGGTGAAGGGCCGGGGCGCGGGCCATCTGGTGGTCGCGAAGTTGATCGAGGTGGCGCGCGAACTCGAATTGGAGCGGCTGTTCGTGCTGACGTTCGAGGTGAACTTCTTCGCCAAGCACGGGTTCGCCGAGATCGAGGGCACCCCGGTTACCGCGGAGGTGTACGCGGAGATGTGCCGGTCGTACGACACCGGCGTCGCGGAGTTCCTGGACCTGAGCTACGTCAAGCCGAATACGCTGGGTAATACCCGTATGCTGCTGACGCTCTGAGCACTCCGGACCCCGCACTTCCAGATCCCGGGAACGAGGAATCATGCCACTGTTCGCCGTCGAGTACACCTACGCGCACGAGAAGTCCGCGGAGCGCGACGATCACCGCACCGATCACCGGGCGTGGCTGGCCGATCTGGTCCGCCGCGGCATCGTGCACTCGTCGGGCCCGTTCGCGGACGGCAGCGGCGCCCTGATGATGGTCGAGGCGTCGTCCACCGACGAGGTGGAGTCCCTCTTCGACCAGGATCCGTTCGCGAAGGCCGACCTGGTGGAACGACGGGTCGCACGCGAATGGATCCCGGTCTTCGGCGTCTTCGTCAAGTAGTCCGTCGAGCAGTCCGAGACGGTGCCGGCCGGGTCTCCCCGGCCGGCGTTCCGCCTAGTTGTGGACCGGCGTGTCGTCGGACTGGTTGCGGGTCTTGATCAGGCTCGCCACCGCGGTCACCGCGAGCACACCGAGGATGACGCCCAGCGACATCACCGTGGAGATCTCCGGCACCGCCACGTGCTCACCACCGTTGATGAACGGCAGCGTGTTCTCGTGCAGCGCGTGCAGGACCAGCTTGACGCCGATGAACGCGAGGACGATCGAGAGGCCGTACGACAGGTAGACCAGGCGCTCGAGCAGACCGCCGATGAGGAAGAACAGCTGACGTAGACCCATCAGCGCGAACGCGTTGGCAGTGAACACCAGATACGGCTCCTGCGTGAGGCCGTAGATCGCGGGGATCGAGTCGAGCGCGAACAGGACGTCGGTGAAGCCGATGACGACCAGCGCGAGCAGCAGCGGGGTTGCGACACGCTTACCGTCGATCTTGGTGACGAGCTTGTCGCCGTCGTACTCCTCGGTGGTCGGCAGGAACCGCTTCGCGAGGGAGACGACCTTGCTCTCCCGCTCCTGCTCGGACTCGGCCTCGTGACCGGAATCCTTGACGAGTTTGGCCGCGGTGTAGATCAGGAACGCGCCGAACAGGTAGAACACCCAGCTGTAGGTGTTGATCGCCGCTGCACCCACGGCGATGAAGATGCCGCGCATCACGAGCGCCATGACGATGCCGATGAGCAGGACCTTCTGCTGGTACTGCCGCGGCACCGCGAACGTCGACATGATGATCACGAACACGAAGAGGTTGTCCACGGACAACGCCTTCTCGGTGACGTAGCCGGCGAAGTACTCGCCACCGAACGTGGTGCCCCATATCGACATCACGACGAGTCCGAAGATGATCGCGATGCCGATGTAGACCGCGGACCAGAACGCGGATTCGCGGAAACTCGGGGCGTGCGGGGTGCGCACGTGCGCAAAGAAGTCGAAGACGAAGAGTCCGAGGATCACCACGCAGGTGATAACCCAGACGAGCGGGGAGACGTGCATCAGCGATAGCCCTCCGGTAGGTACGTTTCACCACCGGAGGTCTCTCCCGCGAACCCACCGGTCGGGCGACCGGGGCGGATCCGCCGACAGAACCGGACCGGCAACGGTGCCGATCGTGTTGACGAGTCTGTCGCAGGATTGGGGATACTCCCCTCCAAAGTGCTTTCTATTGAACCACACGGGCCCGGCCGCGGCCGAACTCGGACATAACGGTCAGTTCCCGTCGTCCGAGGATTCCGGATCGCCGCCGCGGATCGACCACAGCAGCCCCTCCAGTTCGTCGGGCTTGATCAGCACCTCACGCGCCTTCGACCCCTCGCTGGGGCCGACGACACCACGGGTCTCCATCAGGTCCATCAGGCGGCCGGCCTTCGCGAACCCGACGCGCAGCTTGCGCTGCAGCATCGACGTGGAACCGAACTGACTCGACACGACCAGCTCCACGGCCTGCAGCAGCACGTCCATGTCGTCGCCGATGTCGGGGTCGACGTCCTTCTTCTCCCCTGCCTTTGCCGCGGTGACACCCTCGGTGTACTCGGGTTCGGCCTGGTTCTTGGCGAAGTCGACGACCGCCGAGATCTCCTCGTCGGTGATGAACGCGCCCTGCATGCGGATCGGCTTGCCCGCTCCCATCGGGAGGAACAGCCCGTCGCCCATGCCGATGAGCTTCTCGGCACCCGGCTGGTCGAGGATGACCCGCGAGTCGGTGAGCGACGACGTCGCGAACGCCAGGCGGGACGGCACGTTCGTCTTGATCAGACCGGTCACGACGTCGACCGACGGCCGCTGCGTCGCGAGGACCAGGTGGATACCGGCGGCGCGCGCCTTCTGCGTGATGCGCACGATCGCCTCCTCCACGTCGCGGGGCGCCGTCATCATGAGGTCGGCGAGCTCGTCGACGATCGCGAGGATGTACGGGTACGGGCGGTAGACCCGCTCGCTGCCCAGCGGCGCCGTGATCTCACCGGACTTGACCTTGGAGTTGAAGTCGTCGATGTGCCGCACCCGGCTGGCCTGCATGTCCTGGTAGCGCTGCTCCATCTCCTCGACCAGCCACGCGAGCGCGGCCGCCGCCTTCTTCGGCTGGGTGATGATCGGGGTGATCAGGTGCGGGATGCCCTCGTACGGCGTCAGCTCCACCATCTTGGGGTCGATGAGGATCATCCGGACCTCGTCCGGGGTGGCTCGGGTGAGCAGCGACACCAGCATCGAGTTGACGAAGCTGGACTTACCGGAGCCGGTGGAGCCCGCCACCAGCAGGTGCGGCATCTTCGCGAGGTTCGCGCTCACGAAGTCGCCCTCGATGTCCTTGCCGAGGCCGATGACGAGCGGGTGATGATCCTTGCGGGTGGCCGGCGCGGTCAGGACGTCGGCCAGGCGCACCATCTCGCGGTCCGAGTTCGGCACCTCGATGCCGACGGCCGACTTGCCGGGGATGGGCGCGAGCAGTCGGACGTTGTCGGTAGCCACCGCGTACGCGATGTTGCGGGCGAGCGCGGTGATCTTCTCGACCTTGACGCCCGGACCGAGTTCCACCTCGTAGCGGGTGACCGTCGGCCCCCGCGTGTAGCCGGTGACCGCGGCATCGATCTTGAACTGCTGGAGGACCTCGGTGATGGCCTCGATCATCGCATCGTTGGCCTTGCTGCCGAGCTTGGGCGGATCGCCTTCGATCAGCAGGGACGTGGGCGGCAGCGCGTAGTCGCCCTCGACGACCCGATCCGGGACGAGGGCCTCCATCTCCTCCTTCGCCGGTTCCGGCTTGGGGGCGGGCGTCACCTTGGCGCGCGGCTTGGGGCGCGGCGGCGCTGCGGTCGGCTCGGGCTCCGGTTCGGGCGCCGGCGGCTCGGGCGTCGGGTCGCCCGGATCCCACAGCCCGAGGACCTCGGTCTCCACGTCGGGGTGGACCTCGTCGGTCGGGTAGTTCTGTTCCGGCGTGGTCGGTCGACGACGCGGGGTCCTGCGCGCCGGGCGCGCAGCTTCCGCGGCGCGGGCAGCGTCGGCAGCCTCGTCTACGGGGTACCCGTCAGCATCGAAACGAGACACATCGTCGTCGTAACCGGCGTCGTAGTCGTCGTGGAAATCAGGGTCGTCGGCGTGGTCGTAGGCGTCGTCGTAGTCGTCGTGGTAGGACGTGCCGAAGTACGCCCGGAACCGTTCCGGAACCTCACGGACGGTGGTGCCGGTGAGCAACAGGACACCGAAGAACATCGCCAGCAGGAGCAGCGGCACGGAGAGCCACGCGGTCACACCACTGGTGAGCGGTCCGGCGACGATGTAGCCGACCACGCCGGCGCCTGCCGACCAACCGTCCGATGCGGTCGGGGAACCCGAAGCGATGTGCCACAGACCCACAGCCGGCAACCCGACGAGAAGCGATCCGAGGATCAGTCGCGGCCGGATGTCCGGTTTGGGTTCGGTCCGCATGAGCACGACCGCGATCGCGACACCGAGGATCGGCAGAATCGCCGCGACCGCGCCGACCACGGCTCGGACGCCGGATTCGATCCACTCCCCCACCGGACCGCCCGCGGAGAACCACATGCCACCGGCGATCACGACGCTGACCGCGATCAGCGCGAGCGCAATGCCGTCACGCCGGTGGCCGTGCTCGATCTCGGTCGCCTTGCTCATCGTGCGCGTCGTCGCTCCGACGCCCTTGGCCACCATTGACCAGCCGGCACCGATGCCGCGACCGACCGAGGACAGAGCGCTGCCACTGCCCGACGACTTCGCCGCGGGCCGACGGGTGCCCGCGCCACCGCGTGGGGCCGCGGTCTTCCGCGGCGCCGACTTGCGAGGCGCGGACTTACGAGGCGCGGACGACTTGCGTGCCGACGACGACGCACCGGTTGCGCGCCCGGAGGCGCGGGTTCCCGTGGACGAGGTTCGAGAGGACGAGGCTCGGGTGGACGACGATGAGCGCGCGCCCGTCCGCGTCGTGGACGCTGTCGAACTCGATCCGCGGGCGCTCGTCTTCCCTGCCATACCGGCCAGGTTAGTCGCTACGGCCCCATCCGGACCATCCGCAACACCCGCCACACCGGTTCACCAGGCGGGAAGATGCGTCACACCACCCGCGGACGCCGGCCGCCGGTCGACTCAGAAACTACGATCCAGCGCCGCGAGAGCGGCGACGTCGCCGGGCGTCCCGTCGAACTCGATGCGGACCTCGTTGCGCCCGAACGCGTGCAGCAGCAGTTCGGCGGGCTCTGCACGCAGGGTGACTGTCGCCGCGCCTGCCGAGCGGACGGTCTCCCTGCCGCCGTCGGGGCGTTCGAGGACCACGCTCACCGGAGACCGGCGGTAACCGACTCGTCCGATCCGGGTCGCGAGCGCCCACAGCTTGTCCCGCAACCCGGACGGCAACGTGCGCGGCTGCCAGTCGGGCTGAGCACGCCGGACGTCTTCGTGGTGGACGAACATCTCCCCGAGATTGGCCTTCTCGTCGACGAGGCGGAACGGAGACCACACCGGCGGCCCGGACCGGACGTCGTCGAGCAGTGTGTTCCAGTCGCGGCCGGCGATGCCGTGCTGGACGCGCTCGGTGTAGCCGGACAGTGGGCCGATCATGATGCCCGGTGCGGCATCGAGTCGGCGTTCGCGCAGCACCAGGTGCGCGGCCAAGTCGCGGGCGGTCCAGTCGCCGCACAGTGTCGGCGCATCCGGTCCGACGGCGCGCATCGTGTCGACCAGGGCGTGGCGTTCGTCACGGGCGTAAGGCACACCACACGGTAACCGCAGATCTGCCGAACCGCCCGAACTCGTCGGCGGGCACCCCTAGCGTGGTAGGTGTCCGATCCCGGTGCGAGAGGAGCGACACATGTCGAAGACCACGATGTCCGAGAACGAACGCGAGCAGTTCCTCGCCGATCTGCATATCGGGGTGATTGCGGCCGAACGCGACGGCCGGGCACCGCTCGCGGTACCGATCTGGTACGACTACTCCCCCGGCGGAGACGTCATGGTGTGGACCGAACGCGGCACCGTCAAGGAGCGCCTGATCCGAGCCAGCGGACGATTCAGTCTGTGCGCGCAGGTCGAGCAGCCGCCGTACCGCTACGTCAGTGTGGAAGGCCCGGCCACCTTCCAGGACACCGTCACCCCCGACGACGTCCGGCCCCTCGTGCAGCGGTACCTGCCGGAGGCGGAGGCGGAGGCGTTCATCGGCGAATCGTTCAACGACAGCGCGGTCCTGATCCGGATGCGCCCGGACCGCTGGTTCAGCGTCGACTACGGCAAGCTCGAGTCGTGACGGGAGTCAGCGCGCAGCGCGCAGCCTTCTGAAGAAGCGACCGAACCGGCGACGCCGGGCGCGTTCGAAGCGCACCTCGGCGCGTCGGATCTCGCCGTAACCGGCCTCGGTGAGCGCGGCCGCCGCGAGGGCGCGCCGCGCCCGGCGCGTCTCCTCGTCGAGCCGCCCGTGGTCGGGCCCGCCGGCGGGGCCGGTTCTCGCCCCGCGTCCCGCCCGCCACCGCGCGAGCACCTCGTCCACGTCGACGCGCCGGATCGGCACCTGCGGGCCGGACGGGTTGCGGAGCCACTCCGCGATCCGTCGGTTGAGTCGGGCGACCTCGGCGCGCACCTCGCTTTCGGTGCGCGCGCCCCGCACCGTGTCGGGCAACCGCTCGATGTCCTTGCGTAGCCGCAACGGCTCCGGCAGAAGGTCGTCCGCCGAAAGGCCTTGGCGTCGAAGGTATCCGCGAACCCAGTCGTCGGCGTCGCCCGACGGAATGGGTTTCCCCGCCCCCGCGAGGTTCTCGAAGTCGCCACGTTCGTATGCGTTCCGAATCTGCGTCTCGACCCAGGATTCGAACGTGGTGCGCGGGGGCTTGCGCTCGGTCACGGTCGCGACAACCTCCTCGTTCGTCGCGTACAGCCGAGCCCGGCCGTCGGGCTACGGCACGCCGATGACGGTGGGCACGATCATCGGACGACGGCGGTACTTGTCCGCCACCCAGCGTCCCACCACCCGGCGCACGGCCTGGGCGATCCGGTGGGTGTCCGTGATGCCCTCGCCCGCGAGTCGCACGAGCTCCGACTCGACCAGCTTGGCGGCTTCCTTGAGGGCCGCGGGATCGTCGGAGAAGCCGCGACCGGACACCTCGGGTGTGCTGACCGCGCGGCCCGTAGCCGAGTCCACCGCGAGCGAGATGGAGATGAATCCGCCCTCGCCGAGGATCAGTCGGTCCGACAGCGTCGAGTCACCGACGTCGCCGACCGAGTTGCCGTCGACGTACACGTGACCGACGGGAACTCGTCCGACGATCTCCGCGAGGCCGTCGACCATGTCGACCACGACGCCGTCCTCGGCGAGCACGATGCGCTCCTCCGGGACACCGGTCGCCTTGGCCAGCGCGGCGTTGGCGCGCAGGTGGCGCCACTCGCCGTGCACCGGCATGGCGTTGGTGGGGCGCACCGCGTTGTACAGGTACAGCAGCTCGCCGGCGGACGCGTGACCCGAGACGTGCACCTTGGCGCTCTGCTGCGTCACGACGGTCGCGCCGCGCTTGGCGAGGCCGTTGACGACCGCGAACACCGAGTTCTCGTTGCCGGGGATCAGCGACGACGCGAGCACGACGAGGTCGTTGGCGCGGATGTTGATCTGACGGTGCTCGCCGCGGGCCATCCGCGACAGCGCCGACAGCGGCTCGCCCTGCGAACCCGTGGACACGAGCACGAGCTTGTCGTCGGGCAGGTTCGCGGCGGTGTCGATGTCGACGACCAGGCCGTCCGGCACCGAGAGGTAGCCGAGGTCCTGCGCGATCTGCATGTTGCGGACCATCGAGCGGCCGACGAACGCGACGCGGCGGTTGTACCGCTTGGCGACGTCGACGACCTGCTGGATGCGGTGCACGTGACTCGCGAACGACGCGACGATCACGCGCTGCGTGGCCTTGCCGATGACGTTGTCGAGCACGCCGCCGATTTCGCGTTCGGGCGTGACGAAGCCGGGCACCTCGGCGTTGGTGGAGTCGACGAGGAACAGGTCGACGCCCTCGTCGCCGAGGCGGGAGAAACCGGCCAGGTCGGTGAGGCGGCCGTCGAGCGGCAACTGATCGAGCTTGATGTCACCGGTGTGCAGCACGACACCGGCCGACGTGCGGATCGCGACCGCGATCGCGTCCGGGATCGAGTGGTTGACCGCGAAGTACTCGCACTCGAACGGGCCGTGGGTGGTCCGCTCGCCCTCGGTGACCTCGATGAGGTTGGGGCGCTGCCGGTGCTCGCGGCACTTGGCCGCCACCAGCGCGAGGGTGAACTTGGAGCCGACGATCTTGATGTCGGGGCGCAGGCGCAGCAGGAACGGAATCGCGCCGATGTGGTCCTCGTGACCGTGCGTGAGGACGACGGCCTCGACGTCACCCATCCGGTCCTCGATGTACCGGAAGTCCGGGAGGATCAGGTCGACGCCGGGCTGCTGGTCCTCGGGGAACAGCACGCCGCAGTCCACGATCAGCAGCTTGCCCTGGTGCTCGAAGACGGTCATGTTGCGACCGATCTCGCCGATGCCACCGAGGGCGACGACCCGCAGGCCGTTCTTCGGCGCCTTCGGCGGGAGGCCGAGCCGATCGGTCGGGTCGGCCGCCACGGGCGCGGGGGCCTTCGACCGCTGAGCCTTCTTGGCCGGCGACTTCCGGGCGGCAGCCTTCTTCGGAGCTGGCTGCTCGGGGGCGGACCGCTTCGGGGCGGCCTCGCTCCCCGACTTCACCGACTTCGCCGACTGCGCGGGCTTCTCGGCCGCGGAAGCCGGGGCGGTCTGTTCGGCCGCCGGGGTCGGCGGGCCGGCCTGACGGGAGGCGCTACGACGACGTGTGGGACGGGTCATGCGAGCACCCCCGCAGCGTGCAGGTCGGCAGCCAGGATGTCGATCTGCTCGGTGGTGGGCGCGACCTGGGGCAGGCGCGGCTCGCCGACGTCGATACCCATCAGTCGCAGGCCCGCCTTCGACGCGCTCACGCCGCCGAGACGCGCGACGGAACGGTTCACCGGGACGAGGCTCAGATTGATCTCCTGGGCCTTGGCGATGTCGCCCTCCCCGAACGCGGTGTGCAGCGCGCGCAGGCGCTCGGGCACCAGGTGGCCGATGACGCTCACGAATCCGACGGCGCCGACGGACAGCCACGGCAGGTTGAGCGGGTCGTCACCCGAGAAGAAGTCGAGGTCGGTGGTGCCGATCAGTTCGGCGCCGGCGTTGAGATCACCCTTGGCGTCCTTCACCGCGAGGATGCGCGGATGGTCGGCGAGACGGCGAATCGTCTCCGTCTCGATCGGCACCACGGAGCGGGGTGGAATGTCGTAGAGCATCACCGGCAGATCCGTGGCATCGGCGACGGCCGTGAAGTGGGCGTACAGGCCGGCCTGCGGCGGGCGCGAGTAGTACGGCGTGACGACGAGCAGTCCGTGTGCGCCCGCGCGGGCGGCGTCACGAGCCAGTTCGACGCTGTGCGCGGTGTCGTTACTGCCGGCACCGGCGACGATCTTGGCGCGGTCGCCGACGGCGTCGATGACGGCCCGCAGCAGCTCGAGCTTCTCGTCCTCGGTGGTGGTGGGCGATTCGCCGGTGGTTCCGGCCAGTACCAGTCCGTCGCAGCCGTTGTCGACAAGGTGGGTGGCCAGCCGTACGCCGGCGTCCACGTCCAGCTTGCCGTCCTTGGTGAACGGGGTCACCATCGCCGTGAGGACGGTGCCGAACGGACGCTCGACGGAAGCAGCTGAATCACCGTAGGTCATGGTCAGAAGGCTACCCGGTCTGCGTTACAGACTTGAACACCACGGCACCCTCGAGGGGTGAGTCCGTCAGCCGACCGTACCGAACTCGCTCGTCGCGACCTCCGAACCGTCGGGCAGCGTGACGATTTCGAAGTCTCCGAACACATTCGGCGCGGCGCTCCGGAGCTGACGCAGACACTCGACGGCGACTCGGCGGATCTCGACATCGGCGTGTTCGGTGGCCCGCATCTCGACGAAATGTCGCCACGCCCGGTAGTTCCCGGTGACCACGACGCGCGTCTCGGTGGCGTTGGGCAACACCGACCGCGCTGCCTGACGCGCCTGCTTGCCGCGTACCGGCGCATTGGGCACATCGGCGAGCTTCTCCTCGAGCGCCGCCAGCAGTTCCGTGTACGCCTCACGGCTGGCCTCGGTCGCCTTCGCGAACAACGCCTCGAGCCGCTCGTCACCGGCGATGGCGGGCGGGACGACCACGTTGGCGTCGTTCTCCCGCACGAATCGCTGCGACAGTTGCGAGTAGGAGAAGTGCCGGTGCCGGATCAACTCGTGCGTGCAGGACCGGGAGATCCCGGTGATGTAGAAGCTGACGCTGCCGTGTTCGAGGACCGACAGGTGGCCCACCTCGAGCAGGTGCCGCAAATACCCGGCGTTGGTGGCGGTGCGGGGGTTGGGCTTGGACCAACTCTGGTAGCAGGCTCGCCCGGCGAACTCGGCGAGGGCCTCGCCGCCGTCGGCGTCGGTCTCCCAGGGGATGTCGTCGGGCGGGAGGAAGTCCGTCTTCGCAATGAGCTGCACCTTCAAGGACACCGCTTGCCGCACCGCACACCCTTCCTCGGTCCTGACCCCACCGGGAACCACAGAACCGCACCCTAGCCCCCGCCGCGTCGGCGGGTCGAGTGAGTCTGCTCAAACGCCACCCCGCAGGTGCCTGGACGGTGTATCAACTGGGTGCACACCGTGTCAGCCGCGGTCGCGGCTCGGCATCCGATCTCGAGAAGGAGCGTCCTGTGGTCCATACCCCAACCCGCGTCCGCGTGATTCGCGCGGCAGCCGCTCTCACCGCCGGTGCTGCACTGTTCGTCGGCGGACCGGTCGGCGCCGCGCTGGCCGCACCGACGACGGTCGCCGCGGCCGACATCGACCACTCGCTCCACCTCGAAGGCGCGCCGAACGCGCGCGACGTGGGCGGGTACACCACCGTCGACGGCAGGACCGTCCGGACCGGCATGGTGTTCCGCACGGACGCGCTCGACAAACTGACCCCGGCGGACCTCGCCGCGCTCGAAGGCCTGGACGTCAAGGTGGTCGACGACCTGCGCACGGTGTACGAGCGGATTCTGCAGCCCGACCGGTTACCCGCCGGCGCGACGGCGAACTGGTACGACGTGCTCGGCCAGGCGCCGATCGAGACGATGGTCGACCTCGGGTCGGCGTACGTCGCATTCATCGACGCCCCCGGCGCCGACGAGGCGTTCGAGGCAGTGCTGCGCGACATCCGCGACACCGACGGCGCCGTGCTGTACCACTGCAGCGCCGGCAAGGACCGGACCGGCTGGACCACCGCAGTGCTGCTGACGATCCTCGGCGTGGACCGGGAAACCGTGAACGCGGACTACATGCTGACGAACCAGTACGTCGACGACAGCGGCTCGAGCATCACCGCCTCGCTCGGCGGCGGCGGAGTGAAGCAGGAGTGGCTCGACACCGCGTTCGCCACCGCCAGGCAGAGGTACGGCAGCTTCGACAACTACGTGCGCCAGGGTCTCGGCCTGACCGACAACGACATTGCGGCGTTGAAGGCCAAACTCCTCGCCTGACATCACCAACCGTCAGTGTGACGCCATTTCGACGATTGACTGACGTCAAAAATGGCGTCACACTGACTTCATGGATCTCACCGAGTACACAGCCCGATTGCGTGACGACCTCGCCGCGGCGGCGGCCCTCGGAGACGAGGACACCCAGCGGATCGCCCAGGCCCTTGCAGGCGCGGTGGAGCGCTCGGCACAGCTGATGCTGGTGTCGGCGCTGTCCGATCTCGCCCGCGAGGCTTCCGACGAGCTCGGCGACCGCACCCTCCACGTTCGTTTCGACGGGACGGACGTCGCGGTCGCGGCGACCCGGCGCCGCCCCGAACCGGGCGACACACCGCCGAGCGACGCCTCCGACACCTACCGCACCATCGAAGATGTCACGGGCGACATCAGCCGCGTGACACTGCGATTGGTCGACCAGATCAAGTCGCGGGCCGAGGAAGCCGCCCTGCAGGACGGGATGTCGCTCAATTCGTGGGTCTCCCAGGCGGTTCAGGGCGCCCTCCGGGATCAGATGCGCCGCAGTCGCCCCGACGACGCCTGAGTCGTTTCTCCTCCATGCGCGCCGACCTGCGGTGATCCCGGCCCCGAGAATGGTCTAATTGCGTCTCATCGTTCACGGGGTAGAGGGAGTGCAGAGCATGGCTGTTTCCGGGGCCAAGGAGTTCGAGGTCAAGGCCGCACCGGCCGACGTCATGGCAGCGATCGCGGCCGTGGACCGGCTTCCCGAATGGTCGTCCGCTCACAAGAAGGTCATCGTCGAGAGCACCCATCCGGACGGCCGCGCGCACCGCGTGCGGATGACCGTGTCGATCATGGGCATCAACGACGAACAGGTCGTCGACTACTCGTGGGACGGCGACACCGGAATGTCCTGGACGCTGGTCGAGAGCACGCAGCAGAACAGCCAGGACGGCGCGTACACCCTCACCCCCAAGGGCGACGGCACGCTGGTGAAGTTCGAGCTCACCGTCGACCCGAAGATCCCGCTGCCGGGCTTCATGCTGAAGAAGGCACGGAACATGGCGCTCGACACCGCCAGCAAGGGCCTCACCAAGTTCGTCGACGGCAAGTAGTCCGGGCACCGACGTGGGCCCCTTCGTCCGGGTCGCGGCAGCGGCGACTGCACTGATCGTGATCGCGGCGACCGCCGGCTGCGGCAGCACGGTCCGCGGCACCGCGGTCGCCGAGCCGTTCGCGCCGACCACCGACAACCCCGACCCCTCACTGGGGATCGAGGGGATCACGGTCATCGAGTACCCGGTGGGTCTCCACGTCCGGCCGCAGCAGCGTGTCGCGTACGACCGGACTCCCCCGTTCGGCGGACCGCACGACGCGGTGTGGGCGGACTGCACCGGAACCGTCTACGACACACCGATCCGCAGCGAGAACGCGGTCCACTCACTCGAGCACGGCGCGGTGTGGATCACGTATGACCCGAAACTCGTCACCGGCACGGACCTCGCCCGGCTCGTCGGTCGCGTCGAGGGGCAGCCGTATCTGATGATGTCGCCGTACCCGGGCCTGTCGGTCCCGATCTCGTTGCAGTCGTGGGGCCACCAACTGGTGGCCGACGGCCCGTCGGACTCGCGGATCGATCACTTCGTCGAGGCACTTCGCTTGAACCGCAACACGTTTCCGGAACCGGGCGCGACGTGCTCAACCCTGCCGGACGTGTTCGACGTCGACAACCCTCCGCCGTTCCAGGCCGGACCGCCGGATCGGTCGTCGCCCGACACGGTTCCGATGAACTGAGGCCGTCAGAGGTCCCCGGCGACGGTGACCGCGACGGTCGCGCCCAGCTCGTAGCAGCGCTCGCGGACCTGCGCGTCGATCGGCCCCGTGATCTCCAGGATCTGCGCGGCCTGCGTCAGTTCCAGCCCGGTGACGATCTTCTGCACCGACTTCACCGCGCCGGCGGTGTCGTTGTTGCCGTGCACCCACAGCCCGTACGGACGCCCGGCCACCGCATCGAGGCACGGGTAGTAGACGGTGTCGAAGAAGTGCTTGAGTGCCCCGGACATGTAACCGAAGTTCGCGGACGTCCCGAACACGTAGCCGTCGGCGCCGAGGACGTCGACGGCGGTCGCGTGCAGCGCCGGCACCGAGCGCACCGTGACGCCGGTGATCTCGGGGTCGCGAGCACCGGCGAGCACCGCCTCGAGCAACTCGCGCGTCGCCGGGGAAGACGTGTGGTGCACCACCAGTAGGGTCTTCTCCGCCTGCCCCGGCGACGCGTCAGCCATCGCGGTCAGCCCTCGCGCTCGAGCTTCTCGAGCGACACGGCGCGTCGCATCGTGTCGCGCGCGCGGCCGCGGTCGCCGGCGTAGTCGTAGGCCCGCGCGAGGCGGTACGAGTTGCGCCAGTTGTCGGGATCGGCTTCCCACTCCTGCTTGACCTGTGCGAACAACGCGTCGGCGGCGTCACGTTCGATCCGGCCGGACGGGCGGCGCGGCAGATCGTCGACGTCGAGCTCGAGGCCCTCGTCGTGCATCCGACGGGCCAGGTGCTGGTGTGCGAGCCCGGACCGGATGGTCGCGACGACCATCCACACGCCGAGCAGTGGCAGGACGAGCACGGCAATGCCGAGGACGACCGGGACGGCACGACCGTCCTGGATCAGCGCGATGCCACGCTGCCCGAGCAGCACGAAGTAGAACGCGAGGGCGACGACGATCGCCGCGATCGCGGCGACCACACGGGTGGACTGGTTCTTCACAGGTCGAGCAGGGGGTCGATACCGACGGTGAGGCCGGGACGCTGCCCGATCTCGCGGACGCCGAGCAGCACGCCGGGGGCGAACGAGTTCCGGTCGATCGAGTCGTGCCGGATCGTCAGGGTCTCGCCCTGCGTGCCGAGCAGCACCTCCTGGTGCGCGACCAGACCGGCCAGGCGTACCGAGTGGACGCGCACGCCGTTCACGTCGGCACCGCGGGCGCCCTCGAGTTCGGTGGTGGTGGCGTCGGGGCTGGGTCCGCGACCGGCCTTCTCCCGCGCCTCGGCGATGAGTGCGGCGGTGCGGTACGCGGTGCCCGACGGCGCGTCGGCCTTGTTCGGGTGGTGCAGCTCGATGACCTCGACCGAGTCGAAGAAGCGTGCCGCGGCGGCCGCGAACCGCATCGACAGCACCGCGCCGATCGCGAAGTTCGGGGCGATCAGCACACCGACGCCCGGCTTCTCGGCCAGCCATGACCGCACCTGCGCGAGGCGGGCGTCGTCGAACCCGGTGGTGCCGACCACGGCGTGAATGCCGTTGGCGATCAGGAACTGCAGGTTGTCCATGACGACGTCGGGGTGGGTGAAGTCGATGACGACCTGTGCGCGCTCGTCGACGAGGTGCTCGATCCGCTCCCCCTGATCGACACCGGCCACCAGTTCGAGGTCGTCGGCCTGCTCGACGGCCTCGCACATCGCGCGGCCCACCTTGCCCTTCGCACCGAGAACACCGACCCTGATGGGTGCTGCTGAAGTCACTTCCACGCTCCGTCCGATCCCGTCGATTCCTTGGGGGAAAGCCTACGGTGCGCCGACCGGTGCCGGACACCGGGACGGGAACAGTCACCGGCGAACAGCGGTGATGAACTGGCTGGACCGCATGGGGTCCTGGTCGGGATTCTCCAGGGTCCGGCCCCACTGCTCCGCGACGTCGGCCGATCGGATCACCTCGACGTCCCACCCGTGCCCCGAAAGCCACTCGGCGGGGCCGAAGTCCGGCTCGTCCGGCCACAGCGCCTCCATGTCGATCCCGAAACGCTTGTTCATGTCGTGGAACTGCGGTTCCTGCAGCATGCCCCGGACGTCGTCGACGTGCTCGATACAGATCCGACTACCCGGCGTCGACAACTCGGTGACCGATCCGAGCAACTGCTCCTTCGCCAAATTCGGCAGGAACGGCATCAGGCCCTCCGCGAGCCACGCCGACGGTCGGGTGCGATCGAAACCCTTGTCCCGCAAGGGAACCACCCATGGCTCCCGAAGATCCACCGCGACGACCCGCCGATCGGACCGCGGGGTCGCGCCCTGCTCGGTCAGAACCTCACCCTTGAACGAGAGCACCTTCGGCGCGTCCAACTCGTAGACAACTGTCCCCGGCCGCCAGTCGAGGCGGTAGGCCCGCACGTCGAGACCGGCCGCCAGCAGCACCACCTGGTCGATTCCGGCCTCACCGGCGGCGGCGAAGTACTCGTCGAAGTACCGCGATCGCACACCCATGTAGTTCGCCATCGATTCCCACGGGATCCCGAGGCCCTCGGCCGCATCCAGTCGCGTCGGCATCGGCACCGGGGGCGCTGCCGCCTCCACGAACGCCTCCGCATACGGGTCCGAGACCAGACCGCCTTCGCGGTGCGTCTCCATCGCGCGTCCCGCCGCGACACCGAGCGCCGTGATCCCCACGCCGGTGACGATGTCCCATTCCGCCAGTTCGTTCATATTCCGTCAGCCCCGTCCATCGCCGTCGACCTCGGCATCGAGGGCGAGGGGGGCCTCCCGCCCGAATCGTCGCAAGCCTGCCGCATCCGGCCCCACGGCACCTCATCGCGGCCGCGAACAATCGGGAAGAACGGTTGCCGCGCAACACCTTCCGGCACCGCCCATGCCGCCGGCCGTCGACGGCAGGATGAATCCGACCGCCCGGACCGACTCGATCTCCAGGCTACTCCCGGGCCAGACCGGCGGTCATCACCTCCGGAACCGCGTCACCAGCGCGGCGATCACGACTGCGACCAGAAGCAGGAGCAGGATTGCCGACCCGACCCTGGTCGCGACAAGACTGTAAACAGGCAGGTGCCCCGGGCCCACCACCACGAATGCGGTCGCCATCCCGGCGAGTACAACCATTCCCGACCACCGCCGACATCGTTCCCCCGTGCCGCCATGCTACGCGCCGGACCGGGCGCCGAACCCGACGATCTGCCTCACTCGAACATGATCACCTGACGCAACGCCGTGCCGTCGGCCAGCGCATCCATGCCCGCGTTGATGTCGTCGAGGGCGATCCGCGACGAGATGAGCCTCTCCACCGGGAGACGACCCCGACGCCACAGATCGGCGTAGACGGGGATATCGCGGGCCGGCACGGCCGAACCGAGGTAGCTGCCGACGATCGTGCGTGCCCCCGCCACGAGGGACAGCGGCGAGATCGACGCCCGCGCGTCCGGCGCCGGCAGACCCACGGTCACCGTCGTGCCGCCGGGCGCCGTCGCCGACACTGCGGCCTCGAAGGCCCGCGCGTTGCCGGCAGCCTCGACGACGACGTCCGCAACCACCCCCTGCTCCGCCAGCTCTCGCGGGGTGAGCACCCGGGTTGCACCGAGTTCGACTGCGGTAGAGAGCTTCTCCGCGACCGCATCGACCCCGATGACCTCGCCGATGTCGGAGGCGACGGCCGTGAGGATCGCGGCCATGCCGACGCCCCCGAGGCCGACCACCAGGACGGACTCTCCTTCGCGCGGACGTCCCGCGTTGAGCACCGCGCCGCCACCGGTGAGCACCGCGCAGCCCAGGACGGCGGCGATCTCCGGCGGGACGTCGTCGTCGACGGGCACCACTGAGTGGCGATTCACCACCGCATGGGTGGCGAACCCGGATACGCCGAGGTGATGGTGCACGATCGAGCCGCCGCGATGCAGGCGGCGTTCACCACCGAGCAGCGTGCCCGCGTTGTTCGCCGCACCGCCCACCGTGCACGGCATCCGGCCGTCGGTCGCACATCCGGCGCACTCGCCGCACCGCGGCAGGAAGGTCATGACGACCCGCTGTCCTTCGACCAGGTCGTCGACGCCCCGGCCCAGTGCCTCGACCCGACCGGCCGCCTCGTGACCGAGCAGCATCGGCACGGGCCGCACGCGACTGCCGTCGACGACGGACAGGTCGGAATGGCACAGTCCCGCGGCCTCGATGCGGACCAGGACCTCGCCCGGTCCGGGCGGATCCAGGTCGAGATCGGTGACCACGATGGGGGCCGATACGGCATACGGCCGCGGCCGCCCGATCTCCTCGAGCACCGCTCCACGAATCCGCATGCCGCTCCCCTTCCCCGGCGGTCACCGGGATGTCAGACCGCTACTGGACGATCCCCCGAACCGATGCGGGCAGGTCCCGCTTGCGCCGGTACGGCCCCACCACCGCGGCCGCGAACGGCCGCTGGAGCAGGACCCGGGCGACGTCACGCACCTCGTCGGTGGTGACCTCGTCGATGCGCGTGAGGGTCTCCGACACCGACTGGTGGTTGCCGTAGTTCAGTTCGCTGCGGCCGATCCGGGTCATCCGTGAGCCCGAATCCTCCAGCCCCAGCACCAGCGAGCCCCGCAGCGAGCCCTTCGCGCGGGCGCACTCGGCGTCGGTGATGCCGTCGGACGCGACGTTCGCGAGCACCTCGCGGATCAGGGTCGCCACCTCGCCGAGGTTCTCCGGCTGGCAGCCGGCGTACACCGAGAAGGCGCCGGTGTCGGCGAAGGTGTCCACCCCCGAGTACACCGAGTAGGCGAGCCCGCGTTCCTCCCGGATCACTTGGAACAGGCGAGAACTCAGACCTCCGCCCACCGCGGCGTTAAGCACCGACAGTGGCCAGCGGTGTCCCTCGTGGCGACCGAACGCCCGCACGCCCAGCGCCAGGTGTGCCTGCTCGCTGTCGCGTTTCGTCAGGCTCAGCGTCGGCGCGGTCCGCAGCCGGATCGCGCCCTCGCGCCGTGGTGCGGGTGATGCGGACCGGTCCAGGTGCCCCACGAAGGCCCGGCGCACCAATTCCACGACATGCTCGTGTTCGACGTTGCCCGCGACCGCGACCACCATGCGATCCGGCGTGTAGCGGCGGACGTGGAACGAATGCAGCTGGCTGCGGGTCATCGACTCGATCGACTCGATGCTGCCGATCACCGGCCGGCCCACGGGGTGGTCACCGAACAGCGCGGTCAGGAACGCGTCCCCGAGAAGATCCTCCGGGTCGTCGTCGCGCATCGAGATCTCCTCGAGCACCACCTGACGCTCGACGTCGACGTCGACCGACCGGCACCGTCCGCGCAGCACGACGTCGCTCACGAGATCCACCGCGAGCGGCAGGTCGTCGTCGAGGACGTGCGCGTAGAAGCAGGTGTGCTCCTTGGACGTGAACGCATTGAGTTCGCCGCCGACCCCGTCCATCACCTGAGCGATGTCGAGCGCCGAGCGGGTGGGGGTGGACTTGAACAGCAGGTGTTCGAGGAAGTGCGCGGCGCCGGCCACGGTGGGCTGCTCGTCGCGTGATCCGACGCCGACCCAGACGCCGATGGACGCCGAACGCACACCCGGGACGTGTTCGGTGACCACCCGGAGGCCACCGGGAAGCTCCGTGCGCTGCACGCCGGTGCGGGGATGCGGATCGAGAGCGGAGCCGGGTCGGGCCTTCAGGGGCTTCGCGCGAAGGGATTGAGCCATGTGGCGGTTCGTGTTTCCTTAAGTCCGGACGATGTCCCGAAAACCTCGGAAGGTGCGGTGAACGTCGATCCACGATACACCCGGGTAAAGGTCCGGCCCCGCACGGACGAACCGTGCGGGGCCGGACCCGGTACTGCTGTGGCCGACCTACTCGGCGGCGGCGTCACCCTCGGCGGGGGCAGCGGAGTCGTCCGCAGCATCCTCCACGGGGATCAGCGAGATCTTGCCGCGGTTGTCGATGTCGGCGATCTCGACGCGGAGCTTGGAGCCCACGTTGACGACGTCCTCGACCTTGGCGATCCGCTTGCCGTTGCCCAGCTTGGAGATGTGCACCAGTCCGTCGCGGCCCGGGAGCAGCGAGACGAACGCACCGAAGGCGGTGGTCTTGACGACCGTGCCGAGGAAACGCTCGCCCACCTTGGGCAGCTGCGGATTGGCGATGGCGTTGATCTTGTCGATCGCAGCCTGCGCGGACGGGCCGTCCGCGGCACCGACGTACACCGTGCCGTCATCCTCGATCGAGATGTTGGCGCCGGTCTCCTCGGTGATCGAGTTGATCATCTTGCCCTTGGGGCCGATGACCTCACCGATCTTGTCCACGGGGACCTTGATGGTCGTGATGCGCGGCGCGAACGGGCTCATCTCGTCCGGGGTGTCGATGGCCTCGGCCATGACCTCGAGGATCGTGGTGCGGGCGTCGTGCGCCTGCGACAGCGCGCCGGCCAGCACCTTCGAGGGGATGCCGTCGAGCTTCGTGTCGAGCTGCAGGGCGGTGACGAAGTTCTTCGTGCCCGCGACCTTGAAGTCCATGTCGCCGAAGGCATCCTCGGCGCCGAGGATGTCGGTGAGCGCGACGTAGCGAGTCTCGCCGTCGACCTCGTCGGAGACCAGGCCCATCGCGATACCGGCGACCGGAGCCTTCAGCGGCACACCGGCGTTGAGCAGCGACAGCGTCGAGGCGCAGACCGAGCCCATCGAGGTGGAACCGTTGGAGCTCAGTGCCTCCGAGACCTGACGGATGGCGTACGGGAACTCTTCCTGGCTGGGCAGCACCGGCATGAGCGCGCGCTCGGCGAGGGCGCCGTGCCCGATCTCGCGACGCTTCGGCGAGCCCACGCGACCCGTCTCACCGGTGGAGTACGGCGGGAAGTTGTAGTGGTGCATGTAGCGCTTGCTGGTCTCGGGGCCCAGCGAGTCGATCTGCTGCGCCATCTTGACCATGTCCAGGGTGGTGACGCCCATGATCTGGGTCTCGCCACGCTCGAACAGCGCGGAACCGTGCGCACGCGGGATCACGGCGACCTCGGCGGACAGCGACCGGATGTCGGTGATGCCACGGCCGTCGATGCGGAACTGGTCGCGCAGGATGCGCTGGCGCACAAGCTTCTTGGTCAGCGAGCGGAACGCAGCGCCGATCTCCTTCTCGCGGCCCTCGAACTGCGGAGCGACCTGCTCGAGCACGTCGACCTTGACCTCGTCGGTCTTGTCGTCGCGCTCCTGCTTGCCGGCGATGGACAGCGCGGCCGTGAGCTTCTCGGTCGCGGCGGCCTCGACGGCGGCGAAGACGTCGTCCTGGTACGCCGGGAACAGCGGGAACTCACCGGTCGGCTTGGCAGCCTTCTCGGCCAGCTGCTGCTGGGCCTGGCACAGGCGAGCGATGAACGGCTTGGCGGCCTCGAGGCCCTCGGCCACGATCGCCTCGGTGGGCGCCTGCGCGCCGCCGTCGATGAGCTCGATGACGTTCTCGGTGGCCTCGGCCTCGACCATCATGATCGCGACGTCGGCGTCGTCACCGGAGCCGGAGACGACGCGGCCCGCGACGACCATGTCGAACACGGCGGTCTCGAGCTGCTCGACCGTCGGGAACGCGACCCACTGGCCCTTCTTGTTGTCCTCGGACGTGATGAGCGCGACACGCACGCCACCGACGGGACCGGAGAACGGCAGACCGGCGATCTGAGTGGACGCGGAAGCGGCGTTGATCGCGACGACGTCGTACAGATCCTTGGGATCGAGGCTCAGGACCGTCACGACGACCTGGATCTCGTTGCGCAGGCCGTCGACGAACGACGGGCGCAGCGGCCGGTCGATCAGACGGCAGGTCAGGATCGCGTCGGTGGAGGGACGGCCCTCACGACGGAAGAACGAGCCGGGGATGCGGCCCGCGGCGTACATGCGCTCCTCGACGTCCACCGTCAGGGGGAAGAAGTCGAAGTGCTCCTTGGGCTGCTTGCTGGCCGAGGTGGCCGACAGCAGCATGGTCTCGTCGTCGAGGTAGGCGACGACGGCGCCGGCGGCCTGCTGAGCAAGGCGACCGGTCTCGAAACGAATGGTGCGGGTGCCGTAGCTCCCGTTGTCGATGACGGCGGAGGACTCGAACACGCCCTCTTCGACCTCGATTGCGGAATTTGCGGAATTCGCG
Source organism: Rhodococcus sp. TAF43 (assembly GCF_052113525.1). Classification (NCBI taxonomy): domain Bacteria; kingdom Bacillati; phylum Actinomycetota; class Actinomycetes; order Mycobacteriales; family Nocardiaceae; genus Rhodococcus; species Rhodococcus sp. TAF43. The sequence continues at coordinate 114,283 of NZ_JBFRDL010000001.1, forward strand.
GAATTCTCTGTCATTTCTTTTCTTCTCTTCCCTCTCGTCTTTTGCCGTATCCGCATGGGCGCCGCGACCCTCCTGGTCGCGGCTGCGCACCCCTCACAGTGCGGAGGCGGCCATCGATCGAAGCCTGCCGGATTGCATCCGGAGGGCCACTACCGAAGACCGACGCCACGGCTGCAGGCGCGGGCGGCGGGGGTGGTGCAAACACCGATAGCCAACGAGGCTCAGTCTAAGCATCGACTATGCAAGCCTCGCTGGCTATCGGTGAGGTCGGCGAGCCAACTCGCCGTGTGACCGTCTTATCGGCGCAGGCCGAGACGCTCGATGAGCGAACGGTAGCGGGCGATGTCGACCTTCTGGACGTACTTGAGCAGACGACGACGGCGTCCGACCAGCAGCAGCAGGCCGCGGCGGGAGTGGTGGTCGTGCTTGTGCATCTTCAGGTGCTCGGTGAGATCGACGATGCGCTTGGTGAGCATGGCCACCTGCGCCTCCGGCGAACCGGTGTCGGTCTCGTGCAGTCCGTACTCGCCGAGGATCTGCTTCTTCTGCTCGGTGGTCAATGCCACTTGGTGCACTCCTGTAACTGACGTCCGCGTGAATGGAAATCGGCGATTCCGGCTCGCACCGGACCCCCGACGGGTGCGGCCGCCGCGAACCGCAGCACACACCAGCGGGAAATCCTACCAGGTACGGCGCCTCGGTCAGTGCTCGGCAGCCTCGGTGAGGATCTTGCGGGCCTTCTCGGCGTCGCGGCCCATCTCCTCGATCAGCGCGTCCACCGAGTCGAACTTCTCCATGCCTCGAACGCGCTCGACGAAGTCGACCGCGACGTGCTGGCCGTACAGGTCGGCCTCCCGGTCGAGCACGAATGCCTCGACGGTGCGGGTACGGCCGGAGAAGGTCGGGTTGGTACCCACCGAGACAGCCGCCTGGTAGCGCTGTCCCGGCTCCACCGTGCCCTCGACCGGGCCGGCGCCCAGGACGGTGAACCACGCCGCGTACACGCCGTCCGCGGGAATCGCCGAGTACATCGGCGGTGCGATGTTCGCGGTCGGGAAGCCGAGCCCACGCCCACGACCGTCGCCGTGCACGACGACGCCTTCGACGCGGTGCGGGCGTCCGAGCGCCTCCGTGGCCGCCGCGACGTCTCCCGCGTCGACGCACGAGCGGATGTAGGTCGAGGAGAAGGTGACGGCGTGCTCGGCGAGCAGGTTCACACCGTCGACGGCGAATCCGAACCGCGCGCCCGTCTCACGGAGCAGGTCGACATTGCCGGCCGCCTTGCGACCGAACGTGAAGTTCTCGCCGACGACGACCTCTGCGACATGCAGACGCTCGACCAGGATCTCGTGGACGTACCGCTCGGGAGAGAGCTTCATGAACTCCGTCGTGAAGGGCATGACGCAGAAGACGTCGATTCCCAACTCCTCGGCCAACTCGGCCCGCCGCGGCAGCGTCGTCAGCTGCGCCGGGTGACTACCCGGGCGCACGACCTCCGCCGGATGCGGATCGAATGTCATGAGGACACTGGGAATTCCACGCTCACGAGCCGCGCCGACCGCGCGGGAAATCAGTTGCGCGTGCCCACGGTGCACGCCGTCGAAAACGCCGATCGTCAGGACACAACGCCCCCAGTCCGCCGGCACATCGTCCAGACCTCGCCATCTCTGCACAGGTGGCAGCCTACGGCCACTGCGGACGCCGGTCACGTTCGGACCGACTCTGCGGTGCGAATCCGCTGATCATGTTGCGCGATCAACGAACCGGTCGGCGACTCCGGTGTCCGTTGTGCGCACGGCAGCGGTGTGTCCGACGGGATGTTGATGTGTGTCCCGGGTGACTGTTGCCTAAGCTCGTAACCGTGGCCACGCAGAAGTCAGACGTAACCCCTCCGAGCGAGGTGACCCGCCCGGAGACCTTGTCGTCGGTGGCGCAGGACTACCTCAAGGTGATCTGGACGGTCCAGGAATGGTCGCGCGAGCGGGTGTCGACCAAGCTGCTGGCCGAGCGGATCGGCGTCTCGGCATCCACCGTCTCGGAGGCCATCCGCAAGCTGTCCGACCAGGGTCTGGTCGACCATGCCCGGTACGGTTCGATCGCGCTGACCGACGCCGGCCGGTCCGCGGCCGTGTCGATGGTGCGCCGGCACCGGCTCATCGAGACGTTCCTCGTCAACGAACTCGGGTACGGCTGGGACGAGGTGCACGACGAGGCGGAGGTTCTCGAGCACGCCGTCTCGGACCGCATGATCGACCGGATGGACGCCAAGCTCGGATTCCCCGAGCGCGATCCGCACGGCGATCCCATTCCGGCCGCCGACGGCTCGGTGCCCACGCCGCCGGCCCGCCAGCTCAGCGACTTCCAGGACGGCGATTCCGGGCGCGTCGCCCGCATCTCCGACGCCGATCCGGCGATGCTGCGCTACTTCGACTCGGTCGGGATCGCACTCGACACCGAGATCGCCGTCGTCGAACGTCGCGACTTCGCCGGCACCGTGTCGATCCGGCTCGACGCGCGGCCGGACACCGTCGACCTCGGCAACCCTGCCGCACAGGCCATCTGGCTGGTCTAGGCTCGGCTCACCGCACCACGTCGGGCGGCACACGACCGGAACGAGGTCCGTGATGAACTCAGTCGTCCGTCGGATCGCACGATCGGCCGCGACCGTGTCCGCCATCGGTGCCGTCGCCGTCGCCGGTGCCGGAATCGCCTCCGCGGACGAATGGCCGCCGGTCCCGCCCTACCCCAGCGCCACCGGTCCCGCCGAGTACTACGGCTTCCTGACGCCCACCGACCCGGACTACTGGAATCCGTTCGTCAGCCGCAACCGGCTGACGTCACCCTTCGGCACCAGCACCCGCATCGTGTGCACCGGCTTCCACGGCGTCCTGTCCGAGTGCTGGCAGGCCGACCGCGAGGGAAATCCGCACAAGCTGGTCCACCTGCCGATGGACTACCCCGGATCGATGGGGTCGAACGAGCCCGGTGGCGGGCCGGTGCATTTCGTCTACCCGGGGTTCATTCCGGGCAGCTGAACACCTGCGCTACTGGAGGGTCGCCGGCCGCACCACCATCACCGAACTGGCCCGCTTGCCGCGCTCCTGCAGCAGGGCGATGGTGTGCCCGTTCGGGTCGATCGCCGCGTACACGCCCTTCAACCCGATCGGCTCGAGCCACCGGCCCTGGCTGATCGATTCGGCCTCCTCGGCGGTGATCTGCCGGTGCGGGAACGCCGTCTGTGCGGCCTGGTCGATGTCGAGGCTGACGCCCGGATCGTCCGCGAGCTGGTCCAGGGTGCGGGCATGCTCGAGTGTGAACGGCCCGACGCTGGTGCGTCGCAGCGCCGTCAGATGGCCACCGACTCCGAGCGTCGCACCCAGATCCCGGGCGAGTGCGCGGATGTAAGTGCCGGACGAGCAGTCGACGTCCACGTCGAGGTCGACGAATCCCCCGTCCTCGGACGGCACGTCGCGCCGCGCCAGCACCTCGAAGCGGGAGACCGTCACGGGACGGGCCGCGAGCGTGACCTCCTCCCCCGCACGGATCCGGGCGTGAGCGCGCTGACCGTCGACCTTGATGGCGCTCACACTCGCCGGCACCTGCTGGATGTCGCCGGTGAGCTTGGCAACCTCGGCCGCGATCTGCTCGTCGGTGACGGCCGACGCGTCCGAGGTCGAGAGGACCTCCCCCTCCGCGTCGTCGGTCGTGGTGGCCTGGCCCAGCCGGATCGTCGCGCTGTACGACTTGGTGGTCAATGCCAGCAGTCCTAGCAGCTTGGTCGCTCGTTCCACACCGAGGATCAGCACACCGGTCGCCATCGGGTCGAGGGTTCCGGCGTGGCCCACCTTGCGGGTGTTGAGCAGCTTCCGGCACCGGGCGACCACGTCGTGGCTGGTCATCCCCGCATCCTTGTCGACGATCAGCAGGCCGGCGCCGACGAGGCCGGAGGACGGTTTTTGAGACTTGGACACGTGGTCCGATTCTGCCAGCCGCCGGTCGGATCACCGACTCGGCTCCTACTCAGCTCACCGAGATGGCCGTGACGATCAGCCCGTCCGACACCAGCCAGCGGCCGTCGAAGCTGACCAGCGGCGCTGATCCGTCGGTCGTTCCGCCCGGCACCAGAAGCCTCGAATGGAAGGAACCCATCGCCCCACCGCCGGCGCTTTCGGTCCCGCCGGTGAACGTGATGTGTGCGTCCTCGAAACCGAGCCAGCGCCGCGTCAGTGGGAACCACGCCTTGTAGGTGGCCTCCTTGGCGCAGAACAGCAGCCGATCCCAGTGCACGACGGCCGGGTCGACGCCGGTGAGCCACTCGCGTTCCTCGGGCAGGCTCACGGCGTCAAGAACGCCGTCGGGCAGTGGCCCGTTCGGCTCGGCGTCGATGCCGACGCTGCGGACCTGCATCGCGTAGCCGAGGACCGCGGCGCGGTAGCCGTCGCAGTGCGTCAGGCTCCCCACGACGCCCCGCGGCCACACGGGAGAACCGTTGTCGCCCCGCAGAATCGGGGCCGGTTCCATCCCCAGGTCCGCCATAGCGAGCCGGGCGCAGTGGCGGGCGCCGATGAACTCGCGGCGGCGCTTCTCGACCGCCTTCGCGATCAGCGACTCCTCCTGCGGATGCGGCTGCAGGCCGGGCGGGTCCTCGAACAGCTCCGCCGAGGCGACACCGGTGGGCAGAATGCGCTCGATCAACCCAGTTCCTCTCAACGCTGCGCTCTCATCCGCTCGTACTCCGCTTCCTGCTCCGCGGTGATCCGAAAGTGTCCGCCGAACTTGTTCAGGGTGCCGGGCGCGTAGTCCGGCACCGGCAGGATCTGGCGCAGCAGCTTGTCGGGCAGGCCGCGGCGCTGCCACTCGCGCGGGTAACCGACGGACACCTCCTCGAACCGCACCCCGTCGTAGTACGTCGTGCGGGGAATGTGGAGGTGGCCGTACACACAGCACACGGCGTTGTAGCGGGTATGCCAGTCCTTGGTCGCCTCGGTGCCGCACCACAGCGCGAACTCCGGGTAGTACAGGACGGCGGTGGGCTCACGGACCAGCGGGAAGTGGTTGATCAGGACGGTCGGGACCGACGGGTCCAGGGCGTCGAGTCGCCGCCGGGTCTCCTCGATCCGGGCCCGACACCAGGCGTCCCGGGTCGCGTAGGGCTCCGACGACAGCAAGAACTCGTCGGTGGCCACGACGTTCTTGTCCCGCGCGATGCGCAGGCCGTCGGCCTTGTCGATCGCCCCGGCCGGCAGGAACGAGTAGTCGTAAAGCAGGAACATCGGCACGATCGTGGCGGGACCGCCCTCGCCCTCCCACACCGGGTACGGATCCTCCGGCGTCAGCACGCCGATCTCGCGGCACATGTCGACGAGGTAGTCGTAGCGGGCTTTCCCGTGCATCTGCACCGGATCCTTGGCGGTGGTCCACAACTCGTGGTTGCCGGGCACCCAGATCACCTTCGCGAAACGACTCTTCAGCAACGTCAGTGCCCAGCGGATGTCGTCGGTCTTCTCCGAGACGTCGCCCGCGACGATCAGCCAGTCGTCGGGCGAGTCCGGGAAGATCTCCTCGGTGATCGGACGATTCCCCCGGTGTCCGACGTGTGTGTCGCTCACCGCCATCAACTTCCCTGCCACACCACTACCCTTTCGTCTCCCGGAACTGGAGATCGGAACCCCCGACGGCCCAGCGGCCCGACGCTGTGCGCCACAACACAGCGAACATCCGCAGCATGAGGAACACAGTAAGCCCCGTCCAGATTCCGGCCAGTCCCCAGTCCCAGGCCAGCGACGCCCAGATGAGCGGGAGGAATCCGACAAGTGCGCAGGCCAGCGTCGCGGTCCGCAGGAACGCGGCATCGCCCGCACCCAGCAACACGCCGTCGAGCGCGAACACCACGCCCGCGACCGGCGTGATGCCGACGAAGAACCACCACGCCACCGCCGCCTGGTCGAGCACGGCGGGATCCTCGGTGAACAGCGCCGGGATCACCGTGTGCCCGGCCGCGAACACCAGGGCCAGCACCATCGCGAACACCGCCGACCAACGCGTCAGACGCCACGCGAGCCGCTTCGCTCCGCGCACGTCGCTGCGGCCCAGTGCGGCCCCCACCAGGGTCTGCGCGGCGATCGCGAGCGAATCGAGCGTCAGCGACACCAGGTTCCACAGCTGCAGCACCACCTGGTGGGCGGCGACAGACGCGGCACCGAACCGCGACGCGACAGCCGCCGCCGACAGGAAGCACGCCTGGAAGGCCAGGCTCCGCAGGATCAGATCGCGGCCGAGGACCATCTGCGCCCGCATGATCCCGGCGCGCGGCCGCAGCGGCACACCAGAGCGCAGCAACGCCACCCCGAACAGCACCGCCGACGTCGCTTGACCCGCGACGTTCGCGATCGCCGACCCGACCAACTCGAGCCGGGGCGCCCCGGCCACGCCGTGCACCAGCAGCACACACAGCACCGCCGAGATCGCCTGCCCCACCAGTACGAACCGCAAGGGCCGCATGGTGTTCTGCACACCGCGCATCCAGCCGTTGCCGGCCATCGCGACCAGAATCAGGGGCGCCCCGAACACCGCGACACGCAGCCATTGCTCCGCCTCGGAGGCAATGTCGCCGGACCCCGCGATCAGCGACGTGATGGGCCCGGCCAGCAGTTGGACGACGGCGACGAGCGCCGCGCCGATGCCGAGGGCCAGCCACGTGGCCTGCACACCCTCCCCGACCGCGTCCCGTTCCCGGCCGGCGCCGTGCATGCGCGACGCCCGCGCGGTGGTCCCGTACGAGAGGAACGTGAGCTGGGTGCTGACCTGGGCGAGGACGAGCCCGCCGACGGCGAGGCCCGCGAGCGCGAGGGCACCGAGATGCCCGACGACGGCGATGTCGAGCAGGAGGTAGAGCGGCTCCGCGGCGAGAACGCCGAGCGCGGGCAGCGCGAGCCCGAGGATCCGGCGGGCCCCGACGTCGCCCTCGGCGATCTCGGTGGTGCGGTCTGTCGTGCCGGTCAAGTCAGCCGAGGGTTTCCTGCAACGCGGCGACGACCGATTCGCTGGTGCCCGTCGCGGTGTAGCCGGCCGCGAACCGGTGCCCGCCGCCCCCGAGCCGTTCCGCGACCGCAGAGACGTCCACCGACTCCTTCGAGCGCAGCGACACCGACCACACGTCCGGCGCGGACTCCTTGAACACCGCCGCGACCTCCGCCTCGGAGGTGGTGCGCACGATGTCGATGACGCTCTCGACTTCCTCGGACCCGAGTCCGGCGGAGTCGGCGCAGCGGATCACCGCGTGCACCAGTCCGCGGCCGTCCGCGGCGTCCGGCACCAGGGCCGCCGACGACAGCACGGAGCCGAGCATCGGCAGCCAGCCGAACGGGTGGGTGTCGAGCAGTCGGCGCGCAATGGCGGCGCCGTCGATGCCGGTGCCGAGCAGTCGCTCGGCGAGGGTGTGTGTGCCCGGCTGCACCCAGCGGAAGCATCCGCTGTCGGTCACGAGTCCGGCGTACAGGCAGTGCGCGAGGTCGGCGTCGATCTCCACACCCCACAGGTCGAATATTTCCGCCAGCACGGCCGTGGTCGCCTCGGCGGACTCGTCGACCAGGTTGAACATCCCGAAACGGGTGTTGGACCGGTGATGGTCGATCACCAGCGACCGCCGCGCCCCGCCCAGACGGGACGCCAGCTTGCCGAGCCGTCCCGTGCTGCCGCAGTCGACGGTGACGAGTAGATCGACGTCCTCGTCGACGTCGTCCGCCGGAACCAGCAGGTGCGTGCCGGGCAGACCCGACATCGACACCGGCAGGTCAGCGGGCGCCGCGAACGACACCTGGACCGGAATTCCCTTGCGCTCGAAGACCATTCCGAGAGCAAGACCGCTACCGATCGTGTCGGCATCGGGTTGGAGGTGGCAGAGGATCGTCACCGACGTCGCACCCGCCAGCACCTCGACCGCATCCTGCGCATGCAGGTTCTGCGGGCCGAGGGCCGGGGGCGAGGTTTCCGAGCAGTGGGTCATGGGCGCCGCGGGTCAGTTGTCCTCGGACGAGGACACGTCCCCGCCGGCAGACTCGTCGCCGTCGGCCGCGCGCGACTCCTTGTAGGGGTCGGCGTCGCCCGCCGGCTGCGCGTTCTCCCGGGCACGTGCCACGGCATCGTCCGCGGCGCGCGCACGAGCGAGCAGCTCTTCCATGTGCCGAGCGGTGTCCGGCACGGTGTCCGCGACGAACGTCAGGGTCGGCGTGAACCGCACCCCGGTCCCGGCGCCCACCTTGGAGCGGAGCACACCCTTGGCCTTCTCGAGACCGGCGGCGGCACCCGCGACGTCGGGTTCGGACTCGAGGTCCGCCCCCATCACCGTGTAGTACACGGTGGCGTCGTGCAGATCGGCCGTGACCTTCGCGTCGGTGATGGTCACGAAGGCCAGACGCGGGTCCTTGATCTCGTGGTCGATCGCCGTCGCGACGATCGTGCTGATTCGCTTAGCGAGCCTGCGTGCGCGTGCAGGATCTGCCATGGCAATCAGTCTCCTCTCTGGGATATCTCCGCCGTCAGCCCGTTAATCCTCGGGGCCGAAAATTCTTCGTCGAACTGCCAGCAACTGCAGTTCCGGTCGTCCAGCGACGTGCCGCTCGCACTGATCCAGCACCTCGTGGACATGATCGACCCCCGAACTGGCCACCGCGACACCGAGCAGGGCCCGCCTGTAGCGGTCCTGCTCGCCGGTCTCGGCAGCTGACACCCCATATCGGCGCAATTCGGTCAGAACCGGTCGGACCAGCGACCGCTTCTCCTTCAATGACCGCACATCGCCGAACAGGATGTCCATCTCGAGCGCACCGAGATACACCAGTCCTCCCTCCGGTGTGAGATGTCGACTACCGGCACAGCCGGAGTGTCCCTCCCCGGTGACACCAGGCCACCGGGGAGGGACACGTGCGGTGCGACTAGTCCCGCGGCTTCTCGCGAAGCTCGTAGGCCTCGATCACGTCGCCGACCTTGATGTCGGAGTACGTGACGGTCAGACCGCACTCGTAGCCCTCGCGGACCTCGGTCGCGTCGTCCTTCTCCCGCTTGAGCGACGAGATCGTCATCGTCTCGGCGATCACCGCGTTGTCACGGATCAGGCGTGCCTTCGCGTTGCGGCGCACGATGCCCGAGGTGACGAGGCAGCCGGCGATGTTGCCGATCTTCGAGGAGCGGAACATGGCACGGATCTCGGCCTTGCCCAGCGACACCTCCTCGTAGACCGGCTTGAGCATGCCCTTGAGGGCCTTCTCAACCTCGTCGATGGCCTGGTAGATCACCGAGTAGTACCGGATGTCGACGCCCTCGCGGTTCGCCAGCTCCGTCGCCTTGCCTTCGGCACGGACGTTGAAGCCGATGATGATCGCGTTGGACGCGGACGCCAGGTTGACGTTGGTCTCGGTGATGCCACCGACACCGCGGTCGATCACGCGCAGCTGCACCTCGTCGTCGATCTCGATCCCCATGAGGGCCTCTTCCAGCGCCTCGACGGTGCCGGAGTTGTCGCCCTTGAGGATGAGGTTGAGCTCGTTGTGCTCCTTGAGCGCGGCATCCAGATCTTCCAGGCTGATGCGCTTGCGGCTGCGGGCAGCGAGCGCATTGCGCTTGCGTGCATTACGCCGGTCCGCGATCTGGCGGGCGATCCGGTCCTCGTCGACCACGAGCAGGTTGTCGCCTGCGCCGGGGACCGACGTGAAGCCGACGACCTGGACGGGACGCGAAGGCAGTGCCTCCTCGACGTCGTCTCCGTGCTCGTCGATCATGCGACGGACGCGGCCGTAGGCGTCGCCCGCGACGATCGAGTCGCCGACCCGCAGGGTGCCGCGCTGGATGAGCACGGTCGCCACGGGACCACGGCCACGGTCGAGGTGCGCCTCGATCGCGACACCCTGGGCATCCATGTCCGGGTTGGCGCGCAGATCCAGGGAGGCATCCGCGGTCAGCAGCACCGCTTCCAGGAGGGCATCGATGTTGGTGCCCTGCTTGGCCGAGATGTCGACGAACATGGTGTCGCCGCCGTACTCCTCGGTGACGAGGCCGTACTCGGTGAGCTGCTGGCGGATCTTGTCCGGGTTCGCCCCCTCCTTGTCGATCTTGTTCACCGCGACCACGATCGGCACGTCGGCCGCCTGGGCGTGGTTGATCGCTTCCACCGTCTGCGGCATGACGCCGTCGTCGGCTGCGACCACGAGAATCGCAAGGTCGGTGGCCTTGGCACCACGCGCACGCATGGCCGTGAAGGCCTCGTGACCCGGGGTGTCGATGAAGGTCACCAGACGCTCGTTGCCGTCCAGTTCGGTCAGCACCTGGTAGGCGCCGATGTGCTGGGTGATGCCACCGGCCTCGCCCTCGCGGACGTTGGCCTTGCGGATCGTGTCGAGCAGGCGGGTCTTGCCGTGGTCGACGTGACCCATGACGGTGACCACCGGCGGACGCGACTCGAGGTCGTCCTCGTTACCGGCATCCTCGCCGTAGGTGAGGTCGAACGACTCGAGCAGCTCGCGGTCCTCGTCCTCCGGGCTCACGACCTGGACGACGTAGTTCATCTCGCCGCCGAGCAGCTCGAGGGTCTCGTCGTTCACCGACTGAGTGGCCGTGACCATCTCGCCGAGGTTGAACAGCGCCTGGACCAGTGCCGACGGGTTCGCGTCGATCTTCTCCGCGAAGTCGGAGAGGGATGCGCCGCGAGCGAGACGGATGGTCTCACCGTTGCCACGGGGCAACCGCACGCCGCCGACGGCGGGCGCCTGCATGGAATCGTATTCCTGACGCTTCTGCCGCTTCGACTTACGACCGCGACGCGGAGCGCCACCGGGGCGACCGAAGGCGCCCGCGGCACCGCCGCGACCACCCGGACGTCCGCCGCCGCCACCGGGGCGACCGCGGAATCCACCGGGAGCGCCGGCACCTGCACCGGCACCGGGAGCACCGGCACCGGGAGCGCCGCCACCGCGGTAGCCACCGCCACCACCACCCGGACGACCGCCGGGAGCGCCGGGACGGCCGCCGCCGGGACGACCCGCACCGGGTGCGGGACGCGACGAGCGGGCCGGCATCGCACCGGGGCTCGGACGGGGAGGCATGGATCCGGGGCTGGGACGGGGGCCGCCCTGGCCGGGAGCCGGACGCGGGCCACCGGGACCTGCGGCCGGGCGCGGAGCGCCGGGAGCACCCGGACGCGGGGCACCGCCCTGCGGACCCGGACGCGGAGCACCCGGACGCGGGGCACCGGGTGCCGGGCGCGGAGCCGGACGGTCGGCGGGAGCCGAGGAGTACGGGTTGTTACCGACGCGCGGCGGCTTGGGGCCGGGGCGCGGACCACCGGGCTTGGGGCCCGGAGCGGTCGGGGCTGCTGGAGCCGGAGCGGCCGAGGCCGCCGGAGCTGCCGGAGCAGCGGGCGCGGCCGGAGCAGCGGGTGCCTGCGGGGCAGGCTTCGGCGCCGGCGTGGGTGCCGGGCCGGGGCGCGGACCGGGCACCTTGGCGGCCGGAGCGCTGGGAGCGGCCGGAGCCGCCGGGGTTTCTGCCGCCGGGGCCGCGGGAGCGGCCGGAGCGGGCTTGGGGCCGGGGCGCGGGGCACCGGGCTTGGGCGCGACCGCACCGGGCTTGGCGGACGGACGCGGAGCACTGTCCGAGCCTTCCGTCTTGCCTTCGGTCTGCGACTTCGCGGACGGGAACGACTCCCGCAGACGACGCGCGACGGGCGCCTCCACCGTGGAGGACGCCGACTTCACGAACTCGCCCTGCTCCTTGAGCCGTGCGAGTAGTTCCTTACTTGTGACACCGAGTTCTTTCGCCAACTCGTGCACGCGGGCCTTGCCTGCCACTGCTCTCCTCTACTGAGAGGTCGAGCGAGCGACTTGCCCGCACGACCTCGGTTATCTCCGATGGACGTTCATCGCTGGTGCTTCACGGTGTGCTCATGAGTGCTTGTGCCTGTTCTCTGAGGTACTGCTCGACATTCCCGAGTGTTGTGCAACCCGAGAGGTCCCGAGTGGTACTACGTCCTGCGTGATCACTGTGCCTGTTTTCACAGGTTCGAATGACCCGCCTTCGATGTCTCGAACATCCCGCCCGGCTCGGTCAGCCGGTCGAGTTCCGAGGAATCCAGACTTCCGGACACCCGTAGTGCTCTGCCGAATGCTCGGCGCCGACCCGCCTCAGCCAGGCACTTCGGGTCGAGGTGCAACCACGCACCGCGCCCTGGGAGCCTTCGCTTCGGATCGGGGGTGAGGACGAATCCACCGGACTCGGCCTCCCGCGCCACGACCCTGAGCAGGTCGGCGGCCAGCCCTTTCTGCCTGCATCCAACGCACGTCCGCACCGGTTCACCGGCTTGGACACGCGTAGACACCGACAGTTCACGCTGAACCATCGACCACTCTACCGCTGTATTGGCGTGAACTCCGCATTCTGTTTCTAAGCACCCGTCGTTTCGCGACCGACCTGTGACTCGGGGCCCGGGGCGGCGTCACTGCGGATGTCGATACGCCACCCGGTCAACCGTGCAGCGAGACGCGCATTTTGCCCCTCCTTGCCGATGGCCAGCGACAGCTGGAAATCGGGGACGACGACCCGCGCAGCCCGCGCATCGGGATCCACCACAGTGACGGACACCACTTTCGACGGCGACAGCGCGTTGCCGACGAACTTCGCCGGATCCTCGTCGTAGTCGATGATGTCGATCTTCTCACCGGCGAGTTCGCTCATGACGTTTCGCACGCGCTGACCCATCGGGCCGATGCACGCGCCCTTCGCGTTCAGCCCCTGCACGCGGGAGTGAACCGCGATCTTGGACCGGTGGCCGGCTTCGCGCGCGACCGCGATGATCTCGACCGAGCCGTCGGCGATCTCGGGAACCTCGAGGGCGAACAACTTGCGGACCAGATTCGGGTGGGTCCGCGACAGCGTGATCTGCGGCCCACGCTGACCCCGGGAGACCCCGACGACGTAGCACTTGATCCGGTCGCCGTGCTCGTAGGTCTCCCCCGGCACCTGCTCGGCCGGCGGGATCAGACCCTCGGCCCCGTTGGCCTCGCTACCGATCCGCACGACGACCATGCCGCGCGCGTTAGCGCGGGTGTCGCGCTGGATCACGCCGCCGACGATCTCACCTTCGTGGGTGGCGTACTCGCCGAAGCTGCGCTCGTGCTCGGCGTCACGCAGGCGCTGGAGGATGACCTGACGAGCCGTGGTCGCGGCGATACGCCCGAAGCCCTCCGGGGTGTCGTCCCACTCCTCGCCGACACGATTGCCGTCCGCATCGACCTCGTGCGCCATGACTCGCACGATGCCGGTCTTGGTATCGACGTCGATACGCGCGTGGGGCTGGTGTCCCTCGGTGTGTCGGTACGCGGTGATCAGAGCCGTCTCGATCGCCGCGATGATCGTGCCCGCGGAGATTCCCTTGTCCGTCTCGATTGCCCGCAGCGCGGCGATATCGATATTCACTTGTCCGACCCTTCTACTTCTTCGTTCGACGCATCCGCGTCCGCAGGTGCGACACGACCCTCCGGGATTCCACCCGCAAGCTCGATCTCCCTCGCATCGGGTCGCGAGAATTCCACCTGCACAACAGCTTTCCTGACATCTTCCAGTTCCACACGACGCACCGTCGGGCCACCCTTGGCCTTGACGACGACATCGACACCACCGTCGGCGAGCTGGCCGATCCGGCCGGTCACGGACTCGGATTCGAGTTCGATCAACGCCTTGCGCCCCTGGGCGCGCCGCCAGTGGCGCTCCTCGGTGAGCGGCCGGTCGATACCCGGCGACGTCACCTCGAGCGTGTACGGGGACTCACCGAAATCCGAGGCGGCGTCGAACACGTCGGAGATGACGTGGCTGAGCCGGGCGACCGCGTCGAGTTCGAGCCCGGCGTCACTGTCGACCATGACGCGGACCGAGCTGTGCCGGCCCGCGAGTGTGATCGTCACATCCTCGAGGTCGTAGCCCTCACGCTCGACAGGTTCGGCGAGAAGCTCGATAACCCTCTCCCTCGACGGCACCGGCATCTGGGACGCTCCTCGCTTCAGTTGTGGTCATCACTGACGTGTGGTGGTCTCACCCTGCGCCGATCGACTTCGTCGTCGCAGGACGGTACGCACCACGAGGTGGACTGTGGAGCATTCAGGGTATCGCGCTTCCGGGGCGTTCGTGACCATGCGGTCCGACGCGACCGGCCGACCATCCGGTCCGATGTGACGGCCCGGCACTTCGCCGCGACCTGCGCGGTGCCGACTATCCGACCGATTCCTGGCACCATGATCGAGTGCGAACGCCCTTTCTCACTCACCCGCTCTCCCGACGCGCCGCGCTGCGCGTCGTGGGCAGCGCCGCGCTCGGGACGACAGCGCTCACATTGACGACGGGTTGCTCGGATTCGGGGCAGGCCGACACCCCGGCCGAAATCGATGCCCTCACCGCCCAGGCCGAACTCGCGCGCCGGGATGCCGCGAACGCGACGACGGCGATTGCGACGTACCCCGATCGGGCCGGGGCGCTCGGCGTGGTGGCTGCCGAGCGGACCGCGCATGCCGACGCGCTGGACGCGGAGATCGCACGCGCCGCCGGTTCCGCGTCGTCCGACACGACGACACCCTCCCCGCAGGTGCCGGCACCACCGACACTCGAGCAGCTGCGCGCCGAAATCGCGGACGCGCAACGCGAGGCTGCCCGGCTGGCACGCACCCAGTCCGGCTACCGCGCCGGGCTACTGGGTTCGATCAGCGCGGCCTGCGCCGCGCAGCAGGCGGTGTTGCTGCCGTGAGCAAGCAGAGCCCCGGACCCGAACAGCAGGCGCTCATCGATGCGCTGCAGGCCGAGTACGCCGCCGTCTTCGCCTACGGGCTGGTCGCGGCCTTCTCCAATCCCACCCGCTCCGACCTGGTCTCGGCGAACACCGCGGCGCACCGGGCGCGCCGCGACGCGACGATCGACGCGCTGACGGCAGCCGACGTCGAGGCCCCCCAACCGCAGCCCGCGTACTCCGTGCCGTTCCCGGTGAGCGATCCGACCTCCGCCGCCCAGCTGGCCGCGCAGGTCGAAGCCGATACCGCGGTGGCATGGCGGTCGGTGATCGAACGCAGCCAGTCCGAGCACACCCGCGAGGTGGGCGTCACCGCCCTCACCGAAGCCGCTGTGCGAGCAGCGAACTGGCGCGCGATCCTCGGGGTCGTTCCCCCCACCACCGCCTTCCCGGGACAGCCCTGACCCTGCCGAGGCAGCGCCCACTCACCCACTGAGCGGGAAAGTCGTCCGCGAATCGCGTTGCAGGACCTAGGTTCTTCGACATCAGTTCGCGATCGAGAGGAACCCCCGTGACGGAACGCACCATCGAACAACGCCTCGACGACCTGGAGCGGATCGAGGCGATCAAGGCGCTCAAGCACCGGTACCTCCGGGCGTGCGACGCGAAGGACGCCGACACCTTCCGCGCGTGCTTCATCGATCGCGGTGCCGTGATCGACTACGGACCGCTCGGCAAGTTCGACGACGCCGACCCGATCGCCGAGGTGTTCCGCACCATCGCACTGCAGAAGGTGGACGGCAAGAACGTCATCCTCGACATGCACCACGCGTTCCATCCGGACATCACGCTGCACGGCGAAGACCTGGCGTCGGGCAAGTGGACGCTCGCCTTCCGCCAGGTCAATCTCATCGACAACACCGAGACCGTTCGCTCCATCGAGTACGTCGACGAGTATGTGATCGAGAACGGTGAGTGGAAGATGTCGAAGTGTCAGTCGATCACGCTGTGGTCGATGACGCGTCCGCTCGGTGAGGGCGCGGTCGTCACCGCGGGCTGATCGCCTTCGGTGTCGCCGGCGGCGGGGGTGCCTCCGGGCATCAACGCCGCCGCGATCACCGCGATCACCACGAACCCCGCCCCGACGTACAGTGCGGGGGCGAGCGCGTCGGTGTATCCGGTCGGCGTGAGGCTGCCGCCCGCGCCGAGGAAGACGGCCGTGAGGAGCGCGATACCGAGCGCGACGCCGATCTCGCGCAGCGTGGCGTTGATCGAACTCGCCGCGCCCTGGTCGGACTCCTTCATGTCGGCGAGGACCGCGGTCGCGTTCGGCGCGAACGTCAGTCCCATACCGACACCGGCCATCACGAAGGCCGGAACCAGGCTCGAGTAGGCCACACCGGGTTCGATGAGTTGCGCCATCCACACCAGCGACAGCCCCTGCAGCACCAGTCCGGTCACGAGCAGCGCCCGCAGTCCGAGGCGGGGCGCCAGCAGGCCGGCGATGGGTGCGACGATCATCGGCGCCGCCGTCCAGGGCAGCGTCCGCAGGCCCGCCGCGAACGGGCTGTATCCGGCGACGATCTGCAGGTACTGCGACAGCAGGAACACCGCGCCCATCATTCCCAGCGTGAACGTCAACGCGATGACGTTCGCGATCGAGAACTGGCGCGACCGGAACAGTCGCAGCGGCATCACCGGGAACTCGGTACGCGATTCCCGGATCAGGAACAGCACCAGCAGGACCGCGGCCGCGATCAGTGCGCCGAGGACCGAGGCGCTGGTCCAGCCGTCGTCGTTGCCGTGCACGATTCCCCACACCGCGAGGAACACGGCACCACCTGCGAAGACCACGCCGAGCGGGTCCAGCGGCTGCCGGTGTCCGTGCGATTCGGCGAGCGCGTACAGCGCGAGCGGCACCGCGACCAGCGCGACCGGAACGTTGATCCAGAACACCGCCTGCCACGACACCCCCTCGACGACGGCTCCGCCGACGACCGGACCGAGCGCGACTCCGAGTCCGGACACCCCACCCCAGACGCCGATCGCGAGCGCCCGCTTCGCGAGCGGGACCGCCCCCGCGAGCAGGGTGAGCGACAGCGGCATGATGGCCGCGGCGCCGACACCCTGGAACGCGCGGGCCGCGATCAGCATCCCGGGCGTGGTCGACAGCGCGGACGCGATCGAGGCTACGGCGAAAAGTGCTATGCCCCAGAGGAACACGCGCCTGCGCCCGAGCCGGTCACCGAGTGTCGAGAGCGGCAGCATCAGCGTCGCGAACGCGAGCGTGTAGGCGTTCATGAACCACTGCAACTGCCCCACCGAGGCATCGAGATCGTCGCGGATGACGGGCAGCGCACTGGTCATCACGAGGTTGTCGAGCGTGGCCATGAACATCGGGATCGACGCCGCGACGATCGCCAGCCAGACGGGCACGGCGCGACCAGGAGGTGATCCGGTGGACGCGTCGGCAAAGTGCGGATCGAGTTGATCGGAGATGGTCGTCATGTCGGCTCCTGAGGCCTGGAGGACGGAAACTCTTGTTGTAAGCATCAGATGATTACTTACGCCGCCCGACGTTAGTAATCGAGTGATAACCTGTCAAGTATGTCGACGGCAGAGAAGTCGGGAAAACAGACGCGGATGAGCGCCGAGGCCCGCCGCGAACTCGTCCTCGCAGCGGCCACCACGGCGTTCGCGCGTGGCGGCTTCCACGGAACCAGCACCGACGCCGTCGCCCGGGAGGCCGGGGTCTCGCAGCCCTACGTGGTGCGCATGTTCGGCAGCAAGGCGAACCTCTTCCGCGAGGTGTTCGCCCACGCGATCGGCCGGATCATGGATGCGTTCGAACCCGCGCTCGACCAGGTCGCCGAGGATCCCGACGACGAGGAACGGTGGGCACAGATGGGTGCCGCGTACGCCGAACTACTCGCCGACCGAGACCTGCTGCTGGTGATGATGCACGGCTTCGCGGCCGGATCGACACCGGAGATCGGCGCGCAGGCCCGGGACTGGATGTCGAAGATCTACACCCAGATCCGTACCCGCACCGGGTGCACCCCCGAGCAGGCCCGAACCTTCATCGCCAACGGCATGCTGCTCAACACGCTGCTCGCGATGGAGGCGCCCCAGCACGCCGAGAACGACCCCGCGCTGGCGGAACTGTCGGTCTGCGCCTTCGGGAACAGCCTCGACGCCGCCGCCGGGGCCGCGGGCTGACCGGGGCGGTGCCTGCCGCGCCGCCTCGGCGTACAGCCGTGCCGCCGTCGGCAGGTCGCCGTCGCGTTCGTGGAGGTACGCCGCCACCGCGGTGTGGCGGGGCAGTGAATCGTCCAGCGCTGCGAGCGCCGCCAGGCCGGCGCGCGGTCCGTCGGCCTCGCCCACGGCCACCGCGCGGTTGAGCCGGACGACCGGGCTGCCGGTCAGGCGCTCGAGCTCGTCGTACCACTCGACGATCTGCACCCAGTCGGTCTCCTCGGCAGCGGGCGCGTCGGCGTGGAGTGCCGCGATGGCGGCCTGGGCCTGGAACTCGCCCAGCCGGTCGCGGGCCAGGGCCGCCTGCAGGATCTCGATGCCCGACGGCGCGCAGCGTGAGCGCGACCGCAGACGACCGCGTCAGCAACGGGTGGGCGCACAGGAAGTACAACTGGAGCGTGTCGTCCACCCCTGCGCGGGCCCGCGCTCGGGCTCCTCCTCGAACAACTCCTCACGCCGACGGCGCGCCGCGTCCGCCCGGGTCGCATCGAGGTACCGGCGCCAGGCCACGGTGACCAACCAGCCCTTCGGGTCCCGCGGCGGGTCGGCCGGCCAGACGCGAACGGCCTCGACCAGCGCGTCCTGCACGGCGTCCTCGCCTGCCGCGAAGTCGGCTCCGCGGCGGACGAGGATCGCGAGGACGCTCGGTGTGAGGCTCCGGACCAGGACCTCGTTCACCTCGGCGGTCATTCCGTGATGGTGGGCGGCTCGGTCAGGAACGGGCGCACCTCGAGCCACTCGTGGATGGGCTTTCCGCCTGCACCGGGCGCGGCCGACAGCTCCCCGGCCAGTTCGAGGGCCCGCTCGCGGCTGTCGACGTCGATCACCATCCAGCCGGCGATCAGATCCTTGGTCTCGGCGAACGGACCGTCGGTGACCGGCGGGCGACCCTCGCCGTCGTACCGGACCCACATTCCCTCGGGGGCGAGCGCCTGACCGTCGACGAACTCACCGGTCCCTTCGATCCGAGCCGCGAAGTCCTGCATGAACTGGATGTGGGCCGAGACCTCCTCGGGCGTCCACTGGTCCATGGGCACGTCGTTGACCGCAGCCGGGGCGCCACGGTAGTGCTTGAGCAGCAAGTACTTGGCCATCGTGTTTCTCCTCGGTACCGGTGCGATCCATTCTGGTCGCACTCACTACTGGGACGAAGCCAGTCACCGATTCTCGACATCGTCGTCCGCCACTTCACCGATTACCGGATCGGGACGCTGCTCGCCGCTCAGGAATAGTCGGCGAGGACCAGCCGACTCACGTCCTGGACGTTGCGCAGGGCCTCGGGAAACCCGATGCGGCCGGTGGTCCACAGGACCAGCGAATTGAGCATCGTGCTGCCGATCGACAGCGACGCCAGCCGGGCCCGTTCGGCGGGAACGCCGTCCATCAACTCGAACAGCCCCGTTCTGTTCACGGCCGATCGCTCGTCGAGCGTGTCGCGAACGTACGGGTCGTCCGAGGTCTGCAGTTCCACCTCCAGGCGCGCGAAGTTCGGTCCGCGCTGGAACGCCTTCATCTGGCGGCTGTAGAGGTCGACCACCCGGTCGAGGACCGAACCCTGTGCGCGACTGCGACTCCCCGAGGCCTTCTCCTCGGCCAGACGCTCGGCGAGAATGTCGTTCCACGCGACCATCGAGGCCGCGAGCAGGTGTTGCTTCGCCGGGAAGTACCGGTACAGCGTGCCGAGAGCCACCCCCGACCGTTCGGAGACCTCTCGCATCTGGATCCTGTCCGGGCTCGTCTCGGCCAGCATGGCGATCACGGTGTCGAGCAGGTGCCGCCGACGCTCGCGCTGTGAATCGGTCATGTCGTCGGGGCTCATCGGCACGGCAACGGAATCGCTCACGGGTGCAGCCTAGTCACCGTCACCACCCGGCCGGCTGCTCCGTTGCGGTAACCCGGTCACCGCGGCTCCCTCGGCAATCCGAGGGTCTGCTCGGCGATGACGTCGAGCTGGATCCGGAGCACGCCGGCCGGGTCGAATGGAACGACGCAACCGCCACACTGCCAGCCCAGTTGAACGGCCATGTGCGGATGATCGACACAGGCACCGACCGACGTCGACGCTCGCCCCACCGACCGGCGCGCGACCGCTACCAGATCACCTCCACGTGCGACGGTCGAATGCCCGAATCAGGGGCCCCGAGTAGGGGATTCCGTAGGTGAACGGGGAGGCAGGACGATTCCCCTAGCAGTCCCCTAATCGCCCCCTAACCTGCCGCCGATCCCCCACGTCGGCGACCCCGTGCACGGTCCACTGGCTCCTGACACCAACCGGTGTCGACCTGGATCGAGTGACCCACAGGAGCGAATATGTCCATTTCCGCGATCTTCTCGGCCCTGCTGTCCGCGATGTTCGGAGGCAATATCGGATTCGGTTCGGACGGCGGCTCGGCCGGCTCCGAGGCAGGAGCTGCCGGTGGCGGCGCCGGTGGCGCCGGTGGCGGGTTCAACTTCGGTTCCTGACGCACGACCCGCTGGAGGCCCCACCGACACGGTGGGGCCTCCAGATGGTTGTGTCACGGCCCGATCCCGGCCGACCGTCAGTCCGACTCGAGCACCGCCTGCCCGGCGGGGGTGCGGAACGATTTCGACGTCACCACATCGGCGTTCGGGTTCAGCTTGTCTACCGTGCGGAAGCTGAAACGCGCCTCGCCGGCGTCGACGTCGAGCAGTCCGTAGCCGTGGCTGACCATGTCGGCGTGCTTGATGTGTGGGTTGTGGTCGCGCCGGTTGATCTCCTCGGCCCGTGCCGCGCCGACCGGGTCGCCACTGCTGCCGCCGACGGTGTACCCGCCGTCCCCGGTGTTCGTGGACGTGACGGACGGGACCACGAACTCGACGCCCGCCCGCGCGGTGCCGGGCGCGTTCACCTGCTCACCGCTCGACGTGCCCGGGGCGAATCCGGTGTCCCACAACTCCCCCGCCCACCCGTCGTGGTCGTCTCCCGTGACGAGGACCATGTTCTCGACCGACTGGGCCGCGGTGGACAGGATCTCGGCCCGCTCGGCGCCGTAGCCGTCCCAGGTGTCCATGTAGGCCCGGGTGCCGTTGTCCGCCACCACCATGCCCATCATCATGTTCGCGTTCGCGACCACCTTCCAGGTCGCGTCCGACCCGGTCATGCCGTCGAGCAGCCACCGCTTCTGCGGCGCGCCCAGCATCGTGCGGCCCGGTGCATCGGCGTCCGCGCACACGATGTGATCGAGCGAATCGCCGCACGCCTGACGGTCTCGGTACTGCCGGGTATCCGGTGCGAACAACTCCACCGTCCGCCCCACCCGCAGCGACCGGTAGGTGCGCAACGGGTCGTCCGCGAACCGTGGCACCGGCATGTGCTCGAACCACGCCTGCCACGCCCACTGCTTCTTCTGCTGGAACCCGATCGCGCCGTCGATCGGTGAGATCACCGGGAAGGTCCACCCGTCCTTGCTGTAGTTGTTGCGGAACTCGTGGTCCTCCCAGATCGGCAGGAACGCGTGCCGGCTGTGCATCAGCCGCAGGTCGGCGTCCGAGCGGTACCTGCGGTACTTGTCCCGCATGCTGTCGAGCCCCTGTGGGAACGCATTGAGATCGAACCCACGGACCCCGGGCATGGTGAACTCGTAAACGTAGTCGCCGAGGCACACCACGAAGTCCAGGTCCTCCTCGGCGAGGTGGCGGTGGGCCGCGTAGTAGCCCTCCTCGAATCCCTGGCAGGTGAACCAACCGATGCGGACCGGTTCGTTGGAGTCGGCGGGCCGCAACGTCCGGAATCGGCCGACCGGGGACTCTCCCCCGTCGCCGCGGAACTGGTAGTAGTAGGTCTCGCCGGGGGCGAGCCCGGTCGCATCGAAATGCACTGTGCCGTCAGCATCCTCGCGCACCTGGACCCGCTCGGCCAGGACCGGCGCGGACAGGTCCTCCCGGGTGGACACGATCACCGCCAGTTCGCCGCCCGCGGCGCCGGCGCTGCCGAGCGCGCCGGAACCGAAGCTGCCGGAGCCGAGACTGCCGCCGGCGCTGGCGGAACCGAGGCTGCCGCCCCCACCCGGCGCACCGATCCGCGTCCACAGCGTCGCACCGTCGGTGCGCGGCACACCGGCCATGATTCCGTTCCCGAACTCCGGATTCCGAATCAATCCGGCCCCCGAGTCGGGGGCCTGGCGCAGGACCGGCGTCGCCTGTGCGGCGACGGGGAACACCGCCGCGGCGCCGACCACCGACAACCCCGTGAGGAAACTACGACGGGAGACGTTCCGGTCCGGAAAGCTCATGGGCCACCTCGGGGTTCGCGTGGAAGGATGGCGCTGACCATAACGTCGCTCGTTTCCCTGCGTGTGGGTTTTGCGTAACCCAGGTGAACGTCGGGTGTCGCACCCCGCGCCCGAGGTTGCGTGCCAGAACCGCCCGATCAGACGAGGGCGCTCGCCGCCCGCTCCGCGAGATCGAGCACTGGTTGCGGCACGATGCCCAGGATCACCGTCACCGCCGCCGCCACGGTGATCGCCGCGATGGTCGGACCACTGGATACCACCGTGGTCGGCGCGCCCGCCGGAGGGTCCGAGAAGAACATCAGCACGATCACCCGCACGTAGAAGAACGCGGCGATCGCGCTGCTGATCACGCCGACGATGACCAGTGGCACGGCACCGCCCGACGCCGCGGCCTGGAACACCGCGAACTTGCTGACGAATCCGCTGGTGAGCGGGATGCCCGCGAAGGCGAGCAGGAACAGCGCGAAGACCGAGCACAGCATCGGCGAGGTCCGGCCGAGCCCTGCCCACCGCGCCAGGTCGGTGACCTCGGCCCCGCGCGAGTCACGGACCAGGCTCACCACCGCGAACGCCCCGAGCGTGCTGAAGCCGTACGCGAGCAGATAGAACATCGTCGACGAGAGTCCGGCCTCGTTGCCGGCGATCAACCCGGTGAGGATGAATCCGGCGTGCGCCACCGACGAGTACGCCAGCATCCGTTTGACGTCGGTCTGGGTGACCGCGAGGACCGCGCCGACGACCATCGTCAGGATCGCGACCGCCCACAGCAGCGGACGCCAGTCCCAGTCCAGCCCGGGCACGGCCACGTAGAAGACTCGCAGCGCCGCACCGAAGGCCGCGATCTTGGTGGCCGACGCCATGAACGCCGTGATCGGCGTGGGCGCGCCCTGGTACACGTCCGGGATCCACGAATGGAACGGCACCGCACCGACTTTGAAGAGCAGGCCCACCGAGAGCAATCCGAGGCCGATCTGAGCCAGGGCCTCGTCGCCGGTCCCCGGAGCGATGGCGTCGGCGATACCGGACAGTTCGACCGTGCCGGCATAGCCGTACAGCAGCGCGACGCCGAAGAGGAAGAACGCCGACGAGAAAGCTCCGAGCAGGAAGTACTTGAGGGCGGCCTCCTGGGAGAGCAGTCGCCGTCGACGGGCCAACCCGCACAGCAGGTACAGCGGCAGGGACAGGACCTCGAGCGCGACGAACATCGTGAGCAGGTCGTCGGCCGCGGGGAACAGCAGCATGCCGCCGACCGCGAACATCGTCAGCGGGAACACCTCGGTCTGTGTGACCCCGGCCCTGGTCGCCTCCTTCTCGGCCACACTGCCCGGGACGGCGGACGCGCGCGGCGTGAACGCGTCGACCGGTCCGCCGCCGGCCGCCGCACCGACCCGATCGGCGCTCCGGTCCGTGCCCCGGTCGGCTATCAGCGCGATCGCGAGCATCGACACCAGCAGGATCGTCCCCTGCAGGAACAGCGTCGGACCGTCGATCGCGACGGACCCCGAGACGGCGACGGCCCGTTTCCCGGACAGCGCGACGACCGCGACGAACGCCGCAGCGAGACCGCCGAGCGCGAGCACGACGTGGGTCGCGTACCGGATGCGCCGGGGCCCGAACGCCTCGACGAGGACACCGACGACCGCGACACCGAACACGATCAGCATCGGCGAGAGCAGGCTGTACTCGATGCTGGGGGCGGGCAGAACTCCGTCGGCGAGAGTCACCGGGGGCCACCTCCGTCCTGCTCGGCGACGACCGGCCCGGGATCCTGCCGATCGATCGTGGTCAGCGTGTTGTCGACCGCGGGTGTGATGACGTCGAGGATCGGCTTGGGATAGACCCCGAGGATCAGGAGCAGCGCGATCAGCGGCGCGACCACCGCGATCTCACGACGTCTCAGATCGCGGATGCGTTCGTTCCCGGTCCGGACCGGGCCGGTCATCATCCGCTGGTACAGCCACAGCACGTACAGCGCCGCGAGGACCAGCGCGATCGTCGCGAGGACCGCGGCCAGCGGATAGCGGGTGTAGGTCCCGATCAGCACGAGGAACTCGCTGATGAACGGGGCCAGCCCCGGCAGCGACAGCGTGGCCAGGCCGGCGATCAGGAACGTGCCGGCCATCAGCGGCGCCACCTTCTGCACACCGCCGTAGTCCGCGATGGCCCGGGTGCCGCGGCGCGAGACCAGGAATCCGGCCACCAGCATCAGTGCGGCGGTGGAGAATCCGTGATTGACCATGTAGAGGGTCGAGCCGCTCTGGCCCTGGCTGGTCATCGCGAACACGCCCAGCACGATGAAGCCGAAGTGGGAGATCGAGGTGTACGCGATCAGGCGCATCACGTCGGTCTGACCGATCGCCAGCAGCGCGCCGTACACGATGCTGATCACGGCGAGCGTCACCACGAGCGGCGCGAAATACTGTGCGGCGTCGGGGAACAGCTGCAGGCAGTAGCGCAGCATCGCGAACGTGCCCACCTTGTCGACCACGGCCATCATGAGGACGGCGCTGACCGGGGTGGCCTCGACCGCGGCGTCCGGGAGCCAGCTGTGCAGCGGCCACAGCGGCGCCTTCACCGCGAACGCGAACATGAACCCGAGG
This sequence comes from Rhodococcus sp. TAF43, assembly GCF_052113525.1. Lineage (NCBI taxonomy): Bacteria > Bacillati > Actinomycetota > Actinomycetes > Mycobacteriales > Nocardiaceae > Rhodococcus > Rhodococcus sp. TAF43. The sequence continues at coordinate 139,149 of NZ_JBFRDL010000001.1, forward strand.
AACAGTGCGTTGGCGACCGGCGCATCGATCGGCAGCGCGCCGGAGGACACGGCGTCGACGATGGCCCGGAAGTCGAACGTCCCCGTCTCGAACGGGCTGTCCGCCCCCGCCGTCACCACGTACAGACCGATCACCGCGGCGAGCATGATCAGGCCGCCGAACAGGTTGTACAGCAGGAACTTCATGGCCGCGCGGGACCGACCGATGCCGGCCGGCCCGAACCCACCGATGAGGAAGTACATCGGGATCAGCATGGCCTCGAAGAAGACGTAGAACAGCAGGATGTCGAGGGACAGGAACGACATCAGCACCATCGACTCGACGATCAGGATCAGCGCGACGTACATGTGCGTGGCGCGCGGCCGAGAATCGTCCGGGGCCACATCACGCCACCCGGCCAGCAACAGCAGCGGCACGAGGACGGCGGTCAGCAGCACCAGCGCCAACGCGATGCCGTCGAGACCCAGCTCGTACCGGGTCCCGAAAGCCGGTATCCACGAATGCGATTCGACGAACTGATACTGCTCGCCACCCGGGTCGAAGCGGATCGCGAGGACCACGGCCACCACGAGGGTCAGCAGTGCCGCCGCCACCGCCAGCCACTTCGCGACGACCCTCGTCCGGGCCGGCGTCCCCAGTGCCGCGGCCGCACCCACCAGTGGCAGTGCCCACAGCACCGTCAGCCAGGGAAAGTCGTTCATCCCGCCCTCCCGACCAGTGCGGCGGCGACCACGACGGCCGCGCCGACGAACATGTACAGGGCGTACGACCGGACGAAGCCGGTCTGCAACCGCCGCAGCGCCACCGACGCGACACCGAGCAGGCCGGCGACACCGCCGACCACTCCGTCGATGCCCTTGTCCTCGACCGTCGTCAACGCCCGCACCAACTGCTGTCCGGGGCGCATGAACACGGCCTCGTCGACGGCATCGCCGTAGAGGTCGCTGCGCGCGGCGACGGTCAGGACCGACACCTCCTCCGGCGCCGAGGTGGGGACCGGGCGTGTCGCGTACTGCCGCCACGCGATGCCGACACCGACCAGGACCACCGCCAGCGTGACGACGGTGATCGCCCACACCGGGACGGCGAGTTCCGCATGCTCCGCGGCCGCGCCGAACTCGGTCCAGACCGGGTCGAGCCAGTGCTCGAGCGTGCCGCCGATCGCGAGCAACCCACCGGCCGCGACCGAGCCGACCGCGATCACCACCATCGGCACCGTCATCACACCGGGCGACTCGTGCGGATGGGTGCCCGCTTCCCAGCGCCGTTCGCCGAAGAACGTCATCAGCATCACGCGCGTCATGTAGAACGCCGTCAGACCGGCACCGAGCAGCGCGACGGTGCCGAGGGCGGCGCCACCGACACCGCCCGACCCGAACGCGGCCTCGATGATCTTGTCCTTGGAGAAGAAGCCGGAGAACGGCGGTATCCCGATGATTGCGAGGTAGCCGAAACCGAAGGTGGCGAACGTGATCGGCATCAGTGTCCGCAGTCCGCCGTAACGGCGCATGTCGGTCTCGTCGTTCATCCCGTGCATCACCGATCCGGCGCCGAGGAACAGTCCGGCCTTGAAGAACCCGTGGGCGAGCAGCAGCATGATCGCGAACGCGTAACCCGCCGGACCGAGTCCGGCAGCCATCACCATGTAGCCGATCTGGCTCATCGTCGACGCCGCGAGCGCCTTCTTGATGTCGTCCTTGGCGCAGCCGATGATCGCGCCGAACAGCAGGGTGACCGCTCCGACGAGCACGACCGCGACCTGTGCGCCGGGCGACGCCTCGAAGATCGGGCCGGATCGGACGATCAGGTAGACACCCGCGGTGACCATCGTCGCCGCGTGGATGAGCGCCGACACCGGTGTGGGGCCCTCCATCGCGTCGCCCAGCCACGACTGCAGCGGAACCTGCGCCGACTTGCCGCACGCCGCGAGCAGCAAGGTCAGGCCGAGCGCGGTGGTCACTCCGCCGCTCGCGTCGCCCACACCGCCGAGGACGTCGGTGAACGACACCGAGCCGAACGTCGCGAACATGATCATCAGCGCGACGATCAGACCCATGTCGCCGACGCGGTTGACCACGAACGCCTTCTTCGCCGCGGTCGCGGCGGTCGGCTTGAACTGCCAGAACCCGATGAGCAGGTACGACGCGAGACCCACACCCTCCCAGCCGACGTAGAGGCCGAGGTAGTTGTCGGCGAGGACCAGCAGCAGCATCGCGGCGAGGAACAGATTGAGGTACGCGAAGAACCGCCTGCGATCGGGATCTGTCTTCATGTAGCCGACCGAGTAGATGTGGATGAGCGATCCGACGCCGGTGATCAGCAGCACGAAGCTGATCGACAACTGGTCGAGCCGGAGGCCGAAGTCCACCTGCAGCCCGGCCACCGGAAGCCACGTGAACAGATCCTGCTGCGCGACACGGTCCGACGCGTCCCGGCCGATCAGGTCGACGAACAGTGCCACCGCGACCACGAAGGATGCGAGCGCCGCGGTGCACCCGAGGAGGTGGCCCCAGCGGTCGCTGCGCCGACCGGCGAGCAGTAGGACCGCGGCGCCGACCAGCGGCAGTGCCGGCAGGAGCCAGATGAGTGACTGAATTCCCGTCCCCCCGTTCACGTCAGTACTTCAGCAGGTCGGCGTCGTCGACCGAGGCCGAACGACGGGTGCGGAAGATGGTCATGATGATCGCGAGTCCGATGACGACCTCGGCCGCGGCGACCACCATCGTGAAGAACGCGAACACCTGGCCGTCGAGGTTGCCGTGCATCCGGGCGAACGTCACGAAGGCCAGGTTGGCGGCGTTGAGCATCAGCTCGATGCACATGAACACGACGATCGCGTTGCGCCGCAGCAGCACTCCCGCCGCGCCGATCGTGAAGAGCAGCGCCGCCAGGTACAGGTAGTTCTCCGGGTTCATCGCTCCCCCTCCGGGTCGGACGACTCGGCGGCCGGCGGAACACTGCGCGGCGTGAGCAATTTGCTGACCGATTCCCGCGCGTAGGTGCCGTCGGGCAGTCGCGCCGGCATGTCGACGGCGTTGTGCCGCGCGTAGACGCCGGGGCTGGGCGGTGGCGTGACGCGGGCGGTCGCGTCGGGCTCGCCCGCACCCCAGTCGCGGAACCGCTGCTGGGACATCTCCCGCTGACCGAGGCGCCGCTCGAAGCGTTCGCGGTGCGCCAGCACCATCGCGCCGATCGTCGCGGTGATCAGCAGCGCGCCGGTGAGTTCGAACACCCACACGTACCTGATGAACACGACCTCGGCGAGGCCCTCGACGTTTCCGCCGGCATTCGCCCGGTCCAGGCCCACGAATCCGACCCGCGTGCCGTCCGGGCCGATCGACCCGACCGTCGCATTGCCGAGTCCCCCGATCAGCAGCAGCCCGAACCCGACCCCGGCCACGACCGCGGCAATCCGCTGCCCGCGAAGCGTTTCGACCAGCGAATCGGACGAGTCCACGCCGATGAGCATCACCACGAACAGGAACAGCATCATCACCGCGCCGGTGTAGACCACCACCTGCACGACGCCGAGGAACAGCGCACCCTGTGCAATGTAGAAGACCGCGAGGATGATCATCGTCATCGCGAGGAAGATCGCCGAGTACACCGCCTTGGGCGCGCACACCACGCCGAGCGCGCCGATCACCGCGATGGTGCCCAGGATCCAGAACTGCACGCCCTCACCGGTGGATGTCCGGGTGAAGGTGTCCGCGGCCAGCAGCGCCGTCGCGTTCAACATCCCGGCGTCCACTAGGTCACCTCCCCGGGTCGCGTCGCGGGACCGGTCGCCGTGCCGGTCACCGTCCCCCGGTAGTAGTCCTCGTCGGTGCTGCCCGGCGCCATGGGGTGTGGCGGGGGTTCCATGCCCGGCTGCAGCGGCGCGAGCAGCCGGTCCTTCTCGTAGATCAGGTCGGCGCGGTTGTCGTCGGCCATCTCGTATTCGTTGGTCATCGTGAGCGCGCGGGTGGGACACGCCTCGACGCAGAGCCCGCAGCCGATGCAGCGCAGGTAGTCGATCTGGTAGACGCGGCCGTACCGCTCCCCCGGCGAGAACCGTTCCTCGTCGGTGTTGTCGGCGCCCTCGACGTAGATCGCGTCGGCCGGGCACGCCCACGCACACAACTCGCAGCCGATGCACTTCTCGAGGCCGTCCGGGTGGCGGTTGAGTTGGTGGCGGCCGTGGTACCGCTCGGCCGTCGGCACCTTCTGCTCGGGATAGAACTCGGTCACGGGTTTCTTGAACATCGTCGAGAAGGTCACACCGAAACCCGCTACGGAGTCGAAGAAGTCAGGCATCGAAATCCTCCTTTCCGGAGTGGCCGGACCGCACGAGCGTGCGGTCGGACCGTGCGCCCTGGCCAGGCAGGGGCGGAACCGGGAATCCACCGGCCATCGGGTCGAAGGGTTCGCGCACCGACGGTGTCTCCGGGCCCGGCACCGGCGGTCCGGAACGCAGCTTGCGGTACAGCAGCGCCAGCAGGAGCAGTCCCACGACCGCGCCGCCGACCGCGAGGACGATCCACCGGGTCTCGTAGCCCTCGATGCGCATCGCGCGCACCGCGGCGACCACCATGACCCACACGACGGAGACCGGGATGAGCACCTTCCATCCGAGGTTCATGAACTGGTCGTAACGCAGGCGCGGCAGGGTGCCGCGCAGCCAGACGAACACGAAGAGGAAGCCCCAGACCTTCGCGACGAACCACAGCAGCGGCCACCACCCGGAGTTGGCGCCGTCCCACATGTTCAGCGGCCACGGCGCGTGCCAGCCACCGAGGAACAGCGTCGCCGCCAGCGCCGAGACCGTCACCATGTTGACGTACTCGGCGAGCATGAACATCGCGAACCGCAGCGACGAGTACTCCGTGTGGAAACCGCCGACCAGTTCGCCCTCGGCCTCGGGCAGGTCGAACGGCGCCCGATTGGTCTCGCCGACCATCGACGTGACGTAGATGAGGAACGACGGCAGCAGCAGGAACACGTACCAGTGGCCGTTCTGCGCGGCAACGATTCCCGACGTCGACATCGTGCCGGCATCGAGGAACACCGCCGCGAACGACAGCGCCATCGCAACCTCGTACGAGATCACCTGCGCGGTGGACCGCAGGCCACCCAGCAGCGGATAGGTCGAACCGGATGCCCACCCCGCCAGCACGATTCCGTACACGCCGACGGAGGTGACGGCGAGGATGTAGAGGACGGCCACCGGCAGGTCGGTGAGCTGCAACGGTGTCCGGTGTCCGAGGATCGAGACCTCGGGACCGAACGGGATCACCGCGAACGCCATGAACGCCGGCACGGTCGCGATGATCGGCGCCAGGAGGTAGACAGGTTTGTCGACGCCCTTGGGGACGATGCCCTCCTTGAGCGCGAGCTTGATGCCGTCGGCGAGGCTCTGCAGGATGCCGCGGGGGCCGACCCGGTCGGGGCCGACCCGCATCTGCATCCACGCCAGCACCTTCCGTTCGGCGTAGATCGCGATCAGCACGGTGAGCACCAGGAACACGAAGATGCCCAGTGCCTTCGCGACGACCAGCCACCACGGGTCGTGTCCGAACATCGACAGGTCCGTGTAGGCCAGGGTGGTGATCGGGGTGGTCATCGCCGAGCCTCCCCCCGTGCCGGATTCGCCGCTGCGCCGGCGAACTCTCCGCGGCGGATGCGTACGACGTCGCCGGGCCCCCGGCCGAGTTGCCGGTACACCGCCGACCCGGGCGAGTTCAGCGGCAGCCACACCACCCGGTAGGGCAGGTCGGTCACCTCGAGCGGCAGCGTGACGGCTCCCGTGTCGCTCTCCACGGTCACCGGATCACCGTCCCGGGCACCGATCTCGTCGGCGCAGTCGGCCGAGAGTCGCAGCACCGGTGCGCGGGCCGTGCCCGCGAGGTACGGTTCGCCGTCCTGCATCCGCCCGGCGTCGAGCAGCATCCGCCAGCCCGCGAGCACGGCCTCGCCCGGACCCGGTTCCCGTGCCCCGCGCGGAACCACGCCGGGCGCGGTGGGGCGAGTCCCGTCCCACGCCCCGAGCCGTCCGAGTTCGGCGTGCGCGGCGGCGACGTCCGGCAGACCGAGGCGGGCACCCATCTCGGCGGCGAGGGCGTCGAGCACCCGCTGGTCGGGCACGGTGCCGGTGGTGCGCAGCGCGGCCTCGAACGGTCGCCCACGGCCTTCCCAATCGACGAAGGCGCCGTCCTTCTCCGCGACGGGCGCCACCGGGAACACCACATCGGCACGGTCGGTGACCGCGCTGCGACGCAACTCGAGGCTGACGACGAACCCGGCGGTGTCGATCGCCGACAATGCGAGCCGCGGATCCGGCAGATCGTCGAGTTCGACACCACCGACCAGTAATCCACCGAGATCCCCCGATACGGCGGCGGCGAGCATGGCAGCGGTGTCGCGGCCGGTCGTGCCCGGGAGGTCGCCGACCCCCCACGCGGCGGCAACCTGCCGACGGGCCTCGGCGTCCACGACCGGCCGACCGCCGGGCAACAGGCACGGCAGCGCCCCGGCCTCGAGCGCACCGCGCTCACCGGCCCGCCGCGGCACCCACGCCAGGTGCGCCCCCGTGTCGTCGGCGAGGCGCGCCAGCGCGGACAACGCGCCCGGGATCGCAGCGGCCCGCTCCCCGACCAGGATCACCGCGCCGGGGCAACGCAGGAACTCCGAACTGCCCAACTCGTCGAGGAGCGCCGGCTCGTCTCCGGGGACCGCACGCAGCAGCCGGCCGGATATCTTCCCGAGACCACGGCTCGCGAACGGCGCAATCGAGAGCACCACGGTCCTCTTGGTACGCACTGCCTTTCGCAGCCGCAGGAAGACGATCGGCGATTCTTCCTCGGGTTCGAACGCGACCAGCAGGACGGCAGGCGCCCGATCGAGATCGTCGTAGGTGACCGCCGCCGGATCTGCGCCCAGCATGCGGCCGGCTACCCGGGCCGCGAGGAAGTCCGCTTCCTCGGCCGAGTGCACGCGCGCACGGAAGTCGACGTCGTTGGTGCCCAGCACGATCCGCGCGAACTTCGAGTAGGCGTAGGCGTCCTCGTACGTGACCCGCCCACCGACCAGCACACCGACGCCGCCGTCGGCCGATCGCAGCCCCCGCGCCGCGACCGCCAGCGCCTCCGGCCACGAAGCGGGAACCAGATCACCCGTGGCGCCGCGGATCATCGGCGTCTCGATCCGATCCGGCTCACCGGCGTACGTGAACGCCCAACGGCCCTTGTCGCAGTTCCACTCCTCGTTGACCTGCGGATCGTCACCGGCCAGGCGACGCAGCACGGTGCCGCGGCGGTGATCGGTGCGCTGCGCGCATCCGCTCGCGCAGTGCTCGCACACGCTGGGGCTCGAGACCAGGTCGAACGGCCGCGCCCGGAACCGGTACGCCGCCCCGGTGAGGGCACCGACCGGGCAGATCTGGACGGTGTTGCCGGAGAAGTACGAGTCGAACGGCTCGTCCTCCCCGATGCCCACCTGCTGCAGCGCGCCGCGTTCGAGGAGTTCGATCATCGGGTCGCCCGCGATCTGCCTCGAGAACCGCGTGCACCGCGCGCACAGCACGCATCGCTCACGATCCAGCAGGACCTCGGTCGACAGCGGAATCGGCTTGGGGAAGGTGCGTTTGACGCCACCGAACCGGGACTCGGCCCGACCGCTGGACATCGCCTGATTCTGCAGCGGGCACTCACCGCCCTTGTCGCACACCGGGCAGTCCAGCGGATGGTTGATGAGCAGCAGTTCCATCACGCCCTTCTGCGCCTTGTCGGCGACCTCGGACGTGACCTGGGTGTGGACCACCATGCCGTCCGTCGCGACGGTGGTGCACGACGCGAGCGGCTTGCGCTGCCCCTCCACCTCGACGAGACACTGGCGGCACGCACCCACCGGTTCGAGCAGCGGGTGGTCGCAGAACCGGGGGATCTGAATCCCGATCCCCTCGGCCGCGCGGATCACCAGTGTCCCCTTGGGGACGGTGACCTCCACCCCGTCGATCGTGAAGGTCACCCGGTCCGACAGCACCGGCTGCCCGGAGGCGTCGACGTTGACGTTGACGGTCATGGCGTCCCCCTTTCCGGTCCCGCGGCGACCCGGGAGACGAGTGCCGCCTCGCCCGGGTCGAACGGACAGCCGTGGTGGTCGAGGTGAGCGATGTATTCGTCGCGGAAGTACTTCAGCGACGACATGATCGGGCTGGCCGCGCCGTCACCGAGTGCGCAGAACGACTTGCCGAGGAGGGTGTCCGAGATGTCGAGCAGCTTCGACAGGTCCTCCTCGGTGCCGTCGCCGCGCTCGAGCCGTTCGAGGATCTGCACCAGCCAGTACGTGCCCTCCCGGCAGGGGGTGCACTTGCCGCACGACTCGTGGGCGTAGAACTCCGTCCAGCGCAACACCACCCGGACGACACAGGTGGTCTCGTCGAAGATCTGCAGCGCCTTGGTGCCCAGCATGGACCCGGCCGCGGCGACGCCCTCGTAGTCGAGCGGCACGTCGAGGTGCTCGTCGGTGAAGATCGGCGTGGACGATCCGCCCGGCGTCCACAACTTGAGGCGATGCCCGGCCCGGACGCCGCCCGCGTAGTCGAGCAGCTGCCGCAACGTGATTCCCATCGGTGCCTCGTACTGTCCGGGCCTGGTCACGTGGCCGGACAGGGAGTAGAGGGTGAACCCGGGTGACGCCTCGCTGCCCATGCTGCGGAACCATTCGGGTCCGCCGAGGATGATCGGCGGCACGCTCGCGATGGACTCGACGTTGTTGACCACCGTCGGGCAGGCGTACAGACCGGCCACCGCCGGGAACGGCGGGCGCAGACGCGGCTGCCCGCGGCGCCCCTCCAGCGAGTCGAGCAGCGCGGTCTCCTCACCGCAGATGTAGGCGCCGGCGCCGGCGTGGATCACGATGTCGAGGTCGTAGCCGGATCCGAGGATGTCGCGGCCGAGGTATCCGGCGTCGTATGCCTCGGCCACCGCGGCCTGGAGTCGGCGCAGCACCGGGACCACCTCGCCGCGCAGATAGATGAAGGCGCGCGCGGCCCGAATCGCGTACGCCGCGATGATCACCCCCTCGATCAGCGCGTGCGGCGTCGCCAACATCAACGGAATGTCCTTGCAGGTCCCAGGTTCCGACTCGTCCGCGTTGACGACCAGGTAGTGCGGCTTGGCGGTGCCGGCGGCGCTGCTGACGGGCGGGTCCTGCGGGATGAACGACCACTTCATGCCGGTCGGGAACCCGGCCCCGCCGCGGCCACGCAGCCCGGCGTCCTTGACCGTCTGGATCACCTCGTCCGGGTTCGTTCCGAGCGCCTTCCGCAGCGCGGTGTAGCCGTCATGGCGGTGGTAGGTGTCGAGGGTCCACGACCGAGCCTCGTCCCAGTACCGGCTCAGCACCGGCGTCAGTGCGTCGGCCCCGTCGTGCCCCGGACGATCCTGATGCTCGCGACTGGCACGCAGGCCGGCCAGTGTCGCGTCGCCGGCCCCGCCGCCCGCCTCGAGCGCCCCGGGGCGCCGATCGGGGAACCCGGCGAGCACCCGGGCCGTGTCGCGGAACGAGCACAGCGGCGCACCGCGACTGGGGGTGACGGTCTCTCCCGACCGGAGGGCGTCCACTATCCCGGTCGCCGACGCCGGTGTCTGATTGTCGAAGAACTCCCAGTTCACCATCATCACGGGCGCGAAGTCGCAGGCCGCATTGCACTCGATGTGCTCGAGGGTCACCGATCCGTCCGCGGTGGTCTCGCCGTCGTCGATCCCGAGGTGTTCACGGAGCGCGGCGTGGATCGCGTCACCACCCATCACCGCGCACAGGCTGTTGGTGCAGACGCCGACGTGGTACGTGCCGGTGGGACTGCGCCGGTACATCGTGTAGAACGTGGCGACCGCGGTGACCTCGGCAGCAGTGAGACCGAGTTGTCGTGCGCAGAAGTCGATTCCCGCCGGGGAGACGTAGCCGTCCTCGGACTGCACCAGGTGCAGCAGCGGCAGCAACGCCGAACGGCCGGGGCCGTCGGGGCCGCGCTCGTGGTCCGCCGCGGCATCGCGGGTCTCGTAGCGGGCGATGATCTCCTCGGCGTCGGCCGCCAGCCGGGCGTGCACGTCCGGCGGATAGCTCGGACGGTCGCCGGGACGGCCCAACTCGACGAACACCGGGCCCGGTCCGTCGGCTTCTCGCGCGTCGGTCATCGGTCCACTCCCCCCATGACGGGATCGATGCTGGCGACGGACGCGATCACGTCGGCCACCATGCCTCCCTCGCACATCGCAGAGACGGCCTGCAGATTGGTGAACGACGGATCCCGGTAGTGCACCCGGAAGGGCCGGGTTCCACCGTCGCTGACCATGTGCACGCCCAGCTCGCCGCGCGGCGACTCCACCGCGATGTACACCTGGCCGGGAGGTACCCGGAATCCCTCGGTGACCAGCTTGAAGTGGTGGATCAGTTCCTCCATCGAGGTGCCCATGATCCGCCGGATGTGTTCGAGCGAGTTCCCGAGCCCGTCGGCGCCGACGGCCAGGTCGGCGGGCCAGGCAATCTTCTTGTCCGCCAACATGACCGGTCCCGGGCGCAGGCGATCGAGGCACTGTTCGACGATCTTCAGCGACTCGGCCATCTCGCGCAGACGGATGAGGTAGCGGCTGTAACAGTCGGATCCGGACTCGGTGACGACCTCGAACTCGTAGGTCTCGTAGCCGCAGTACGGATCCGACCGGCGCACGTCCAACGGCAGGCCGGTGGCACGCAGAATGGGTCCGGTGACACCGAGAGCCATGCAGCCCGTCAGGTCCAGGTAGCCGATGCCCTTCGTCCGGGCCTTCCAGATCGGATTGGCGCTCAGCAGGTCCTCGATGTCCTTCAACCGCCGCGGCATGAGGTCGAGCAGCTCGCGCACCTTCCCGACGGCGCCGTCGGGAAGGTCCTGCGACAGCCCGCCGGGGCGGATGTACGCGTGGTTCATGCGCAATCCGGTGATCATCTCGAACACGTCCAGGACCAGTTCGCGTTCCCGGAAGCCGAACAGCATCGGGGTGATCGCGCCCAGTTCCATGCCGCCCGTCGCGAGCGCGACGAGATGGGACGAGATCCGGTTGAGCTCCATGAGCAGGACACGGATGACGGTGGCGCGGTCGGGGATCTGGTCGGTGACGTCGAGCAACTTCTCGACGCCCAGGCAGTACGCGACCTCGTTGAAGAACGGGGACAGATAGTCCATCCGGGTGACGAACGTGACGCCCTGCGTCCAGTTGCGGTACTCGAGATTCTTCTCGATCCCCGTGTGCAGGTATCCGACACCGCAGCGGGCCTCGGTGACCGTCTCTCCCTCGATCTCGAGGATCAGCCGCAGCACCCCGTGCGTCGACGGATGCTGTGGACCCATGTTCACGACGATGCGTTCCGCCCCGGCGTCGTGCGCCGCGGTGGCCGCGTCCGCGAACTCGTCCCAGTCCTGCCCGCCGACGGTGAACACCGCGTCGCCGTCACCGTTCCGAGCGAAGGGATCGCGAGGATGGCTCACTGGTAGGCCCTCCGTTCGTCCGGTGGCGGGATCTTCGCCCCCTTGTACTCGACGGGAATGCCGCCGAGGGGGTAGTCCTTGCGCTGTGGGTGTCCCACCCAGTCGTCGGGCATCTCGATCCTGGCGAGCGACGGGTGACCGTCGAAGATCAGGCCGAAGAAGTCGTAGGTCTCCCGCTCGTGCCAGTCCGTGGTGGGGTACACCCCGTACAGCGACGGGACGTGCGGGTCGGCGTCCGGCACGGCCACCTCGAGCCGTATCCGGCGGCCGTGGGTGATCGACATCAGCGGGTACACCGCGTGCAGTTCCCGCCCGGAGTCCTGCGGGTAGTGCACCCCGCTGACCCCCAGGCACAGTTCGAACCGCAGGTCCGGGTCGTCGCGCAACAACCGTGCGACCGTCGGCAGGCACTCGCGCCGCACGTGCAGGGTCAGCTCCCCGCGGAAGACGACGACCCGCTCGACGGCGTCGTCGAACAGCGTGCCGCTGCCGTCGAGCGCGGCGGCGAGCGTGTCGACGACAACGTCGAAGTAGCCGCCGTAGGGACGAGATGTGCCGCCCGGCAACGTGACCGGTCGCACCAGTCGACCGTAACCGGATGTGTCGCCGGTGCCACCGACCCCGAACATGCCCTGCCGGAGACCGATCATCTCGCCGCCCGCGACCGACTCGGGTGGCACCGTCCCCTCCGGACCGGCGGTGGCCTCGGGATCGGGGCCACCGAGGCCGCGGTCACGCTCGTCCGTCATCGCAGCACCGTCCCCGCGCCGTGCCCCGGCAAGCCGAGGTCGATCGTGGGCCTGGCGGCCAGCGCCGCCTCCTCCGCCGCCCGCACGGCCTGCTCACGATTGACCCCGAGCGGCATCTCCTGGATCTTGGCGTGCAGCATCAGGATCGCATTGAGCAGCATCTCGGGGCGCGGCGGACAGCCGGGCAGGTAGATGTCGACAGGAACCACGTGGTCGACGCCTTGCACGATCGCGTAGTTGTTGAACATCCCACCCGACGACGCGCACACCCCCATCGCGAGCACCCACTTGGGCTCGACCATCTGGTCGTAGACCTGACGCAGCACCGGTGCCATCTTCTGACTGACCCGGCCGGCGACGATCATGAGATCGGCCTGGCGTGGGGACGCCCGGAACGCCTCCATCCCGAAGCGGGCGATATCGAACCGGCCGGACGTGGTGGCCATCATCTCGATCGCACAGCAGGCCAGGCCGAAGGTGGCAGGCCACAGCGAGCCCTTGCGCGCGTAGCCGGCAACGGTCTCGACCGTGCTCAGCACGAAACCACTCGGCAGCTTCTCCTCGAGACCCATACCCGGTTCACCTCCGCTCGGTAGTCACCCGAAACACGCCTAGTCCCAGCTCAATCCCCCACGCCGCCACTCGTACACGTAGGCCACCGCGACGTTGAACACGAACACGGCCATCACGGCCAGACCGAACACACCGAGCGCGTCGAAGTGGACGGCCCACGGGTAGAGGAACACGATCTCGATGTCGAAGATGATGAACAGCATCGCTGTGAGGTAGTACTTCACCGGGATCCGCTGTCCGGCCAGGCCACGCCCGACTTCCGCGGGGGTTGGCTCGATCCCGCACTCGTACGGCTCGAGCTTGGCACGGTTGAGCCGCCTGGGTCCCACGACCGACGCGACGATCACGGAGAAGACCGCGAACGCGGCGGCAATCGCCCCGAGCACGAGAATCGGCACGTATGCGTTCACGTCGCCTCAGCTCCTCTCGTCGCGAGCCTGGCCGCCCATGCCCGATGCCGGACGGTCGCACCCAGACCACGAGCGGCGGGTAGCCACGAGAGACGCACAATCACGCAATCAGGAGAATCCACCCGCAGAATGTGATCTACGCCTCAGCCTACCGGGACAGGCGCCACCCTTGGCTTCGGTTTTACCCCGCGAGTCTTCCGATGCCGGCGCAATATCGAGCCGGAACCGGTTACATCACGGCCGCCGCAGCAGCGGAACAACGGCCGCTGCCAGGCGGAAGGGGTCGATCGGGTGCGCCACCGCAGCCTCCGCCCGCGACCAGTCCGCGAGCCAGGCATCGTCGGCGCGTCCGGTCAGCACCACCACCGGCGGGCACACATCGAGCTCGTCCTTGAGCTGCTTGGCGATTCCCAGGCCACCTGCCGGCGCCGCCTCGCCGTCGAGAATCGCCAGATCGATCCCGCCCGCGTCCATCGTGCGGACCACCACGGGAGCCGTCGCGACCTCCACGTACTCCAACTCCGGAAGGTCCGGATGCGGGCGCCGACCGAGGGCTCGCATCACCTGCTCGCGTGTCGAGGCGTCACTGCTGTAGACGAGCACACGCAGCGGATCGGAGGCATCGGAGCGGACGGTCGGATTAGCCACGGACCCGATGCTACGACCGGCCGGCACCCCACACCGGGAGGCGAGTCCGATTCGGGTCGGTCCGCCCGCCCCCGCGCCTAGCGACCGTCGGGAACGAGTGCGGTGACGATCGTGCCTTCCTCGGGGATACCCGAGTCGACGTCGCACAGGCCCGTGCCGTCACGGCTGCATTGGCGATAGTTCCCGAACTCCATCGGAACACCCTGCGCAACAGCAAGGTCGAGGCTGTCCATGACCTGGACGTGCATGTGCGGTTGCGTCGAGTTTCCCGAGTTCCCGCACTCGGCGATCTGTTGCCCCAGCGCCACCTCGTCGCCCACTGCGACGCTGAGCGTGTCTGCCCGCAGGTGGACCACCGCGACGAACATCCCGCTGCGCCGGTCCTGGATGATCAGGTGGTTCCCCGCGATCGAGGCCGGACCTTGCCGCAGGCGGGACGGCTGCCCCACCGCATAGGGGATCAGAGCAAACTGAGATCTGCGCGCCTGGTGATCGGGCTCCCCGTCATGCGCCTGAACGACCACACCGTCGACCGGAGCCAGGATCGGGCGCCCGAAGGCGAAGAACCGGGACGGCGGCTCCGTCGCAAGAAACGTGCGCCAGTCACGTGCCGACGCTGTCCTGCCTCGATCGTCGACCCCGACGAAGTCGATCGCGTATCGCTGGCCGAACACGTCGACACCATGGCTGGGCACTCGCCGTGCCGGACTGTTCTGCACCAGCCACCGACCCGTGAACGGCAGAGCCAACACAACCGCCATGCCTTACCTCCCCGCCGCGGCCGCCCACTCAGCCTGCCGTGGCGCGACGATCCGGTTTCACCAACCGGGAACGGCCACGGGCGTGTACCGGAACTGGCCCGACGCGGATCGGAACGCCCCGAGCGCCCGGTCGATGTGCGACGCGGAGGTGACGAGGACGGCTCCGTCCGCGCCATTCGCGGAGAGGATTCCGGTGGTGTTGCGCGCGTTGTCGACCGTCGAGTACGAGGCGTTCTCGAGGATGATGCTCGCGGGATTGACACCCCTCAGCACCAGGCCGGCGAACATCGCCTGCGATTCGCTGTACGGCAGAGGTTGCGTCGGCCCACCCGCGACGATCACCTTGTTCATCGGATGGAGGCGCGCGATCGCGGCCGCGGTATCCAACCGAGCGTTGAGAACCCCCGGCAGCAACCCGTCGGCGTCGAGTCGGGCACCGAGCACCACGATGTAGCGCGAGGCAGGATCACCGGTGAGATACGCGTGCGCGGCTGCGTACTGGCCCAACGAGGCAACGGTGTCGGAGACCCCGGACCCGGCGGTGTACTCGAGGGTGTCGATGCCCTGATTGATTAGTCCCGGGATGTTGAGCGAGGCGGCATGTGCCGGGGCAGCCGCGAGGAGCGGGAGCACGGCCAGCCCGGCCGCGGCAATAGTGGTTCTCAGCTTGTGCATTCGGCGGTGTCCCCCAGGTTCGACGGTCAGTTCGATTCACGCGCGTCACACCATACGTGCACGACGCGTCCGCGTCAGCTCGAACAGCGTCGGGGACCGCGTTTCAATTCACCACCAGCGCAAGAGCGAAACCGTCCCAGCCCTTCGACCCGACGGTCTGCAGCGCGGTGGCATCGAGTCGGGGTTCGGCCGCCAGCAGGTCGAGCACCTCGCGGCTGGCGCGGACGGCCTCGTCGTCGAGGTCGGGGTTGGACACCGAGCCGCCGCGGACGACATTGTCGACGACGATCACCGTGCCGGGCCGCGACAACCGCAGCGCCCACCGCACATAGTTGGAGTTGTTCACCTTGTCGGCGTCGATGAACACCAGGTCGAAGGGCGCGATGCCGTCGGCCTCGACGGCCGGCAGGCTGTCCAGCGCCGTACCGACCCGGATGTCGACCCGGCCGCCGACACCGGCGCGGTCCACGTTGTCCCGGGCGACCGCAGCATGCCGGGGTTCGTACTCGAGCGTGACCACCCGCCCGGACTCCCCTACCGCACGGGCGAGCCAGATGGTGCTGTACCCACCGAGGGTGCCGATCTCGAGCACGCGCGTCGCGCCGACCATGCGCGCCAGCAGGTTCAGCAGCTTGCCCTGCGTCGGCGACACATCGATCGGCGGCAGCCCCGCCGACGCGTTGGCCGCGAGTGCGTGGTCGAGTGCGTCGTCCGCGCCGACCACCGTCTCGACCAGGTAGCGATCGACCTCGGCCCACCGATTCGCGTCATCCTTGCTGTCAGTCATGCCGTCAGCCTAGGGCCGCATCTCGTACGCGCCGTCGTACCCCACGACCTGCTCCCACACCCGGTCGAACCGCTCGGTGTCGACGGCGGGCTTGCGGATCGCGCCGATCGCCCACTCCTGCTGCGCGTCCGTCGACGACGGCTTGCCGTGCAGAGCAACGGCATACCGGGAGAAGTCGCGGATCTGGAAGTCGAAGATCTGCTCGAGCAGATCACGGTCGAGGCCGACGATGTCGGCCTGCTCGAGGATCAGCTGCCCGTAGACGACCAGCTCGAACAGATGCCCGACGGTGAGCAGGAAGTCCAGGTCCTCCCGCTGCGCGTCGTCCGGCCCGGCCGTCGCGAGCAACTCACGTAGCTCGAGCGCCTGCTCGTGGAACCGCGCGACATTGGGGATGTCGGCATGCTCGTCGAACACCCGGGTCCAGTCCTGGAACTGGACCTTGCCCGCGCCCCGGGTGGGGCCCTGCGCCCAGAAGAACGCGTCGTCGGTGGGGTCGGTGCGGGTGGCGACATCGGGATACGACGCCGGATTGAACAGGTAGTTCGGTATGAACTTGAGGATCAGCGCGACGTTGACGTGGACGGTGCCCTCGAGTTTGGGCAACGTGCCGATCAGCTCGGCGGCCTCCCGGAAGTAGGTGTCCTTCTCGTA
Source organism: Rhodococcus sp. TAF43 (assembly GCF_052113525.1). Classification (NCBI taxonomy): domain Bacteria; kingdom Bacillati; phylum Actinomycetota; class Actinomycetes; order Mycobacteriales; family Nocardiaceae; genus Rhodococcus; species Rhodococcus sp. TAF43. The sequence goes on from NZ_JBFRDL010000001.1 coordinate 155,912, forward strand.
GCCCTTGGCGGCGATGACGTCGTGCAGCAACGCCATCACCGATTCGCCCTCCGAGGTGATCTTCGCCTTGGTCATCGGGTTGAACAGCAGGTACCGGCGATCCTCCGGTCCCGCACTGCGGAAGTAGTCGACCGCGCGGGCGCTGAACAGCTTCATCGCTACGAGCCGGGTGTAGGCGTCCACGAAGTTGGCCCGCACGTGCGGAAAGTCGGTGACCCGCCGGCCGTACAGAACCCTGTTGTGAGCGTGCGTGATCGCTTCGAAGAAGGCGTGCTCGCAGATCCCGATCGACGCCGTGCACAGGTTGAACTTGCCGACGTTGACGGTGTTGAGCGCCGCCGAGAACGCGTCCGCACCGGTGTGCAGGATGTCCTCCTCCCGCACCGGGTAGTCGCGCAGCGCGAACGTGCTGACGTACATCTGCCCGTGCACGACATTGTCGATGAGGCGGTAGTGCAGGTGCCGGCTGTCGACGACGAAGAAGACGTAGCCGTCGGCCCCCTCGATGTCGGTGCGGCGCCCGAACACCGACACCATGCCGGCGACGTTGCCGTTGCCGATGTAGTACTTGGTGCCGTTCGCGCGGAACGCGGCCGTGCCGTCCGCCGTGTCGGTACGGGGGGTGAGCAGCATGTCGGTCGAGTACACGTCGGCGCCGTGCTCGCGTTCGGACAGGCCGAACGCCATGACCCCGCCGGCATCCAACTGTTCGGCCGCGCGTCGCCGGGCCGTCGGGTTGTCGCTCATCCAGATCGGCCCGAGCCCGAGCACGGTCACCTGCCACAGGTACCAGTAGGACAGCCCGTAGAACCCGAGAATCTCGCTCAGCGCGGCGTTGCGGGCGGCGTCCCACCGCTTGTTGGGATCGCCGTTCGCCTCGGAGGCCGGGGTGAGGAACGTCGCGAACAGACCCTCTCGCCCGGCGAAGTCCAGGAAGTCCCCGGTCCAGATCGCGTGCAGGTCGTCCTGCAGCAGCCGGCGTTTGCCCCGGGCCTCGAACCAGTCGATCGTCGCGCGCAGCAGTCGGCGCGTGTTCGGATCGAAGTCCTTCGGGTCGTAGTCGTGCGGATTCAGCAGCAGCTCGCCCACTGTCATCACCCTCCGGGAAACGGAAGCGGCGCCCGTCGAGGGGCTCATCGTCCACTCTCCCCGAGACCCGTCGCATGCGCGGACTTTCTCGCGAAGCAACTCGTCGTTCGAGCGGATCCGTTCTTGTGTCACAGATCACTCGGTGCTACTTTCTGACACAGTGAGACACTTTTGTTCCACCGTCCCAAAGCAGACAGGGAACTACCGATGCCGCTCGACTTCGACGCCGCCATCCGCGAGGCGGTCCCCATGCCCGTCGACGCAGAGTCCGCCGCCGACTCGCCGCGCCTGGGCCCCGATTCACTGATCTGGAAGTACTACGGCGACGTGCGCGGACTGCTGGGTTTCCAGCGACTCGCCGGGACCGAGAACTGCATCGAGCAGCTCGGTAGGGCGGTCGAGGACCACTCGGTGATCTTCTCCGACACCCTCGGCCGGGCCCGCCGCAGCGGGCCGCCGATCATGAAGACCGTCTACAGCGACGACCCCTATCACTGGGGTCGCACGGTTCGCGACTTCCACAAGCCGATCAAGGGCACGATCGGCGACGGCTCGCGCTATCACGCCCTCAACCCGGAGCTCTTCTACTGGGCGCACGCCACCTTCGTCGACCAGGTCCTGTATGTCACCGACACCTTCATCCGCCGGCTGTCGCACGAGGAGAAGGTGCGGATCTTCGAGGAGGGCCGGATCTGGTACCAGATCTACGGGGTCAGCGATCGGAGTCAGCCGCAGACCTACGAGGAGTTCCTGGAGTACTGGGCGCAGATGCTCGACCGGTTCGTGCCGACGCCGACGATCCTGTACGCCACCGGGTACATCCGCAAGGGCGTGCCGCGACCGCGGCGGATTCCGGCGCCCGTGTGGAACCTGCTGTCCGCGCCGATCAACGCCTTCATGCGAACCGTCGTCGTCGGCACGCTGCCCCCGCAGATGCGCGAGGTGTGCGGCCTCGACTGGAATCCGCAGAAGGAGAGGCGGTTCCAGCGCTTCGCAGCGTTCTCGCGCCGCATCAACCCGCTCGTCAACCGGCTTCCGTTGCGCGCGTTGTATCTGCCCTGGGCGGCCGAGGCCTGGCGCCGGGTCGGGATCGACCCCCGACCGTTGCTGAACTCCCGGGCCGTATCCGCCCCCACCCGCTAGGAGACTTCCGTGCGCACCAAGCAGTTGGCACCACCACCGGCCGGCAGCGACCTCCGCCCGATCAACGGTACCGGCGATCCGGGGGTCATCGAACTCCTGCGATTCTTCCGCAACCCGGTTCGGCTGGTGGCGCAGCGCCGGGAGGCCTTCGGGGACATCACCTACATCAACGCGTTCGGCCAGAAGTTCGCCGTGCCGCTCACCGCCGACGGCGCGGAGTCGGTGGCCGCGAATCGACAGAAGGCGCTGGCCGCCGAGCCGGCGTGGGGGTTCCTCATCGGGCCGTTCTTCCGCCGCGGAATCCTGTTGATGGACTTCGAGGAACACCGACACCACCGGCTGATCCTGCAGCATGCCTTCAACAACAAGCACCTTCGCGGCTACCTGGACGACATGCAGCCGATGCTGCGCGACGGCGTCCGTGGCCTACCCGTCGGCGAGAACATCCTGATCCTGGACCGCTTCAAGGAACTCACCCTGGACCTGGCCCTGGAGATCTTCCTGGGCATGGATCTGCCGCGCCCGGAGGCCGACCGGATCAACAAGGCCTTCATCGACTGCGTCAACGCCGGGATGTCCCTCGTGCGCAGGAACATCCCCGGAACCAAGTGGGCCCGCGGCCTGGCCGGTCGTGCCGTGCTCGAGGAGTTTTTCCGCGCGCACCTGCCGGCCAAGCGCGCCACCGAAACCCCCGACCTGTTCTCCGTGCTGTGTCGGGCACGGTCCGAGGAGGGCCACACCTTCACCGACGAGGACGTGGTCAACCACATGATCTTCGTGCTGATGGCGGCACACGACACCTCCACCATCACGCTCACCACGATGGCGTACTACCTTGCCCTGCATCCGGAGTGGCAGGAGAAGGCCCGCGCGCAGTCGCGCGCGCTGCCGCGGGACATCACGTACGACAACCTCGCGGAGTTCACGGTGCTGGACGCCGTCATGAAGGAGTCGCTGCGGCTGAACTCGCCGGTGCCCGGTCTGGCCCGGCGCGCGTTGGAGGACACGGAGATCGACGGCCACTTCGTCCCGAAGGGCACGTACGTCAGCGCGATCGGAATGGTCAACCACCACAACCCGGCCCTGTGGACGGATCCCGAACGCTTCGATCCGGACCGCTTCTCCCCCGAACGTGCCGAGGACAAGTCGCACCGGTACGCGTGGATGCCGTTCGGCGGCGGCGTGCACAAGTGCATCGGCCTCTACTTCGCGCAGATGGAGATCAAGACGATCATGCACAACCTCCTGCTCGAGTACGAGTGGTCGGTCCCCGACGGCTACACCTGGAAGCTCGACAACACCACGCTGCCGGTTCCGAAGGACCGCCTCCCGGTGACGCTGCGGGCGATCTGACGATGGATATGCTGACCGGTGATGACCACGCGCCGCACTCCCACCGCACTACCCGCCGCCACCGCGGAGCAGGCGATGCTCGACGCCGCGCGGGAGGAGTTCGAGCGCTACGGGATTCGGCGCACCAACATGGACGACATCGCGAAGCGGGCGGGAATCAGCCGCAGCACCCTCTACCGACGGTTCCCGAACAAGGACGCGCTGGTCGAGGTGCTGATCCTGCGCGAGGCGGGGCTGTTCTTCGATCAACTCGACGCCCTTGCCCGGAATCTCGACCCGGCGCAGGCGGTCGTCGAGTGCTTCGCCCGGGGAATCCAATTGACCCGCGAGATCCCGCTGATCGGGCGCATCCTCGAGAGCGAGCCGGAGCTGATGGTCGAGGTGACCTCGCGGACCGACGGGGCGCCGATCGCGGTGACCGCCGCCCGGGTCGCCGCGGCGCTGCGTCACAGTGGGGCGGCGATGCCCGAGGAGGATCTGCTCGCGGCCTCCGAGATCCTCATGCGCATCGCGATGTCTTTGATGCTGCATCCGCACGGGCAGTTGGACACGACCGATCCCGCCGCGGTGCGCCGCTACGCCGAGAGGTACCTCACCCGACTGGTGTGGTGACCACCGTCCGCACGCGCGCGGGTGCGCCGTGCTGACCGCCCTGCACGAGGGCCTGCTGGCCCAGCTGCCGACCTCCTCCGAATTCTCCTGCGCCGCCGTTCCGTTCACGGGCGAGCCGCTCCCCGCCGTCCCGCAGACGTCCGCGGAATCGGTGGCCGCCGTCGCGGCGGTGGGCCGGGCAGCGCAGCCGGGTTGGGCGGCCCGGCAGGTCCGGGACCGGCAGGCGATCGCGGCGAGCTTCGCGCGTCTGCTCGTCGACCACCACGACAGCCTGTGCGACCTCATGCAGTGGGAGACCGGCAAGGCCCGCGTGCATACCGCCGTCGAGGTGCAGGGCGTCGTCGCCACCGCGCTGCACTACGCCGCCCACAGCACCCGCTATCTGGGCGAACGTCGCGTCCGGGGCGCGGTGCCGGGACTGGTCTCCGCCCGCGTCGGCTACCGGCCCAAGGGCCTGGTCGGGGTGATCGCGCCGTGGAATTACCCGCTGTTCCTGGCCGTCGGCGATGTGATCCCCGCTCTGCTCGCCGGCAATGCGGTGCTCAGCAAGGCCGACTCGCAGGCACCGCTCACGCTGCTCTACGCCCGCCACCTGGCGATTCGGGCCGGGGCGCCGGAGGCGGTGTGGCAGGTGGTGGCCGGTCCCGGCAGCCGCATCGGGCCCGCGCTGGTGGCCGAGGTGGACTACGTGAGCTTCACCGGGTCCACCGCAACCGGCCGGGAGATCGCCCGGCGCTGCGCGGACCGACTGATCGGGGCCTCGCTCGAGCTGGGCGGGAAGAACCCGATGATCGTGTGCGCCGACGCGGATCTCGCGGCCGCCGTGCGCGGCGCGGTGCAGGCGGCGTTCTCCAACGCCGGGCAGATGTGCATCGGCATCGAGCGGATCTACGTGCACGAGAGCGTGTTCGACCGGTTCGTGCGCGAACTGGTCACGCGCACCGAGCGGCTTCGGATCGGCGCCGGGTACGGCTACGACGTGGACATGGGTTCGCTGACGTCCCGCCGCCAGCTGGAGGCCACCGAGAAGCATGTCGCGGACGCTCTCGCGAAGGGCGCGACCGCCGTGACCGGCGGCCGGGCACGCCCCGATCTCGGCCCGCTGTTCCACGAGCCGACCGTCCTCACCGGCGTGACGGCCGAGATGGCGGTCCACGCCGAGGAAACCTTCGGTCCGGTCGTCTCCGTCTACCCCGTGGCGTCCGAGGTGGAGGCGGTCCGTCGGGCCAACGAGGGCGAGTACGGACTGAGCGCGAGCGTGTGGACCCGCGACGTGCGGCGCGGACGCCGGATCGCCGCCCAGGTGGTGGCCGGTTCGGTGAACGTCAACGACGGCTACCTGTCCGCGATCGCGTCACTGGGCGCCCCGATGGGCGGCATGCGCACCAGCGGGACCGGGCGCCGACACGGTCGCGAGGGCATCGTCCGCTACACCGAACCGCAGACGGTCACCACCCAACGCGTCGCGACCGCCTACCCCGACCGACTCCGCGGGCCCCTGCTGGCCGCGATGAACGCCGGCACCCGCGCCCTGCTCGCAGTGCGGCACCGAGCATGAGGCGAGCCATGCACATCGTCGACGAGGTGGGCATCCTGTGCCGCAACCACGCCGACGCCGTCGTCGCGCTGTGCGCGGCGTCGGCCGCCGGAGCCCGTGTGGTGCTGCTCAACTCCGACTTCGGGCGCCGTCAGGTCACCGAAGTGGCCGCGCGGGAGCGCCTCGACGCGGTGATCCACGACGAGGAGTTCACCCCGGTCGTAGAGGGATTCGACGGCCCGCGCTGGTGCGCGTGGACCGAGGATCCGGACACGGAGGGGTCGCTGTCGGCTCTCCTGACCGGCGCCCCGGACACCCTGTCGCCCAGGCCGCCGCGGCCGCCGCGGCCGCCGTCGCTGGTGATCCTGACCAGCGGCACCAGCGGGACGCCGAAGGGCGCACCGCGCGGGGATTCGCCGACGCTGTTGCTGCCGGCGGGTCTGCTGTCGAAGATCCCGCTGCGCGGCGACGAACGAGTCCTGGTGGCGGCGCCGATCTTCCACGGCTGGGGTCTACTGGTCGCGACGCTGACGCTGACCCTCGGGTCCACGCTGGTGCTGCGGCGACGATTCGACGCCGTCCAGGCGCTACGCGACCTGCATACCCACCGCTGCGCCGCCCTGATCGCGGTGCCGACGATGCTGCGCCGACTGCTCGGTGTGGTGGACGCGATGCCGGAGGCCGACCTGTCCGCGCTGCGGATCGTCGCGAGCGGCGGCGCACGACTGGACGCTTCCCTCGTCGCGCAGGTCACCGACGCGTGGGGCCCGGTGCTGCACAACCTGTACGGCTCGACCGAGGCGGCGTACATCAGCATCGCGACACCCGCCGACCTCGCCGTAGCGCCCGACTGCGCGGGGGTTCCCCCGCGCGGCAACATAGTTCGCATCGCCGACACCGACGACGGTCCGGTCCCACCCGGCGCCGAGGGCCGGATTCTGGTGCGCACCCCGGGCCAGATCGAGACCTACACCGACGGCACCCGCAAGAGCGACGCCGACGGCTTCCTCGACACCGGCGACCGCGGCCACCTCGACGCGGCGGGCCGACTCCACGTCGCGGGCCGCTCCGACGCGATGATCGTCTCCGGGGGCGAGAACGTCTTCCCCGAGGAGGTCGAGGTGGTGTTGCTGGCGCACCCGGCCGTCACCGATGCCGTGGTCGCCCCCGTCCCCGACGCCGACTTCGGGCAGCGCCTGCGGGCGTACCTGGTGTGCGAGCAGGGCCTCGACGAGCAGGCCGTCCGCGACTATCTCGCAGCCGAACTCCCCCGATCCCGGATGCCCCGCGACGTCGTGTTCGTCGACGCGCGGACCCGCGGATCGTCGGGAAAAGTGTTGCGCCGCACGCTCGACGAACTGAAGGAGAGCCACTCGTGAGAAGAACCGACATCACCGGTCGCGTCGTCGTGGTGACCGGCGGAGCGCGGGGCATCGGGAGGGCGACCGCAACGGCGCTGCGCGACGCCGGCGCACTGGTCGCGATCGGCGACATCGACGAGGCCGAGGTGCGGCGCACCGCCGACGCCGTCGGCGTCTTCGGTGCGGTCCTCGACGTCACCGATCCCCGTTCGGTCGAGTCCTTCCTCGCCCGTGTGCGGTCGACCCTCGGTCCCCCGTGGGGCTGGATCAACAACGCCGGCGTCATGCCGCTCGGCCCACTGCTCGAGCAGGACGACGCGATCGTCGACACCGTGGTGGACGTCAACCTGCGCGGGGTGGTGCACGGCACCCGCGCCGCGGGACGGGCGATGAGGGCATCCGGCGGCGGCCGGATCGTCAACATCGCCTCGATCGCCGGATGCATCCCGGCTCCGGGCATGGCCGTCTACAACGCCACCAAGGCCGCGGTGCTGTGCTTCGGCGACGCCGCCGACGCCGAACTGGCCGCGCACGGGGTGCGGGTCGGCACGGTGCTGCCGACGTTCACGAGCACCGGACTGCTCGCCGGTACTCATCCCGGACGGTTGATCGCCCCGATCCGGCCGGAACAGGTCGCGCAGGCAGTCGTGCAGATCCTGCGGACCGGTCGCCGCCGGGCCGTCGTGCCGGGACGCCTGTCCGGTGCGCTGCTGTGGCCGCTGTTCCCGCGACCGGTCGCCCGCCTGTTGCGGCGGGCGACCGGACTCGAGCGGGTGTTCCTGGACGTCGACGCCGGACGCGCCGAGTACGACGCCGGGATCAAGCGCTGATCCGAACGGACTCACCGATGGCAGTCGGCGTGACGGCCCGCGGGCCGGGGGCTTGCCCCCCCTCGAGCTGTCCGTCGGCCGAATGTATACGAGTGGCCGCCCACCCCGGTCAGGGGTGGGCGGCCACTGATCAAACGTGCCGCGGTGGCGGTACGCGGAGCTTCGTCAGCCGCGGATCGCGGTGAGGATCTCCCCGAGCGCGCCCTCGACGGGGACCTCGCGGGATTCGCCGGTGAAGCGGTCGCGCAGTTCCACGTTGCCCTCGGCGAAGCCGCGACCCACGACCACGACCAGCGGGATGCCGATCAGCTCGGAGTCCTTGAACTTCACGCCCGGCGACGCCTTGCGGTCGTCGAACAGCACCTCGACGCGGGCCTTGTCCAGCTCGGCGGCCAGGGCCTCGGCGCCCTCGCGGGCCGCGTCGTCCTTGTTCGCGATGACCAGGTGCACGTCGAACGGGGTGACCTCGGCGGGCCAGCGCAGGCCCTTGTCGTCGTGATGCTGCTCGGCGATGACCGCGACGAGACGCGAGACGCCGATGCCGTACGAGCCCATGGTGGGGCGGACAGGCTTACCGTTCTCGCCGAGCACGTCGACATTGAACACGTCGGTGTACTTGCGGCCCAGCTGGAACACGTGACCGACCTCGATACCACGGGCGGCGACCAGTGCACCGGCGCCGTCGGGCGACGGATCGCCGTCGCGCACCTCGGCGGCCTCGATGGTGCCGTCCGGGGTGAAGTCGCGTCCGGCGACCAGGCCCACGTAGTGCTTGCCCTCCTCGTCGGCGCCGGTGATCCAGCTGGTGCCGTCCACGACGCGCGGGTCGACGAGGTAGCGGACACCGTTCTCCTGCAGCGCCTTCGGGCCGATGTAGCCCTTGACGAGGAACGGGTTGTTCTTGAAATCGGTCTCGGTGATGAGCACGTACTCGGCCGGCTCGAGCGCAGCCTCGAGGCGCTTCTCGTCCACCTCGCGGTCGCCGGGGATGCCGATCGCGAGCAGTTCCCACTCGCCGCCGGGCACGCGGGTCTTCACCATGATGTTCTTCAGCGTGTCCGCGGCGGTCACGGTCTTGCCCAGGTCGGCGCCGTTGGCCCACTCGACGAGGGTGTCGATGGTCTCGGTGCCGGGGGTGTCACGAACCTCGGCGGCCGGCAGCCCGTCGAACGGGATCGGCGCGGGAGCCAGGGTCTTGACGGCCTCGACGTTGGCGGCGTAGCCGGACTCGATGCAGCGGACGTAGGTGTCCTCGCCGATCTCGCTCTCGGCCAGGAACTCCTCCGACGCGCTGCCACCCATCGCACCCGACGTGGCGGACACGATGACGTACTTGACGCCGAGCCGGGACAGGATCCGCTCGTAGGTGTCGCGGTGCGCCTGGTAGGACGCCGTCAGGCCCTCGTCGGTGAGGTCGAACGAGTACGAGTCCTTCATCACGAACTCGCGGCCGCGCAGGATGCCGGCGCGGGGACGCTCCTCGTCGCGGTACTTGGTCTGCACCTGGTACAGGGTGACCGGGAAGTCCTTGTACGAGTTGTATTCGCCCTTCACGGTGAGCGCGAAGAGCTCCTCGTGGGTGGGGCCGAGCATGTAGTCGTTGCCCTTGCGGTCCTGGAGGCGGAACAGGCTTGCGCCGTACTCGGTCCAGCGGTTCGACGTCTCGTAGGGATCGCGCGGCAGCAGCGCGGGCAGCAGGATCTCCTGCGCACCCATCGCGTTCATCTCCTCGCGGACCACGCGCTCCACCTCGCGCAGCACCCGCAGACCCAGAGGCAGCCACGAGTACACGCCTGGCGCGATACGCCGCACGTAGCCGGCACGGACCAGCAGCTTGTGGCTGGCGACCTCGGCGTCGGCCGGGTCGTCGCGGAGGGTACGGAGGAACAGGTGCGACATGCGGGTGATCACGGTGTAGCAGCCTAGTCGGTTGAGCGTGCGAGACCGATCGAGGGCACAGGGGTTGAGCGTGCGAGACCGATCGAGGGCACAGCCGGTTGCCAGGTTCGCGTCGCACACTGGGTAGGTGGACTCCGTGGTCTCCCTCCTTCTCGCGGCCGCTCCGGCCGCCGGGGTGGCTGCGCAGGGCGGTTACCGCAGCGGCGTATCGCTGCTGGGCGGCTGGCTTCCACTGACGGTGGAGATTGTCAGCGTCGTCGTGCTGATCGCCGTCCTGGTCCGCCGCAGCAGGCGCTGGTGGCTGCTGTGGGTGCCGGTCGCCGCGGCGCTGGGCGTGGCGGCCGCGGCGACCGCGGACTGGTTCGTCGGACAGCAGGGGCTGGCGTCGGATCCGGCACCGATCCAGCTGTGGGCGTGGTCGGCGGTGTTCGTCGCCGCGATCGCGATCGCGGTGCTCGGGTGGCGGGGAACCCGCTGGTGGCGACGCGGCCTGTCGATCGTTCTGATCCCGTTGACCTTCGCGTGTGTGGCGCTGACGTTGAACCAGTGGGTGGGCTACTACCCCACCGTGCAGACCGCGTGGGGCGCAGCGACGGCCGGCCCGGTCCCGGATCAGGTGGCTGCCGCGGACCTCCCTGTCCTTCGAAACACGACCATGTCGACGGGGAAGGTGGTGCCGGTCGACGTCCCCGACGCCGCGAGCGGTTTCAAGCATCGGACCGAGTACGTGTATCTGCCGCCGGCGTGGTTCGCAGGCGACACGCCTCCCGCGTTGCCGGTCATCATGATGGTCGGCGGCGAGTTCAACACTGCTGCGGATTGGCTGCGGACCGGCGGCGCCGTCGACACCGTCGACGCCTATGCGCAGGCACACGGCGGCCAGGCCCCGATCCTCGTGTTCGTCGATGCCGGCGGCAGCTTCAACAACGACACCGAATGTGTCGACGGCCCGCGCGGAGACTCGGCATCCCACCTGGTCGACGACGTCCGCCCGTACGTCGTGTCCACGTTCGGGGCATCGGCAAACCCCGAGAACTGGGGTGTCGTGGGCTGGTCGATGGGTGGCACGTGCGCGGTCGATCTCATCGTGATGCATCCGGACCTGTTCAGCACCTTCGAGGACATCGCGGGAGACGTCGCCCCGACCGCCGGCACCGACGAGCAGACCCTGGACCGCCTGTACGGCGGCGACACCGCGCTGCGGGACCGGTTCGATCCGACGAAGGCGATGACCGAACACGGGCTGTACCAAGGGATCTCGGGCTGGTTCCAGGACAGCGACGTACCTCCGCGGCAGGGCGCGAACCTGTCCGGCCCCGCGCCGGCGCCGAGTCCGGGGATGGACGGAACGGGTGGCCACGACGACACCCACGATGCCGGCGAGACCGGTACGGCCGAGCAACTGTGTGCCACCGCGTCGTCGGCCGGGATCTCCTGCGAGGTGCACACATCGAACGGTCGTCACACTTGGCAGTTCGCGGCACAGGGCTTCGCCGACGCGCTGCCCTGGCTGGCCGTGCAGATCCAAACGCCCGGATCCGCGACGCCCTAGCCGTCCGCCACTCACGGTCGGCAGAGCGCTCGTCCGCCGTCTCCTCCCTGGACCGAAATCTGTCGGCTACGAACCCGACCCGAAATCCTGGCTCACCAAGATCACGAAAAGTGATGTAGCTTAGGCTCGCCTAGGCAAACATAGGCTAACCTCACTTGGGGTCTGTTCGCCCTATGGCGCCGTGGACTGCGGCTGTGACCAGGAAGAAGGAAGATGCGCGCGTTCAGCAGGGCTGCGTTCGCGACCACGGCGGTCGCCTTGGCATTGACGACGCCGGTGGGCATCGCCATTGCTGCTCCCGATACCCCAGACGGCAGCGACGCTGCCGCCCAAGCCATTTCCAGCACCCCGGTCACGACCGTAGCCGGCGCTCCGGTGGTCAAGACCACCTCCGGCACTCCGGTCACGACCGTCTCGAAGAAGACCGGCCTGGTCGACGGTGAGACCATCACCGTCTCGGGCACCGGCTTCTCCGGCGCACAACCCGGCATCTACGTCGGCCTCGTCCAGGACGACAAGTTCTCGGCCACCGACGCCGGCGCATGGATGACCACCGCGTGGATCAAGGCAGCCGACATCAAGAGCGGCTCCTGGAACACCACCGTCGATGTCGTAGCCGTCAAGGGCGACTCGGACTGCACCCAGAACGCGTGCTCGATCTACACCGTCGCCGCGCACGGCTCCGCCGACCGCAGCCAGGACACCGAGACCCCAGTGTCCTTTGCCGCAGTCACTCCGACGACCACCATGACACCGCCGACGACGACCACCACCACCACCACGGCTCCCCCGACGACGACCACCAAGCCGACGACGACCACCACCACCAAGCCGACGACCACGACGACGCCGCCGACCACGACCACCAAGCCGACGACGCCTCCGGTCACGGGCAGCGGCCCCCGGGTCAACGCGAGCAAGACGAGCGGACTCAATGCCGCCGGTGACACGATCAATGTCCGCGGCAGCGGGTTCTCGACTGCCGGCATGGGTATCTACGTCGGCATCGCGCAGACGAACAAGTACTCGTCCACCGACGCTTCGGTCTTCTACAAGCCGAAGTTCATCAAGCCGTCCGAAATGCCGGGTGGTTCGTTCTCGACGAGCATCGACGTGATCGGCGCATTCGAGGGCGGCGACTGCATCGCCGACAAGTGTGCCCTCTACACGCTCGCCGCGCACGGCTCGAGTGACCGCAGCCAGGACACCAAGACCTCCATCAGCTTCGTCGGCACCGCACCCCCGGTCACCGGTGGTGGCGGTGGTGGCGGCGGCGGAGCCGGGACCGGCGGGGCTGCTGGTGGCGGCGCGGCCGGCGCTGCGCCCGGCGAAACGTTCACGGCGAACAGCAGCCTGTCGGTGTCGCTCTCGAAATCGAGTGATATCAACCCGTCGGGTGAGACCGTCACGGTTTCCGGCTCCGGCTTCTCCGGCGCCGCTCCGGGCCTCTACGTCGGCCTCGTGCAGGACAACGTCTTCTCGGCCGCCGACGCGTCGGCCTGGATGACCTCGGCGTTCATCAAGCCGGAGCAGATCTCCGGTGGCAACTGGTCCCTCCCCGTGGAAATGATCGCTACCCAGGGCGCCTTCGACTGCATCAAGAATGCGTGCTCGATCTACACCGTCATGGCCCACGGCTCCTCGGACCGCAGCCAGGACACCAAGACCCCGGTGAGCTTCGTCGGCGGAGTCGCACCGGGCACCGTCACGGCGCCTCCGGTGCTGAATGCCGCCGGCGCTCCCGGCGCCGCGAAGACCGTGGCCGTGACGCTGTCGAAGGCCAAGGGACTCAAGGTCGAGGGCGACGAGATCACCATCTCGGGCACCGGATTCTCCGGTGCGCAACCCGGCATCTACGTCGGCCTGATCCAGGAGAACAAGTTCTCCACCACTGACGCCGGCGCCTGGATGACCACGGCGTTCATCACGCCGAGCAGGATCAAGGACGGCGCCTGGTCGACCACCATGAAGGTGCAGGCCGTCAAGGGCGACTCGGACTGCACCAAGAACGCGTGCTCGATCTACACGATCGCGGCTCACGGCTCGAGCGACCGCAGCCAGGACACGCAGACTCCCGTCAGCTTCGGCGACGACCCGAACGCACCCAACGCCGACAAGGCCGAAGAAGCAGCACTGGCGGCGGGTGCAGACGGCGGCTCGAACGACGGAGGCACGACCTCCTCGGACAACTCGAACACCGCCTCCTCGGCGATCCGCAATCTGTCGGACGCGTTCACCGACGGCACCGCCTGGATCCTGCCACTGCTCATCGGTGGCGTCGTCGGAGCCGGAATTGCAGTGGCAGCGACGTTCGCACTGCGCCGCCGCACCTAGCGCCACCCCTTTTCGCGTGAGGGGCATCCGAACCGGATGCCCCTCACCTGAACGTGCCCTGAACTGGCTACATGCGAACATCCGCGGCCCTGAAATCTGCTTCCGGCTACCCCTTTACCGCGAATCCAACTAAGGCTAGCTTTGCCTAATCTTTGCCGCGTTCCGGCGGCCCACATCAGAAAGTAGGAAAATGCGCGCGTTCACAAAGTCCGCGATCGTGGCGGTTGCCACCACGGTCGCCTGCACGATGCCGCTGGGCGTCGCGGCAGCGCAGACCAGCCCGTTCGGCTCGCTGGGCAGCCTCGGCTCCAGCGACCCGGGAACCGAGGAACCCGGCGAGGTGACGCCACTGGTGTCGCTGTCGAAGGCCACCGACCTCGTCGCCGACGGTGAGACCATCACCGTCACGGGCAGCGGCTTCTCCGGCGCCGGCGCCGGCATCTACGTCGGCCTCATCCAGGACAGCAAGTACTCCGCCACCGACTCCACCGCCTGGATGACCACCAAGTGGCTCGAGGCAACCGACATCGTGGGCGGCGCCTGGACCGCCGACATCGACGTCGCCGCCGTCAAGGGCGACTCGAACTGCCTCGAGAACACCTGCTCCATCTACACCGTCGCCGCACACGGCTCGCCCGACCGCACCCAGGACACCCAGACCCCGGTGAGTTTCGCGGCGCCCGTCGTCGTGCCGGCCGGCCCTGCCGTGACGATCTCGAAGACGACCGGTCTGACGAACGACGAGGAGATCACCGTCACCGGCACCGGCTTCGGCCGCGAGGGCCAGCGCATCTACGTCGGTCTCGCCCAGGTCGACAAGTACTCCGGCACCAACAGCAGCGCCTTCCACTCCACCGAGTGGATCAAGGCCGCTCAGATCGTGGACGGCGGCTTCACCACCACGCTGAAGGCCACCGCGATCAAGGGTGACGCGAACTGCTACGAGAACGCGTGCTCGATCTTCACGCTCGCCGATCACAACACGATCGACGACCGTAGCCAGGACACCCAGACGCCGGTCACCTTCGCGCCGCCGGTCGTCGTGCCCACCGGACCCGCGGTGACCGCGAACAAGACCACCAACCTGACTGTCGGCGAGACGATCACCGTCTCGGGCACCGGCTTCGAAGGTGCCGCGGCCGGCACCGGCCTGTACTACGGCATCGTCCAGGACGACCAGTTCTCGACCACCAACGCCGGCGCGTGGATCACCACCGGATTCATCACCAAGGGTCAGATCGTGGGCGGTGCCTGGACCGCCACCATCAACGCGACCGCCGTCAACGGCGTCTCGAACTGCTTCGTGAACGCGTGCTCGATCTACACCGTCATGGCCCATGGCTCCACGGACCGCAGCCAGGACACCAAGACCCCGATCACCTTCACGGCGCCTGCTGCCGCACCGGTTTCCGCACCGGTCGTCGATGCTCCCGAGATCCAGAACGTCGCCAGCGTCCAGTCCGACGCCGGTGAGGGCCCGCCGGTCGCTCCGCTGGCCATTGGTGGCGTCATCGCTGCCGGCCTGGCCGTGACGGCACTGCGTCGTCGCTCCTGAGGTCGTCGCTCCTGAGGTCGTCGCACCCGAGCTGAACCCGCAGAACAACTGAGGTCTGGCCTTCGCTCCCCGGAGCGGAGGCCAGACCTGTTTCGTGTGCCCGACGGTTCGCGACTCAGATCCGCACGCCGCGAGCGTCGGCGCCGCGGCCGCCCGGTAGCGTTGGCGTTCGTGCTTGTCCTGCTTCCCCCTTCCGAAACCAAGTCCGACGGCGGCAAGGGCGCGCCGCTCGATCTCAGCGAGCTGTCGATGCCGCAGCTGACCGAGACGCGCCAGATGCTGGTGCAGGCGCTCGTGGACCTGGCGGAGGACACCGAGGCATCGAATCTGGCGTTGGGACTGGGCCCGAAGCAGGCCGACGAGATCGAACGCAACGCGAAGCTGTGGGTCTCCGCCACCCGGCCCGCGCTCGAGCGCTACACGGGAGTGCTGTTCGACGCACTCGATGCGACGTCCTTCACGAAGGTGCAGCGGGAGAAGGCGTATCGCCGGCTCGGGATGGGCTCGGCGCTGTTCGGTGCGGTGCGGGCCGGGGACCCGATTCCCGCGTACCGGCTGTCCGGCGGATCCAAGCTGCCCGGCTTCGGGACGCTGCAGTCGCTGTGGAAGCCGGAACTCTCCGACGCCCTGGTCGCCGAGGCGGCCGGCGGACTGGTGGTGGATCTGCGCTCGGGCACCTACCAGCAGCTGGGCCCGGTGCCGGGTGCGATCATCGCGACCGTACTCACCGAGCAGCCGGACGGCTCCCGAAAAGTGGTGAGCCACTTCAACAAGCACCACAAGGGCCTGCTCGCGCGGGCACTGATCGTCTCGCGCGCCGAGCCGACCGACATCAAAGGTGTCGCCCGCGTCGCGTCGAAGGCCGGTCTCACCGTCGAGACCGCCTCCGACGGCGAACTGATCATCCTGACCTAGTCGGCTCAACCTACAACCGCGGGTCCACCGGCTCCGACTCGAGCGCGAGGACGGCGAACACCGCCTGATGGATCCGCCACAGCGACTCGGCCTTGATCAGCCGGTCGATCGCCTCCATTCCGAGCGCGTGCTCGCGCAACGCCATCGATTGCTTGTGGCCCAGGCTCCGATTCCGCAGTCGGGCCAGGTTCTCCGGCTCGGTGTAGTGCGGGCCGTAGATCAGCCGCAGATACTCGCGTCCCCGCACCTTGATGCCCGGCTGCACGCGTCCGCCACCGCTCTGGTTGTGGAACGGCTTGACCACCATTCCCTCCCCGCCCGCCGCGGTCAGCTCCTCCCACCAGGCAACGCCCGACTCCTCCGACTCGGGCACTGTCGTGTCCACGACCACTCGCCGCGTCGTCGTGAACAGCGTGGGCGCGACGTCGGCGAGTCGGTCGGCGACCTCGAGGTGCCAACCGTGGTCACGGTCGCCGTAGCTCGCCCCTTCGGTCGCGAGCAACTGGAACGGCGCGAGCCGCACGCCGTCGAGCCCGTCCGTCGGCCACACGTATCTCCGGTACGCCTCGACGTAGCGCTCGACGTCGTCGGCTCGGGACCTGGTCACGGCCAGCAGCGCACCGACATCGAGTCCCCGCCCGGACGCGCCATCGAGCACCGCCGCGCGCGCGGACAGGTCCGCGGACGCGGCCGCACCAACGGCCGCGTACTGCGACCGCAGCAGCTCCTCCGACTTCGCCGACCACGGCAGCAGTTCGGTGTCGAGCAGCAGCCAGTCGGTGCCGAGTTCGTCCCACAGCCCGGCGGCCCCGACGGCATCCGCGACCTTGGCGACCAGCAACTCGGTCTGCGTCTCTCCGAACATGCGCCGACCGGTGCGGGTGTGCACCATCCCCGACAGCCCGTCGCCGACACCGAAACGCTCCGCGGCGACGGACGCATCACGGCACACCAGCGCCACAGCGCGCGAACCCATGTGCTTCTCTTCACAGATCACCTTGTCCACCTTCGCCTTTCGATAGGCAGCGAAGGCCTCAGCAGGGTGCTCGAGCAGTCCCGGGAGTGTGGACGCCGCGCACGGCGACATCGTCGACGGAAGGTAGGTGAGCCACCGCGGGTCCACCGCGTAGCGGCTCATCACCTCGAGTGCGCCCGCCGCATTCTCCGGGCGAACCGAGATCCGCCCGCGAGTCGACGTCTCCACTCCCCCGGCCCGAAGGATGTCGTCGATGTCGAGGGCCTGCGGATCCGAGGTGGGCTGGTGGATCGGCTTCACCGGTCGGTACCACTGCCGCTCGGCGGGCACCGACACCACTTCGCGTTCCGGGTATCTCATTGCGGTGAGCGCGCCGCCGAAGACGCATCCGGTGTCGAGGCAGGCGGTGCGGTTGACCCAACGCACGTCCGGCACGGGTGTGTGCCCATAGAGCACAATTGCCTCACCCCGATAGTCCTCGGCCCAGGGATAGCGCACCGGAAGCCCGAACTCGTCCGTCTCCCCGGTGGTCTCGCCGTACAGTGCGAAGCTGCGCACCCGGCCCGACGCGCGGTTGTGGTATTCCTCCTTGAGCCCGGCGTGCGCGACGACCAGGCGTCCCCCGTCGAGAACGAGGTGCGCGACCAGCCCGTCGCAGAAGTCCGCGACCTGTCTGCGGAACTCCTCGGGCTCGCCGGCCAGCTGCTCGAGAGTGCGCTCGAGACCGTGCGTGGCGCTGACCTTCCTACCGCGCAACACCTTGACCAGTTTGTTCTCGTGGTTTCCGGGCACGCCGAGCGCATGACCGGCGCCGACCATCCCCATCACCAACCGGAGCACACCGGGAGAGTCGGGTCCCCGGTCGACGTAGTCGCCCACGAAGACCGCGGTCCGGCCGGCCGGCGGAACCGCGTCCACCGCCCGACCCAGGTCATCGCGGAGCACCGTGTACCCCAGCGCACCCAGCAGTGTTTCGAGCTCACCGAGGCAACCGTGGATGTCACCGATCACGTCGAACGGTCCGGTCAGGTCGCGGCGGTCGCTGCGCAGCGGCTGTCGGACGATCCGGGCCGACTCGACGGCGTCGACGCCGTCGAGCACGTGCGCGACCCGGAATCCCTCACGGGAGAACCCGCGCAACGAACGGCTCAGTTGCTGGTGCTGACGGCGCAGCACGGCGCGATCGAAGGCTCGGTCCCCGCGCGCCGCGTTGCGTTCGGCACAGACGGGCTCCGGGACGTTCATGACGATCGCCACGGGAAGAGTGTCGTGGCTGCGGGCGAGGTCGACCAGCTTCTTCCGCGCCGCCGGTTGAACACTCGTGGCGTCGACGACGGTCAGTTTGCCCGCACGCAGACGCTTGGCCGCGATGAACTCGAGCACCTCGAACGCGTCGGCCGTCGCGGCCTGCGCGTTCGGGTCGTCGCTGACGAGCCCCCGGCAGTGATCACTGGAGATCACCTCGTAGGGGCCGAAATGCCGGGCAGCGAACGAAGACTTGCCGGATCCACTGATCCCGACGAGCACGACCAAGGACGGTTCGGGAATCTCGAGGACACTCATCTACGAGCCCTCCTTTCGGGTGAATACGGCCATCTGGGTGGGCGCGCCGTGGGTCTCGTCGTGCTCGCCGATCCCGGTGAAACTCACGTCGTAGCCATGCGTGGCGGCGCCGTCGGCCGCCCAGCTCTCGAATTGTGTTCGGGTGTATTCGAACCGGTGATCCGGATGCCGGAACGCGCCCGCCTCGAGGTTCGGGTAGAGCACGTTGTACTCCGCGTTGGGTGTCGTCACCAGTACCACCCGCGGCCGCATGTCACCGAAGACCGATTGCACGAGGGCGGGCAAGCGCGACTCGTCGACGTGCTCGACGACCTCCATCAGCACCACCGCGTCGAAGCCACGAAGCCGCGCGTCGCGGTAGGTGGCCGAGGACTGCAGCACCGCGACACGGTCCCGCTGACCGTCCGGCAGTTCGTCGACGCCGAGCCTGCTCTCGGCCTTGCGGAGTGCGCGGTCGCTGACATCGACGCCGACGATCCTGGTGAACGACGGTCGGGCGAGCAGGGCCCGCAGCAGTCGACCCTCCCCGCAGCCCAGATCCACCACTCGTGCTGCACCCAGGTTCTCGAGGGTCGTCAGCACCGCGTCCTGGCGTAGTTGCGCGAGGCTCGTGTCGGGTGCGGGCGCGTCGGCGTCCTGCCCTGCCACATCGTCGGTCAGTCGATCGACGACCGACGACACCAGTTCTCGGCGGTGTGCGAGGTACCGCGACGCGATCAGTCCGGTCTCGGGGTGCCCGGCGAGCCATTCGCCGGCCACCCGCACCAGCTTGTCCGCCTCGTCCTCGCCCACCCAGTAGTGCTTGACGTCGTCGAGCACCGGCAGCAGCACGTACAGGTGACGCAGAGCCGCCGACAGTGTCGTGGTTCCCGCCAGCTCGAGGCGCACGTAGTCCGCGTCGCCCCACCGCGGAATCGTCTCGTCGAGGGGCAGCGGGATCGAAGTCACGTCCCAGCCGAGCGGGCCGAACAGTCGGCCGGGCAGATCTGCCCCGCCACGAGCGGGCATCGCCGGAATCGTGATCTGCAGCGGCATCGCGGCGTCGACAAGCTCCGGATGTGTCTTGCAGACGCCTGCCAACGCCGACTTGAATACCCGTGACAGGGCAACCGCCAGCATCGACGACCCGGCATACGGCCGGTCGTTCACATACTGGCCCAGCGCGAATCCGTCGCTGCCGCGGCGGAACTTGCTGCGCGCGAGTTCGATGGGATCGACGTCGAGCAGCAGCGCCGCGGTGCACCGCGCCCGGGTCGACTCCGGGTACAGCACCGTCGCGGTGCCCACGGACAACTCGAACGTCTGCACCCGATCGGGATGCTTGTGCAGCAGGTAGCCGAGGTCCGAGGCGTCCGGGACGCCGTCTGTGGCGGTAGCAGTCAGTGTCAGCAGCACCGAGGGCACGTTACGGGGCGGCGGCCCGTTCAGCCAGGACATTTCGGGCACAGCGCACCCGTGTGTCCCGGATGGATCCCGACGCCGCCGGCCCGCGCACGGCCGACCCGCGGCCTTCTACGCCTCCTGCGCGGCCTTCTCCGCGGCCTGGGCCTGCGCCACCTGCTTGGGGGTGAACCGGATGAACAGCGCGGTCAGCGCCGCCAGGAGCGCGAAGATGGCGCAGCCCAGCAGCGCGAACGTGTAGCCCTCGCTCAGTGCGAACAGCTGATCCGACGTCATGTCCGCGGCCACACCCGAGGTGCCGCCGAGCGAGAGGGTCTTGGACGTGGCCATCGCGCCGACGATCGCCAGACCGACCGGGCCGAACAGCGTCTGCGCGACCTGCGCGATCGCGGCCAGCGGGCCGATCTCTTGCGGGCCGACGCCGGCGATCGCACACAGCGGCAGCGGCACCACCGCGAGACCGACGCCGAAGCCGACTCCGACGACGAGCAAGAACATGTTGCCGACATAGGTCGCGGACGCGTCGAGCGTCGATCCGTAAAGCAGGCCGACGAACGTGATGAGGGTGCCGGTCACCACCAGCCAGCGCGCCTGCACCTTCACCGCGAGCTTCGACGCAACGAACGCGGCGGCACCGAGGCCGAACGCGAACGGCACGAACGCGAGGCCCGCGCGCAGCGGCGTGTAGCCGAGGATGTCCTGGACGAACAGCGCGACGAACGGCGCCAGCGAGAACATCACCATGCCGACGAGGGCGATGGAGACGAAGGTCGCGACCCGACTGCGGTTGCGGAACAGCGAGAACGGCAGCAGCGGGTTCTCCGCACGGCGCTCGACCGCGAGGAAGGCGCCCAGCAGGACCACGCCGCCGATCAGCCCGGTGAGTACGAGGGGGCTGCCCCAGCCCATCTCGGGGCCCTCGGTGAACCCGAAGACGACGGCGGCACAGCCGAGGGTTGCCAGGATCGCGCCCGGCACGTCGAGCTTCAGGCGCTCGGCGTTGGTCTCCTCCAGCGCGCGGAACGCGAACACCAGGATCACCAGGCCGATCGGCACGTTGATGAGGAAGATCCACCGCCACGACACTTCGGTGAGCGCACCGCCGATGATCAGCCCCAGCACCGAGCCGATGCCGGTCATCGCCGCGAAGATCGCGATCGCCTGATTCCGGACCGGGCCGGGCGCAAACGTTGTGGCCACCAGCGCCAGCGCGGTCGGTGACGCGATCGCCGCGCCGACGCCCTGGAGTGCGCGCGCCACAACCAGCGTGGCCTCGTTGACGGCGAGTCCGCACAGCAGCGACGTGACCGTGAACAATGCGACGCCGCCGATGAACACCCGTTTGCGGCCGAACGAGTCGCCGAGCCTGCCGCCCAGCAGCATCAGCCCGCCGTAGGTCAGCGCGTACGACGTGATGACCCAGTTGCGACCGGAATCGCTGAGTCCCAGGTCTTCCTGGATCTTGGCGAGCGCGAGCGAGGCGACCGTGCCGTCGAGCACCATCATCAGCTGCATTCCGCTGAGGACGACGATCGCGAGGCCGAACGCCCGCGTGGTCACGGGGTACTTCACGACGATGGAGTCAGACACGAGAGTTCACGTTACCGAGCGTCGGCGGAAAACCCGGCCACAGTGCCGATGACCACGATCGCAGGCGGGCGGATGTTCTCCTCCCGGACACGCGCCGCGACGGTCGCGAGGTCGGCGCGCAGCACCCGCTGGGTGCGCAGCGTGCCCTCCTGGATGACGGTGACCGGGGTGTCGGCGGGCCGGCCGCCGGCGACCAGGACGGTCGCGAACTGTTCGATCCGCTCGACCGCCATGAGCAGCACGATCGTGCCGCGCAGCTTCGCGAGCGCGGACCAGTCGACGAGCGAATCCGGATGGTCGGGCGCGACGTGTCCACTGACGACGACGAACTCGTGTGTGACGCCGCGGTGTGTGACGGGGATCCCGGCCGCCGACGGCACCGAGATGGCGCTCGTGATGCCGGGGACGACGGTTACCGGGACACCCGCGGCCGCGCACGCCTCGAGTTCCTCGTAGCCGCGGCCGAACACGTACGGGTCGCCGCCCTTGAGCCGGACCACGAACTTGCCGGCCTTCGCGCCCTCGATCAGGGCGGCGTTGATCGCCTCCTGCGCCATGGCGCGGCCGTACGGGATCTTCGCGGCGTCGATCACCTCGACGTGCGGACCGAGTTCGGCCAGCAACTCCGGCGGGGCGAGGCGGTCGGCGACGACGACGTCGGCACGGGCGAGCAGCCGTCGGCCACGCACGGTGATGAGGTCCGGGTCGCCCGGTCCCCCACCGACCAGCGCGACGCCGGGTGCGGGCGCCTCGTCGGTGTCGGAGACGGCGCCGGACTGCAGTGCCTCGAGCAGCGCCGTCCGCACGGCCGCGGAACGCCGGTGCGCGCCGCCGGCGAGGACGCCGATGCTCAGGCCGTCGAACATTCCCGTCGCCGGGGTCACGGCCGTGCCCTCGCGGGCACTGTCGGCGCGCACGCAGAACAACTGGCGGCGCTCGGCCTCCGCGACGATCGCGGCGTTGGTCTCGGGCTCGTCGGTGCACGCGATGCCGTACCAGGCGCCGTCGAGGTCGCCGTCGACGTAGTCGCGCAGTTCGAGCGTGATCTGCCCGGCGGTGGCCATGCCCTCCACCGCGGGGGTGACCGCGCGGCTGATGAGGTGCACTCGGGCCCCGGACGCGATCAGCAGACCGAGGCGGCGCTGCGCGACGGTGCCGCCCCCGACCACCACGACACGACGGTCCGTCAGGTTGAGTCCGACCAGGTAGCTGGTCTCGTCACCGGCGGCAGCAGACACTGCGTACTCCCTGTTCTCGAATTGCGGATTGTTGTTCATACGACAGATCACGAAACACTACGGGCAGCTGCGACAGTGACGCCATTCGTGACCCGCTTCGACACGACCAGGCGACCGCCGTCCGCGGCGAGGACGGCGGCAGCCTCGGCGACGCTCGGCGTCCCCACCGCCCCGGCCACAGCGTCCGCCGGATTCGGCACCGGAACCGCGGCGAGCCGATCGGCGGTGTACCCGACGAGCGTCGCGCCGAGGACCTCTGCGGCGTCCACGAAAGGGTCGGCTGTCACCTTCCGGTCGAGCGTGGCCAGCCTGCGCACCGGTTCGTCACCGCACACGTCCAGGACGGCGGCGACGATGTCCGCCGCCCCCACCCGGCTGCCCGCGCCGACCCCGACGCACCACCCGGCCCGGTCAGCCACGGGCGGCCTCGACGAATCGGCGCACGGACTCCGGGTTCCCGGCGGGATGGGTGTGCAGGTACGACGCGTGCACCGTGCCGGCGGAGCCTCCGGGTCCGGCGGGCCCGCCGACGAACCCTTCGCGGGTGGCGCCGGCGTCCCACGCGCGCCACCCCCACGCCGGGCCCGTTCCGTCGGCGGTGTCGGTCGTGAGCGACGTGCGGTGGAACTCGTGGCCCGTCACCCGCGTGCCGGCGGCGAACAGTGTCGACTCGGTGAGCGCGACGGCATCGCGGTATCCGAGGGTGAGCCGGGAGCCGAACCGCGCGTCGACGTCGACCACTCCGGCCATCGGATGCCCGTCGAGGCTACGGGCCAGGTACAGCAGCCCCGCGCACTCGGCGTGGATCGGTGCGCCGTCCGCGGCCAGCTGCCGAACCTGCTGCAGCAGTGCAGCATTCGACGACAGCGCCACGGCATGTTCCTCGGGGAATCCGCCGGGCAGCACCAGACCGGTTGCACCGGAGGGCAGTTCGTCGAGCAGCGGATCGAAGGTGACGACGTCGGCGCCCGCCGCCGTGAGCAGTTCGCGGTGCTCGGCGTAGCCGAAGGTGAACGCGACACCGCCGGCCAGCGCGATCACCGGCCGCGTGCCGGGGGCCACCGGACCGACCTCGCTCGCCGGGTCCCAGGTGGGCGTGTCGACCGACGAGCGCGCGAGCGATCGGATGGCGATCAGGTCCAGGTGCGCCGCCGCCAGTTCCGTCATCGCGGCGACGGCGTCCAGCGCCGCCCTGCCGTGTTCCACGGCCGGGACCAGCCCGAGATGGCGCGACGGCACCTCGAGTTCCGCCAGCCGGGGCACCGACCCGAGGACCGGCAGGCCCACTCGCTCGCACGCCTGCCGCAGCACCTGCTCGTGCCGGGCGCTGCCGACCCGGTTGAGGATCACCCCGCCGATCCGGACCGCCGAGTCGTACGTCGAGAAGCCGTGCAGGACGGCGGCGAGGCTCTGGCTGTGTCCGCGGGCGTCGATCACCAGCACGACGGGCGCGCCCAGCGCGGCGGCCACCTGCGCGGTGGACCCCTCCGCCGACGGTTCCGACGATCCGGGGTCGATCTTGCCGTCGAACAGGCCCATCACGCCCTCGACGACGGCGATGTCGCAGTCGGCGCTGCCGTGCCGGAACAGCGGCCCGATCCGGTCGGCGCCGACCAGGACCGGGTCGAGGTTGCGGCCGGGCCGTCCCGCGGCGAGCGCGTGGTAGCCGGGATCGATGTAGTCGGGGCCCACCTTGAACGGAGCCACCCGGTCCCCGGCGGCCCGCAGCGCCCCGACCAGTCCGGTCGCGACGGTCGTCTTGCCGCTGCCGGACGCCGGTGCCGCGATGACGACGGCGGGGGTGCTGGGGGTGATCACCACTCGATGCCGCGCTGGCCCTTGCGGCCGGCGTCCATGGGGTGCTTGATCTTGGTCATCTCGGTGACCAGGTCGGCCGCGTCGATCAGGGCCTGCGGGGCGTCCCGGCCGGTGATCACGACGTGCTGGTTGCCGGGCCGGTTGCGCAACACCTCGACCACCTCGTCGACGTCCACCCAGCCCCACTTGAGCGGGTAGGTGAACTCGTCGAGCACGTAGAAGCGGTGTGTCTCGGCCGCGAGCCGACGGGCGATCTCCTGCCAACCCTCGGCCGCGGCGGCCGCGTGGTCCTCCTCGGAACCCTGCTTGCGGGTCCACGACCAGCCCTCGCCCATCTTGTGCCACTGCACGGCGCCGCCGACACCGCTGCTCTCGTGCAGTTCGCCGAGCGCCCGGAAGG
This sequence comes from Rhodococcus sp. TAF43, assembly GCF_052113525.1. Classification (NCBI taxonomy): domain Bacteria; kingdom Bacillati; phylum Actinomycetota; class Actinomycetes; order Mycobacteriales; family Nocardiaceae; genus Rhodococcus; species Rhodococcus sp. TAF43. The sequence goes on from NZ_JBFRDL010000001.1 coordinate 181,078, forward strand.
CAGCCTCCTCGCCCACCTTCCACTTCGCGCTCTTGACGAACTGGAACACACCGACGTCGAAGCCCTGGTTCCAGGCGCGCAGCGCCATGCCGAAGGCGGCGGTGGATTTCCCCTTGCCGGGTCCGGTGTGCACGGCGAGCACCGGCTGGTTGCGGCGCTGACGGGTGGTGAGCCCGTCCACGGGCACGTTCTCGGGTACGCCCTTGGGCATGTGCAGTCCCTTCCTCGGACTCGGATGTTCGGGCGGGTCAGGCGGCGGCGCGGACGACACCGGCGACCTGCTGCGCCGACAGCTCCGCGAGCCGCACGTAGCCGCCACGCAGGTCACGGGCCAGTTCGGCGGCCAGGCCGAGCCGGACCATTCCTGTCTCGCAGTCCACGACGATCGAGGCGGCGCCGGTGTCCGCAAGCATCGCGGCGGCGCGCTTGGCCCGCGACACGGCGTCCGGCCCGCCGGTGGCGCGGCCGTCGGTCAGGGACACCACCAGCGCGCGGCGGCGCGGATCGCGGACCCGTTCCCGCAACACGACGTCGCGGGCACTCAGGAAGCCTTCCGCCAGTGGGGTTCTGCCGCCGGTCTTCATCGACCGCAGACGCCGCACCGCGACGTCCACCGACGACGTGGGCGGCAAGACCAGCTCCGCGTCGCGGCCGCGGACGGTGATCACTGAGACCTTGTCGCGCCGCTGGTAGGCGTCGCGCAGCAACGACACCACCGCACCGGTGACCGCGGACAGGCGGTCCCGGGCGGCCATCGAGCCGGACGCGTCGACGACGAACAGCACCAGGTTGCCCTCGCGACCTTCCCGGATCGCTCCCCGAATGTCACTGGGCGCCAGCCGCATCGGACCGTCGCACCGCCCGCGGTCCGCCTGGTGTTCGGCGGCGGCGAACAGCGTCCCCACCAGGTGCAGGCCGTGACCGGACTCGGTCGTCGTCCGGACGGTGCGGCCCCGGGTCGAGCGGGAACGGGACCGCCGGCCGGGGGCGCCGTCGCCGACGCCGGGAATCTCGAGCATGCGGGTCCGGAACTGCGGGCCGGGGGTGCCGGCGTTGCGACCGGTCCCCGGTCCGGATCCCGGAGCGGGCGAATCCTGTTCGCGTGATTCCCCTTCGGATTCGCCGGACGGCGACTGCGGCGCCGGATCCGACGGGGACTCGCCGCCGCCGGGCCCGTCCGGATCGGGATCGGGGTCGGGGTCGGGCTCGTCGTGCGCCTTGACGTCGGCGTCGGCCTGCGTCATCGCGTCGTCGAGCTGCTGTTGGTCGAGGCCCGGCTCGTCGAAGGGGTCGCGCCGACGACGGTGCGGCAGAACGAGTTCCGCGGCCACGCGCACGTCCTCCTCGGCGACAGCGTCCGCGCCCCGCCAGGCGGCATGAGCGGTGGCGGTGCGTGCGAGGACCAGATCGGCTCGCATTCCGTCGACGTCGAACGACGCGCACAGCGACGCGATCCGACGCAGTTCTCCGTCGGACAGCTCGATGTCGTCGATGCGAGCGCGGGCCGCGGCGATCTGCCGGGCCAGCTCCGCGTCCTGCTCGGCGTAGCGGGCGGCGAAGGCGTCGGGGTCGCGCTCGTAGTCGAGGCGGCGGCGCACCACGTCCATGCGCACGTCGACGTCCCGGGACGCGGCCACGTCCACTGCGAGGCCGAACCGGTCCAGCAGCTGCGGGCGCAGCTCCCCCTCCTCGGGGTTCATGGTGCCGACGAGCACGAACTTGGCCGGGTGCGAGTGCGAGACGCCGTCGCGTTCGATGTGGACACGGCCCATCGCAGCGGCGTCGAGCAGCACGTCCACCAGGTGGTCGTGCAGGAGGTTGACCTCGTCGACGTACAGCACGCCCTGGTGCGCGTCGGCCAGCAGTCCTGGCTGGAAGGCGCGCTCGCCGTCGCGGAGCACCTTCTCGAGATCGAGCGATCCGACGACGCGGTCCTCGGTGGCACCGACCGGGAGCTCGACGAGGCGTGCCCGGCGGCGCTCCCCCACCTGCTCGATCTCGGGCAGCAGCGCCGTGAGCGCGCGCACAACGGTCGACTTCGCGGTGCCCTTCTCCCCGCGGACCAGCACCCCGCCGACGCCGGGGTGGACGGCGCACAGGATCAGCGCCAGGCGCAGCCGGTCCTGTCCGACGACGGCACTGAACGGGAAGCCGGCAGGCTCGTGAGCGGCCAGGTCATGACTGTGACGCAACGATCGAATCCCTTCACGTCTCGGTTTCCTCGCCGAGAGCTTGGCGGTGCGAAACGTTGCGGCATTCTGGCTTCGGGTGGTTCGGATCGAACACCGTCACAGTGGCGGGACCGCGCCTGATTCTCACAGGACTTCCCCGCAGACGTTTCTCAGCAGCACACTACCGTGCGGACCCCGGTGGCACGTCGCCGCACACCTGCGGGCGACACACAGCCGCACACCTGAGGTCGACACACAGCCGCGGCCCGGAGTGGCCTCCGGGCCGCGGTGGGTGAGCGATCGTCAGACGGACGCGGATTCGACGACCGGAGCCGCCTGAGCCGGGACGGAGTCGGACGCGCCGCCGAGCTGCAGCGAGCGGGTGCTCCAGTCCCAGACCTGCTGGAACAGGTCCACGTTGTCGGACAGCTTCTGGCCCAGCGACGGGACCATCTGCTGCAGCGTCGGCTTCCACGCCTCGAACTCGCACGGGAAGCAGCGCTGCAGGACGTCGAGCATGGCCGGAACGGCGGTGGACGCGCCGGGCGAGGCACCGAGCAGGCCGGCGATGGTGCCGTCCTCGGCGTTGACGACGGCGGTGCCGAACTCGAGGACGCCGCCCTTGCCCTTCTTGCGGATCACCTGGACGCGCTGGCCGGCGGTGATGAGCTCCCAGTCCTTGCCGATGGCCTTCGGCACGAACTCGCCGAGGGTGCCGATCCGGTCGGCGGGCGACTGCATGAGCTCACCGATGAGGTACTTGGTGAGGCTCATCTCGGTGAGACCGACACCGAGCATCGACATCAGGTTGTTGGGCTTGACCGAGCCGGGCAGGTCGGTGATCTTGCCCTGCTTGAGGAACTTGGGCGACCAGCCGGCGTAGGGGCCGAACAGCAGGCCCGGCTTGCCGTTGATGACGCGGGTGTCGAGGTGCGGCACCGACATCGGAGGGGCACCGACAGCCGCCTTGCCGTACACCTTGGCCCGGTGCTGGTCGATCAGCTCGGGGTTGGTGCAGCGCAGGAACTGGCCGCTGACCGGGAAGCCACCGAAGCCCTTGGCCTCCTTGATGCCCGACTTCTGCAGCAGGTGCAGAGCGCCGCCGCCGGCGCCGACGAACACGAACTTGGCGTTGACGGTCTTCTTGGCGCGGGTGCGCAGGTTCTCGACCTTGACGATCCAGCTGCCGTCGGACTGCTTGGTGAGGTTGCGGACCTCGTGACCGAAGTGGACGGTGCCACCCGAGGACGCGACGTGGTTGAGCAGCTGCTTGGTGAGCGCGCCGAAGTCGACGTCGGTACCGGACTCGGTCCAGTTCAGTGCGACCGGATCGGAGAAGTCGCGGCCCTTGGCCATCAGCGGCAGGCGCTCGGTGAAGAAGTCCTCGGACTCGGAGTACTCCATACCGGCGAACAAGGGATGGCTCGCCAGTGCCTCATAGCGCGCACGCAGGTACTTCACGTTGTCCGCGCCGTGCACGAAGCTCACGTGCGGGATCGGGTTGATGAACTCCTTGGGATCGGTGAGGATCCCGTTGTCCACGGCGTACGACCAGAACTGGCGGGAGACCTGGAACTGCTCGTTGACGTTGATCGCCTTGGTGATGTCGACGGTGCCGTCGGACTTCGCAGGCGTGTAGTTGAGCTCACACAGTGCGGAGTGGCCGGTACCCGCGTTGTTCCACGGGTCGCTGCTCTCGGCGGCAGCGGCGTCGAGTCGTTCGAAGGTGGTGATCGACCAGTCCGGCTGCACCTGACGCAGGATCGCGCCGAGCGTCGCGCTCATGATGCCCGCACCCACGAGCACTACATCGGTCTTCACCACTACGTTCTGCTCTGACACTGGAGAATCGACTTCCTTGTCTGTTCACACGCGACCTGTTCGCACGCATCGCCGGCGCAGAATCCTCGTTGTCACCGGAGTTCCGAAACCGACGACCGAATCCACTGAAGGCATCGCGTGCACAGACCGCAATTCGCGCGCCTGTGGCGCTTAGGTTACCTGTGCGTCACCTCCCCCAATTGTGCCCCTCGCAAACGACTCTGTTCGCCCAATAGAGTGTGATCGTGACTACTTGGGCTCCCGACGTCCTCGGCGACGGATACCAGCAGCTGACAATCCCTTTGGGGACCGATCCCGACGGAGAGGGAGACGTCGAGGCCACCCTGGTCCGCTACCAGCCCTCGTCCACACCCGCGAACCGGGCCGTGCTGTACGTCCACGGGTTCACCGACTACTTCTTCCAGCAGCATCTCGCCGAACATTTCGCCGAGCAGGGATTCTCGTTTTTCGCGCTCGACCTGCGTAAATGCGGACGGTCACGGCGGCCGGGACAGACGCCGCACTTCGTGACCGATCTGCGGATGTACGACGACGAGCTGAACCAGGCCCTCCGCCTGGTGCGCGAGCAGATCGGCGGCGGCCAGGTCCTGCTCGTCGCGCACTCGACGGGCGGGCTGATCCTGCCGCTGTGGCTCGATCGGCTCGAGCGCAAGCCGGGCGGTTCCGCCGGCGCCGGTGTGGCGGGTCTCATCCTCAACAGCCCGTGGTTCGACCTGCAGGGCCCGGCCCTGCTGCGCGCCGCAGGCACGACCGCGGCCATCGACGCACTCGGCCGGGTGTCGAGCAAGACCCCGATCCCCGGGCAGAAGCTCGACACGTACGGCTCGAGCCTGCACGTCAGCTCCAACGGGCCGTGGGAGTACAACCTCGACTGGAAGCCGCTGACCGGGTTCCCGGTGAGGTTCGGCTGGCTGCGCGCGATCCGGCGCGGACACGCCCACCTGCACCGCGGCCTCGACATCGGGGTGCCGTCGCTGATCCTGCGCTCGAAGAACACCGTCTTCGCGTCCCGCTACAACCCCACCGTCGACGCCGCCGACGCCGTGCTCGACGTCGACCAGATCGCCAAGTGGGCGGGCTGCCTCGGCAACCGCACCACGATCGTGCCGATCGACGGCGCCCGCCACGACGTGTTCCTGTCCACCGAGAAGCCGCTCGCGGCCGCGTTCACCGAGGTGGATCTGTGGCTGGACTGGCTCGACGCCCATCACCTGTCCGATCGAGAGTCCGGAGCCCCCGCGTGAATCACCCCGATACGACCCACTTCGACCTCGCGATCATCGGGACCGGATCGGGCAACTCGATCCTCGACCAGCGCTACGACGGGATGAAGGTCGCGATCCTCGAGGAAGGTACGTTCGGCGGCACGTGCCTCAACGTGGGCTGCATCCCCACCAAGATGTACGTCTACGCGGCCGAGGTGGCCCGCACGATCACCGAGTCGTCCAAGCTGGGGATCGACGCCACCCTCGATGACGTGCGCTGGCACGACATCGTCAAGCGCGTGTTCGGCCGGATCGATCCGATCGCGGCCGGCGGCGAGCGGTACCGCACCGAGGACTGCGCGAACGTGACGGTCTTCCGCGGGCACGCCAGGTTTGTCGGCCCCCGCACCATCGACACCGGCACGGGCGAGGTCATCACCGCCGACCAGGTGGTGATCGCGGCCGGTTCGCGGCCGATGATCCCGCAGGAGATCCTCGAAGGCGGCGTCCGCTTCCACACCAACGACGACATCATGCGGCTACCCGAACTGCCGGAGCGCCTGGTGATCCTCGGATCCGGCTTCATCGCTGCGGAGTTCGCGCACGTGTTCTCGGCGCTCGGCGTCCAGGTGTCGATCATCGGCCGCAGCGAGCGACTGCTGCGTCACCTGGACCGGGACGTCTCCGAGTGGTTCACCGAACTGGCGCACCGCAAGTGGGACGTCCACCTGAGCAACCCGATGGTCGCCGCGCGCCCTGCCGGCAACGGCATCGAGATCGAACTGTCCGACGGCACCGTCGTCGCCGGCGACGAGTTGCTGGTCGCGGTCGGCCGCACCCCCAACGGGGACCGGCTCGACGCGTCGCACGGCGGAGTTGCCGTCGAAGAGACCGGGCGGGTCATCGTCGACGAGTTCCAGCGCACCACCGCGGAGGGCGTGTTCGCGCTCGGCGACGTGTCGTCGCCGTACCAGCTCAAGCACGTCGCGAACCACGAGATGCGCGTCGTCCAGCACAACCTGCTCCACGATGCCTGGAACAGCTCCACCGCCGGGCTGCGGCGCACCGACCACCGGTTCGTCCCGGCGGCGGTGTTCACCGATCCGCAGATCGCGGACGTCGGCATGACCGAGGAGCAGGCCCGCGAGGCCGGCCTCGACATCACCGTCAAGGTGCAGAACTACGGCGATGTCGCATACGGCTGGGCGATGGAGGACGACGAGGGATTCTGCAAGGTCATCGCCGAGCGCGGCACCGGACGGCTGCTCGGTGCCCACGTGATCGGCGCGCAGGCCCCGACCGTGATCCAGCCGCTGATCCAGGCCATGACCTTCGGCCTGTCGGCACAGGACATGGCCACCGGGCAGTACTGGATCCACCCGGCGATGCCGGAGGTGGTCGAGAACGCGCTACTCGGCCTGGAGATCTGAGGAAGGTCGCCCGCACGCCTTCCGTTGGGGTCGGTTCCGGCGAACCACCTCGACGAGTGATGGCGCTCAGCTAGATTCGGCGCATGACGGGTTCCGGGATCGGCCGCCGTATCGTCACCGCGATCGCTGTCGCACTGATCGCGGGCGCACCTCAAATCCTCGCTCCGGCCGCCCAGGCCGTCCCCGCCGTCACGCCGGCGCGCGACGATCCCGGGTCAGTCCTCGAGTCCGCCCCACTGCCCCAGTCGTTCTGGCTGCCGGGCACCGACGCCGCCTACCGGATCACCTACCTGACCACGGGCCCCCGCGGCGACACGCCCTGCACCGGCATGGTGTTCGTCCCGGCCGGCCCGCCGCCGCCGGGCGGCTGGCCGGTCATCGCCTGGGCGCACGGAACCATCGGCGACTCCGACACCGATGCCCCGTCGGTCAACGGCGTCGACGCGGCCAGCAGTCGCTACGTGGCGAACTGGCTGGCCCGGGGGTACGCCGTCGCGGCCACCGATTACATCGGCCTGGGCACTCCCGGTGTCCCGCCCTATCTGGACGGGAAGTCCGCGGCGCACAGTGTCATCGATTCGGTGCGCGCGGCCCGCGCCGTCGACGACCGACTCTCGTCGCGGTGGGCGGTCGTCGGCCTGTCCGAGGGCGGGCAGGCGGCGGTGTTCACCGCGCACGCCGCCACCGAGTATGCGCCCGAACTGGATTACCGCGGCGCGGTCGCCGCCGGCGTGCCGTCGAACATCGAGACGATCGCCCCTCTGGCCGGACCGAACTTCCCGCCGCAGGGCCTCGCCGGGCTGACCAACTTCATGACGTTCGTGATCGCCGGATTCCGCGATACCCACCCCGAACTCGACGTGAACAGCTTCCTGACGCCGATCGGGCGCACGCTGGTCGACGCGGCGCCGGAGCTGCCATACCCGCAGTTCGCCCGACTTGCCGCGAATGTCTCTGTGGCCCAGATGCTCTCGCGGTCACTCAACGATCCGGCACTGCTGGCCGCGTTACGCGACTACCTGCAGGTGCCGACCTCCGGATTCGACCGGCCGCTGATGATCGCACAGGGCGCCACGGACCTGACCGTGCCGCTGCCGTTGACGGTCAAGCTGGTCGCGGACATGAACCTGGCCGGCACCCGACCGGACTTCAGGATCTATCCGGCCGACCACATCGGCAGCCTGTTCGCCAACGAGGCGGACGCGGTCACATTCGTCACGAAGGTGTTCGAGTGCGACCGCGGATCGGACGACCCCGGGTGCGAGCCGGCCTCCGCGGGTTCCATCGGGTCGAGCTGACCGCGGCGCCACCAGCGCGTCAGCGCACGGTGGTGGCCGTCGGACTCGGGTGCGGTGTTCTCGGGTGGGGCCCAACCGCGTTGGCGATCCCTTGGATCCGCATCACGGTTCTCGCGGGGCGAGCGACTGTTCCAAGAGTTTCTCCTGACCTGTCCCAAGCGGGGAGGCGGAGGGTGTCCGAGGTACACCTTCCCTTCGGAGAGTCAGGACAGACCATGACCACACCGATCGTTCCGAGAAATGTCGCGACGCGACGAGCCACCCTGGTCGCGGTGTGCGTGACGACGGCGATGTTGATGCTCGACATCGCGGTCGTCAACACCGCCCTGCCATCTATCGCATCCGATCTGGAGCCGGGCGTCAGTGGCCTGCAGTGGGTAGTCGACGCCTACACCCTGGCGCTGGCCACGGTGGTCCTCAGCGCCGGATCCTGGGCGGACCGCCGCGGCCGACGGCACGTGTTCCTGATCGGCATCCTGTGGTTCACCGCGGCGTCGCTGCTGTGCGCGCTGGCACCGACCATCTGGGTTCTCGATCTCGCCCGCGCCGCACAGGGCGTCGGCGGAGCCGTACTCTTCGCGTGCTCGCTGGCCCTGTTGGCGGATGTCTTCGAGAAGGGGCCGGCGCGCGCGTCTGCCCTGGCCGCCTACGGCGCCACCATCGGCGGCGCGTTCGCCATCGGCCCCCTCGTCGGCGGGCTGCTGACCGAGATGCTGGATTGGCGCGCAATCTTTCTGGTCAATGTGCCGATCGGCCTGATCACGCTCGCCGTCACCGTGCGCTGGGTTCCGGAGTCGCGCGATCCGCACCCGCGTGGGGCGGATGTGCCGGGACAGATCCTGGTGTCCACGGGCCTGGCGGCGCTGGTGTTCGGGTTGTTGCGCGGAAACGAGGCCGGCTGGTTGGAGCCGCAACCGGTCGTCGCCCTCATCGTCGCGGCCGCCGCGCTGGTCGGGTTCGTCCAGCACGAACTCCGCACGAGCGAGCCCATGTTGCCCCCGCACCTGCTGGCCAACCGGGCCTTCGCCGGGGCGCAGATCGCGGCCTTCGCGATCTCCGCGTCGTTGTTCGCGGTGTTCGTCTACACCACGATCTACCTGCAGAATGTGCTGCACCTGTCGCCGGTCGAGGCCGGACTGGTGTACCTGCCGGCGACCGTCGCGATGTTCGTGGTCGCGGGCGCCACCGCGAAGTTCGACGGGCGTGTCCCGGTGTCCGTCTCCCTGACCTGCTCACTGCTGCTGGTGGCGGTCGGTCTGGTGATGATGACCGCCGTCGACGTCACCGGGTCCAAGTACGTGCTGCTCCCCGGGTTCGTCGTGGCCTGTGTCGGGGCCGGTGTGTTCAACCCGGTGATGAGCGGATTGGTGCTCGGCGAAAGTACGTCGGACCACTCCGGACTGGCTGCGGGCATCAACGATGCGTTCCGTCAGACCGGAATCGCGGTCGGCGTCGCCGGGCTCGGCGCGCTCCTGCCCGCACAGTCGATGCTGCTGGGTGGATCGCCGCACGAGTTCGTCGACGGCCTGCAGCAGGCCCTGCTGGTGGCCGCGTTCATCGCGGCGCTCGGGGCGCTGGTGTGCGCCGCCACGCTGCGCACGACCCGATCGGTTGACGAACCTGCTGAGCAAACGGGCGGGTCCGCACCCATGACCGTCTGACGATTTTGCCGGACAGCTGCCGAATCCGGTCCCTACACTTCAACGGTTGCTGTCCTTGTAAAAGGAGCCACGCATGATCTTTCGACTGCTGGGACCGCTCGAGGTGGTTCGACGCCCGGAGTCGGGCGGTGCGGTCGATCCGGGTGGCGCCGAGCGGGTGGTCGATCTGGGTCCGCGGAAGCAACGCGCGGTTCTGGCAGTCCTGCTGTTGCACCGGGGCCGCGTGGTCTCCACGGATCGGTTGATCGACGCGCTGTGGCAGGGCGATGCTCCGGCGAGTGCCATGGCGAGCATCCAGGCCTACATCTCCAACCTGCGCAGGGCGCTGCGCGGCGAGTCCGGGGGGACGTCCCCGATCGTGCGCCAGCCACCCGGGTACGTGCTCGACATCGCAGCCGAGGACGTGGACCTGTCCGCGTTCCTCGACGACGCCGAGTCCGCGCGCCGCCATGCGGACGCCGCGGAGTGGGAACTCGCACTGACGATGGCGGATCGGGGCCTGGCCTCGGTCCGGGGGCACCTGCTCGAGGACCTCAGCGACGAACCGTGGGTGGTGACGGAGGCCGCCGGTTTCGAGGAGGTCCGCACCGAGTGCCGCGAGACCCGGATCACGGCGCTCCTCGCGTTGGGGCGCCTGGCCCCGGCCCTCATCGAGGCGGCCCAACTGTGCAGCGAGTTTCCGTTCCGGGACCGCACCTGCTGGCTGCGCATGCTGGCCCTGCACCGGGCCGGTCGGTCCTCGGAAGCGTTGGAACAGTTCGGCATCCATGCGGCGAGGTTGGACACCGAGTTGGGGCTGCGGCCCGGGACCGAACTGGTCGCCCTGCAGGGTGCGATCCTGCGCCACGAGCCGGGCCTCGCGGCCTGGCCGCGCACCCCGGGATGGACTGGGGCGGAGCAGGTTCCAGCACCGGCGTCGGCGGGGACCGCGCCCGAGGCTCCCGACGCCGAGTCCGGGCGCGTGTTCGTCGGGAGCATGCCGGAAGCCGGGACGATCGACCAGATGCTCGACGACGTCCGCGGCGGTGCACCCCGCTGGCTGGTGCTGACCGGTCCGGCCGGGATAGGTAAGACCCGACTGGCGGAAGAATGCGACGCCCGGACGACGTCGATCGACGGTACGGCGGTGTGGGCGCGCTGCCTCGAGGACGACGGTGCGCCCGCGTGGTGGCCGATCCGGCGCCTGCTGCGGGAGTTGGGCGCCGACGCCGACGCCGTGCTGATTCCCCCGACCGACGTGGAACCGGACGAGGCGCGCTTCGCGGTGTACGAACGGGTGGCGGGCGTGATCGAGTCGGCGGCGTCCGGTGTGCCCGCGCTCACCGTGGTCGTCGACGACATCCAGTGGGCCGACCCGACCTCGCTGCGGTGCCTGATGTACCTGGTGGGCGCGCTGCACCGGGAACGCGTCTGGTTCGTGCTCACGCTGCGGGACTCGGAACTGACGCCCACCGTCCGAGCCTTCGTCGACGCGGTCCTGCACCGCGAGGGGAACCGGCACATCGTGGTGCCCGCGCTGGCGGAGACGGAGGTGGCGGCGCTGGCCAGTCACGTCTGCGGGGAGCGGCTCAGCGTGACCGAGGCGCGGGTGCTGGCCGAACGCACGGGCGGCAATCCGCTGTTCGTGTCCGAGTACGCCAGGCTGCCGCGGGACGAACGCCTCGGCGGCGGGATCCCGATGGCCGTTCGATCGGTCCTGGGCCGACGGCTGACGGCCGTGGAACCGGCGGTGCTGCAGGTGCTTCGGGTGGCCGCGGTCATCGGCGACACCGTCGAGATGGACATCCTCGCCGCCGCGACCCGCCTCGACCTGGACACCCTGGCCGACTACATCGACGACGCGGCCGACGAACGGATCCTCGTCGCCGATCCGGGGATCGGGGGATACGCCTTTGCGCACGGCCTGCTGCGGGACGAGGTGCTCGCCGCGATCCCGGAACTGCGCCGCCAACGCATCCACGCCCGCATCGCCGAGGTGCTGGCGGACTCCTCCGACCCGGACCGCTCGAGCCGACGCGCACAACATTTGATGGCGGCCCTGCCGCTGGTCGATCCGCGCACCGTCCTCGACGCGTGCACCGACGCGGCCCGGGTGGCGACCGAGCGGTGGAGTTCGGAGACCGCGGCCCAGTGGTGGCAGGCCGCCGTGCAGGCGTTCGATCTGCTGCCGGGGTCGGAGCAGTCCGCCGACGACCGCGACGACCTGCTGGTGGCCCGGGTGGAGGCGCTCGCGCGGGCCGGACGGGGCCAGACGGTGCTCGACGTGGTGGACGCCGGCCTCCTCGACGCGGTCCGCGAGGGGCGGATGTCGGCGGCCGGACGGTTGGCCGCGGCGCTGCTCCGGGCCGCCGGTGCGTGGCCGTGGGTGTCCTACGGGGAGGACCCGGGCCCGCTGCTCGAGCGGCTCGCGGGCCTGGAGCCGTTCGTCGCGTCCGATCGGACCGCGCATGCGCGGGTGCTCGCGGCGCTGGCGGTGGGCAGTTGCTACCACCCCGACTCGTCCGTCCCCAACGCGATGAGCAGCACGGCGCTCACGATCGCCCGCGAGTTGGACGATCCGGACGTGATCGCCGACGCTCTGCTGGGCCGCATCCTCCTCTACTCCGGCGTGGCGACCCACAGCCACGAATCGGTGCGGTTGATCGACGAGCTTTTCGCGCTGCCGCACCGGCAGTCCCGGTTCGACGATGTGATCGCGCACGCCGCGGCCAGCATGACGCAGATGAATCTGGCGGACGTCGATGCCGCCGTCGTGCACGTGCGGCACGGGATCACCGGCTGCGACCTGCTGCGGCTGCCGGTGTTGCGGGTCCAATTGCGGTGGATGGAGGCAACTCTGGCCGCCTGGCGCGGCGACTTCGAGGAGACGCGGCGGCAGTACGACACGGCCCGCCAGATCCACCTGCAGACCGAGTTGTACACCGCGGGCAGCGCCGACCTCGCCGCGCACACCCTGGAATGGGAACACGGCAGCCTCGGCGACGCGGATCCCGGCATCGTGGAGCCGGATTCGTGGAGCATCGCGATCGCCGGGGCGCGGGGCGACCGGGCGGTGGCGGTCGACGAGATCGCCCGGTGGTCGGCCAAGGGCGGTCCGTTCACCTGGACGACGTTGGGGCACCAGACGTTGATCGCCCGAGTGGTGGCCGATCTGGGGCTCGTCGAGTACGCCGAGATGTTCATCGACCTGCTCGCACCGTTCCACGACCGCATCGCCACGGTGGGCCAGGTCGGGGTGATCGGATCGGTGGCGGAAGTCGCTGCCCGCCTGCATGCGATGCTCGGCCGCACCGAGGCCGCGGTGGCGTTGCTCGCGCAGGCCGAGGACATCGCGACCAGGACGTCGAGCCCGCCGACCCTGCTGCGGTGCCGCCTGCTGCGGGCTCAACTGTGCGCGGCGTCGCCCGAGCGGGATCGGGCCATCGCCGAGATCGCGGATGAGGCCCAGCGTTTCGGGATGCTCGCGCTCGCCGCCTATGCGCGCTCGATAGCGGCCTGACCTGGCGTAACGGTCTTGGCGAAACCTTGGATGGTTTCCGAAACTCGGGGCAAGAACCACCCAAGAGAGCTCGGACATTCTTTCTTCACACCCGAAACGCGGATGGAAGGAAGCTCCGATGAATCCTCAGACACCGACGATCGACGCCGTGCCGATCGACTCGCTCCGAAAGATGGTGTCCGGATCGGTGGCACTGCCCGGTGAGGCCGGATACGGGTTGGCGACACCCTGGAATGTCGCGGTACCGGTGCGTCCGTATGCGGTGGTCGCCGTGGACACCGCACGCGATGTCGCGGCGACCGTGCGATTCGCGGCGGATCACGGTCTGCGGGTCGCCGTCCAGCGGACCGGTCACGGCGCGGTGCCCCTGGACGGCGATGTCCTGCTCATCCACACTGGACGCCTGGCCGAATGCGTGGTCGATCCGGAGGGTCGCACTGCTCGCGTCGGAGCGGGGCTGGTGTGGCAGGACGTCATCGATGCCGCGACACCGCACGGATTGGCGCCGTTGGCCGGTTCCTCCGTCACCGTCGGCGTGGCGGGATTCCTCACCGGTGCGGGAATCGGCCCGATGGTGCGCACCTACGGACTGTCGTCCGATCACGTGCGTGCCTTCGAGATCGTCACCGGCGACGGCGAACTCCTTCGAGTAACCCCCGACGAACACGCCGAACTCTTCTGGGGACTGCGCGGTGGCAAGGCGACACTGGGAATCGTCACGGCAGTCGAGATCGATCTCATACCGATCTCCCACTTCTACGGTGGTGCAATCTATTTCGACGGTGCGGACGCTGCCGCGGTCGCCCACGCGTGGCTCGACTGGTGTGCCGATCTCCCCGAGCACAGTTCGACGTCGATCGCATTTCTGCAGCTTCCGCCGCTACCGCAGGTTCCCCCACCCCTCGCGGGCCGGTTGACCTTTGCCGTCAGGTTCGCCAGCCTCGTGGAAGAACCGGAGGCCGAGGCGCTCATCAGCCGAATACGTTCTGTGGCCACCCCGTTGATCGACGCCGTCGGAATGATGCCCTATGCGGCCATCGCGGCGGTGCATGCTGATCCCGTCGATCCGATGCCGGTCCACGAATTCAGCGCTCTGACACACGAACTGTCACACGAAGCGATCGATGCTCTCCTGTCGGTCGCCGGGCCTGGTTCACACTCCCCGCAGACCGTGATCGAACTGCGGCTTCTCGGGGGCGCGCTCGCTCGCGAACCGCGTCATCGCAGCGCCTTCTGCCATCGCGATGCCGATTTTGCGCTGATGGTCGTCGGAGCCTTGGTGCCCCCCTCGGCGGATGCCGTTGTCGGACATGCCCACGACATCGATCGAGCACTGTCACAGTGGACCACCGGCGGCTCGTTGCCCAATTTCACGCCCAGCGCCGATCCGGACAGGATTGCGCGCACCTACGACGACGACACAGCTCATTGGCTCAGGGCGCTCGCCGACGAGCACGACAGCAAGGGTGTGCTGCACGTCGGCCAGGTCATGCGCCGGATCCGGTGAGCCGCTGCACTTGCCGGCGTCCGGCGTCGGCGGGCCGCGTCGACACCCCAGCAACGAGGAACGCTCCGCACCCGAAATCGGGTGCGGAGCGTTCGTCGTCTCAGAGGCCTACTTCCGGTGCGAGAGCGCCCGGACCACCCCGTCTCCGATGGACTGCAGGATCTGCACCAGCACGATGAGCACCACCACCGCGACCAGGAGCACCGGCGTGTTGAACCGCTGGTAGCCGTAGACGATCGCGAAGTCGCCCAGACCGCCGCCGCCGATGACCCCGGCCATCGCCGAGTACCCGACGAGCAGGACGACGGTCAGCGTCGCACCCGCCACCAGCGACGAAACCGACTCCGGCAGCAGCACTTTCCGGACGACCTGCATGTTCGTCGCCCCCATCGCCTGACCGGCCTCGATGCGACCGACGGGCACCTCCCGCAATGCCGACTCGACCACGCGCGCATAGAACGGGATCGCGCCGATCGTGAGCGGCACGATCGCCGCGGTCGGCCCGATCGCGGTGCCGACGATCAAGCGGGTGAGCCCGATGAGCGCGATCATCAGGATCAGGAACGGCAGCGAGCGGAAGATGTTGACGATCGTGCCGAGCACGACGTTGACGACGCGCTGCGGCCACAGTCCGCTCGGCGCGGTCACGTACAGCACGACGCCGAGCAGGATCCCGCCGAGCACGGTGAGCACGAAGGAGATCCCCACCATGTAGAGGGTCTCCTGCGTCGCCTCCCACACCTCGGGGAGCGAGTCGTACCAGGTCAGCTTGTTCATGCGGTGGCTCCCTGCGTCACGGCGCCGGTCGTTTCCGGTCCTTCACCCCACGCCAGGGTGGTACCCGGCTGGGCGTCCACGAACGCGGCGACGTCCGCCCGGTCCACGTCGGGACCGAAACGCAGACGCAGTCGGCCGACGGTGACGCCGGCGACCTGTTCGACCCGACCGCCGACCACGGAGATGTCGACGTCGAGCTTGCGGACGAGCTGCGCGAGCCACGGTCCGTGGGCCTCGTCACCGATCGTCGTGACCAGTGCGGTGTCCGCGTCGGCGCCCGCGGACGGGTCGTCCCCGACCGGGACGATCGCCGCGCCCAGAACCGAGCCGGGCGTACCGACCAGATCGAGGATCCGTCCGGTCTCCGCGATCCGGCCGTCCTCGAGCCGGGCGGCGGAGGTGCAGATGCGGCGCAGCACACCCAGTTCGTGGGTGATGAGCACGACGGTGACGCCGATCCTGCGATTCAGCTCGGCGAGCAGGTCGAGCACCTGATCGGTGGTGTCGGGATCGAGCGCACTGGTCGCCTCGTCGCAGAGCAGCACGTCGGGCTCGGACGCGAGGGCGCGGGCGATGCCCACGCGCTGCTGCTGCCCGCCCGACAGCTGCGACGGGAACGTCTTCTCCTTGCCCGCGAGACCGACCAACTCGATCAGCTCGTCGGCGCGGGCCCGGCGCTGCTTGCGGTCCAGTCCGGCCAGTTCGAGCGGGAACTCGATGTTGGCCCGCACGGTCCGCGAGTGCAGCAGGTTGAACTGCTGGAACACGGTGCCGATGCGGCGGCGCGCCTGCCGCTGGCCGGCACCGGTGAGCTGCGAGACGTCGTCGCCGCGGAGCACGATGCGCCCGCTGGTGGGGCGCTCGAGCAGGTTCAGGCACCGCAGCAGCGTGGACTTGCCCGCACCCGACGGTCCGACGATGCCGAAGATCTCGCCCTCGGCGATCTCGAGGTCGATGCCGCGCAGGGCCGAGACCTCCCCCGCGCCGGCGGCGGCGGGGAAGGTCTTGACCAGATTCTCGACGGTGATCATCACTTCGCGGGGTGGACCGGGACGACGGAACCGCTGTAGTTCTCCTGGATCCACGCGGCGGTCTCCGGGGAGACGAGCGCGTCGGCGAGGGCCTTGACGCCCGGATCGTTCTCGTTCGCCGCGCGGACGACGAGCAGGTTCGCGAACGGGTTGTTCTCGACGTTCTCCGAGAGCAGGGCGTCGTCGGCCGGGATCAGGCCGGCCTCGATCGCGTAGTTCGAGTTGATGACCGCGGCGGTGATCTGCGGGTCGCCCAGGTTGCGGGCGATCTGCGAGCGCTCGATCTCGACGAACTTCAGGTTCTTCGGGTTGGCCTTGATGTTCTTCTGCGTGACGATGGACAGATCGGCGTCCGCGAACGGCACGTCCATCTGGATCAGTCCGGCCGACTCGAGCAGGTACAGCCCGCGCGAGAAGTTGGTGGTGTCCTTGGGCAGGGCGATGGTCGACCCGTCGGCGATCTGGTCGATCGCGGTGACCTTCTCGGAGTACAGGCCCATCGGCTCGAGGTGGACGTCGGCGACCGAGACGAGGTCGCTGACACCCTTCTGCTTCTGCCAGTCCGCGAGGTACGGCGCGTGCTGGAAGTAATTGGCTTGCACGTCGCCGGCGACGAGCAGTTCGTTGGGATCGATCTCGCCGGTGACCGGCTTGATGTCGAGCTTGACGTCGCCCAGAGCGCCGGAGTCGGCGATGTGCTCGAGGATCTCCACGTGCGGGGTGCTCGACGCGGAGATCACCAGCGTCTCCCCGTCACCGCTCGAGGAGCAAGCAGCCAGGCCCGCGGTGAGCAGGGCGGCGGCGGACAGAACAGCAGTGCGGCGCAAGAACATTGGGAGGTACCTTCCGATCGGGTCGAGATGGTCAGCCACGCAGTGCGGGCAGGTCGAGCAGGTCGCGGTGGTACCGCTCGGTGACGTTGGGATGGGCGCGCAGGCGCGACTTGAGGGCGTTGAGTCCGTAGCGGGCGTGCAGGGTGCCGCCGTGCTGGTCGGGTCCGACACCGGCCGCCTCGGCGGCCAGCGCGGGCGACAGCGGCACCGTGGGCAGGGCGTGGTCGTAGCCGGGGTTGAGGAAGAACGGCAGCGAGACGCGATCGGTGCCTGCGGCCGGCGGCAGCACCCGGTGCACGGTGGCCTTGAGGTAGCCGCCGGTGGCCACCTCGAGGAGCTCACCGATGTTGACCAGGAAGTGCCCGGGGATCGGGTCGACGTCGAGCCAACCGTTCTCGGTCTCCACCTGGAAGCCGCCGCTGGTCGGTTCGGGGTAGAGCAGGGTCAGGGCCCCGACGTCCTTGTGGCTGCCGACCCCCTGGTCGGTGACCGAGCCGTCGTGGCCCGGGTAGCGGGCAATCTTGAGCAGCGGATCAGGGTCGGCGAAGGCGGCATCGAAGAAGTCCGCGGGGGCGCCGAGCGACTGCGCCCATCCACTGATGAGGCGAAGTCCGGCGGTCTGCGCCTGGGCCGACCACTCGAGCGCCAGGTCGCGCAGCTGCGGGACGCGGGTGGGCCACAGGTTGGGTCCGTGCAGCACGTCCCACGGGCGGTCCGGATCGATCGGCTCGACCGCGGCACGCTCGGGTCCGATGTCGAGCTGCTCGCGCCAGTCGATGTAGCCCTGGGTGCGCTCGCCGCCGACGCGGGTGTAGCCGCGGAAGTGCGGCGAGTTGCTGTTCTCGATCTCGAGCTTGTCGGCCTCGGGCAGCGCGAAGAACTCGCGAGCCGCGGCGATCAGGTCGTCGGTGAGCTGCTGGTCGATGCCGTGACCGGTCAGGTAGAAGAATCCAATCTCGTGCGTGACGGTGCGCAGGGCGTCGATGTCGAGGTTTTCCAGATCGATGATCGGGAGGGAACGGGCGGACATGGAACGGATCCTTTCCCCACGGGCACCGGCGGAAAACTCACGCTGCGACGTTTCGGTGCCCGGTGGGAAGAATCAGCACGGGGATGCGGGACGGCCTTCGAGGTGCCGTCGCGCGGGGATCTCGTCTCAGCTCACGCGCATGCAGCGACAACACGCGCAACGCATTCGCGTCACGGTGGCGGTGGCTGCAGTGCCGCGCATCGAGGTCCTTCCCGGACAGGATCGAGAAACCGACACACCGGGTTCGGCGTGTCCGTGCCTGGAGGCTAACCCCCTTTCAGCCGTTCGATCAAATCGAACGTATACGCACGGCGACGAACGGCGACATTTGTTCGACGAACGGTCGTGGGCGGCACGGTCGAGCGATCTAGCCGAGCTTCCCGGACAACCGTTCGAGGCGGTGCAGACTCGCACCGTCGAGGCCCACGATGCGCGTGGACGTCCCCTTGGCGGCGTACTTGCGCCGCACCGCGTCGAGCGTGGCCACCGTGGAGGCATCCCACACCTCTGCGTCGGTGAGGTCGATGACCACCGAGTCCGGGTCGCCGCCGTAGTCGAAGCGGCGGATCAGGTCGTTACTCGACGCCCAGAACAACTCCCCGGTCACCCGGTAGGTCCGCTCTACGACCCCGCCGGCCTCACGGTCGTCGCGGTCGTGGACGTCGACGCGGGCCGTGCGGGCGACCCGCCGCGCGAACGCCACCATCGCGGTGAGGACACCGAGGACGACACCGACCGCCAGGTTCTCGGTCGCGAGGGTGCCCGCGACGGTCACCAGCATCACGAGGGTTTCGCTGCGCGGCATCAGCTTCAGGGTGCGCGGTGCAATGCTGCGCCAGTCGAAGGTCGTCACCGCGATCACGAGCATCACCGCCACCAGTGCGGCCATCGGGACGGCCCCGACGACGTCGCCGACGGTCACGCACAGCGCGAGCAGGAAGAATCCGGCGAGGAACGTGGAGATCCTGGTGCGGGCCCGCCCCTCCTTGACGTTGATCATCGTCTGGCCGATCATCGCGCAGCCACCCATGCCGCCGAACAACGCGCCGGCGATGTTCGCGACGCCCTGCCCCCAGGCTTCGCGGGTCTTGCCGGACGGGGTGTCGGTGATGTCGTCGACGAGTTTGGCGGTCAGCAACGACTCGAGCAGACCGACCAGCGCCAGGCCGAGGGCGAACGGTGCGACGATCGTCAGCGTCTCCCACGTCCACGGCACGTCCGGGATCATCCACGTGGGCAGGCCCGACGGCAGCTCACCCTGGTCCGCGACGTCGGGCACGTCGAGACGGAACAGTGCCACCACACTGGTCAGCACCACGATCGCGATCAGCGGGGCGGGCACCGCCGTCGTCAGCCTGGGCACGAACACGATCATCGCCAGCCCGGCCACGACCAGCGGATAGACGAGCCACGGCACGTCGAACAGATGCCGCAACTGCGCGCTGAAGATGAGGATCGCGAGCGCGTTGACGAACCCGATCATCACCGACCTCGGGATGAACCGCACCAGTCGGGCGATGCCCGCCGCCGCGAAGGCGATCTGGAGTGCGCCGGCCAGCCACACCGCCGCGATCAGGTAGTCGATCCCGTGCGCGGCCACGAGCGGGGCCACCACCAGCGCCGTCGCACCGGCGGCAGCGGAGACCATCGCCGGCCGGCCACCGACGAACGCGATCGTCATCGCCATGATGCACGACGTGTACAGCGCCACCTTGGGATCCACGCCCGCGATGACCGCGAACGAGATCACCTCGGGGATCAGCGCGAGGGACGTCACCAGCCCGGCCAGCGCCTCGGTGGTGAGTCGGCGTGGGGAACGCAGCGCGGCGCGAACGGACGTGACGTCGGACGGGGCGGGAACGGTGTCGTGCACCGGAGGAGTCTAGAAACCTCCCGCCGGCGCCCGCGGGTCAGCCCGCACCCGAGCCGCTACCAGGAGCTCGTGCGGAGAACGATCTCGCTGGCGAGCTCCGGGGCCGCGTCCGCGGGGACGTTGTCGATGCCGTCGAGCTGGACGATCCGGAACTCCGAATACGCGTACCGCCCACTGGCGTCCGCGCAGGGACGGCCGAGCGAGGTGCCCACGACGACCGTAGTCGGCAGTTCGACGGCGGGGCACGCCGCGTCCCGAACCGAGCCGTCCGCCCCCGGCACCGCGGGGTGGCCACGATCGGCGACGACGAGGCTCGCGAACCGACCGAATGTCTTGGCGGCCAGCAGCCACGCCAGCTCGGCGCCCGACCCGGAGCCGACGAGGTTCACCCACGGCAGCTTCAGCTCGTCGAGCATCGCGATCACCGACGGCTCGTCGAGCCCGTCGACGTTCTCCGGGACGACGGTCCGCAGATCCGAGTCGTGCAGGCGCGCGCAGACGGCGTCGAAGACGTCAGCCGTATCGCCCGCATCGGGAAGCAAGAGAACTGTGTGTCGGCTCTCGGGCCCACCGATACGGACCGTCCAGGTCCCGCTTCCCACCTCAACACGCGTCGACTCCATGGCTGGAAACGGTACGCGATCCACGTCACGGAATCGGACGCCTATGCGGGATAGACCTTGCCGATGATCTCCTTCGCCATGGTGGTCGCCGGATCCTGCCCGTTCGCGGCCGGAGCCAGATTGGTCCACACCACCAGGGTCACCTTGTTCTCGGGGTCGTGACCCATGAAGGAGTTGAATCCCGGAAGCTCCCCGGTGTGCCCGAACATCGGACCCATTTTCGCTATACCCCAACCGTATTGGGCCGACGCACTGTCCGGGCCCGTCGGCTGCACGCTGGCGAGGCGCTGGGCCTGCAGGTCGGCGTCGAGCAGCTTCCCGCCGACCAGGGCCTGCACCCACGTCACGAGGTCGTTGGCGGTCGAGATGCCGGCGCCGGCCGCCCATGCCCACGACGGGTTGACGTCGGTGACGTCGTTCGGCTGCAGCGTTGCGTCCTTCGCGGCGGCCTGCATGTCTGCCGGCAGCGCCGGATCGGTCAACGTGTCCATGTTCGTCCCGTACACGTAACCCTGTGAGTGCGGCGCGGGAATCGAACTG
Organism: Rhodococcus sp. TAF43; assembly: GCF_052113525.1. Taxonomy (NCBI): domain Bacteria; kingdom Bacillati; phylum Actinomycetota; class Actinomycetes; order Mycobacteriales; family Nocardiaceae; genus Rhodococcus; species Rhodococcus sp. TAF43. The sequence goes on from NZ_JBFRDL010000001.1 coordinate 202,398, forward strand.
TCGGCGGTGTCCGGGAACGAGGTTCCGGTCAGCCCCAACGGACCGAACAGCCGCGACTGGAAGATCTGCGGCAACGGCTTGCCGTCCAGGCTCTCCGCGATGAGACCCAGCAGCACGATGTTGGTGTTGGAGTAGTGATACCCCTGCCCCGGCGGGAAGTACGGCGGATTCGCGAACCCGATCGCCAGCAGGTCGTCCGGCTTCCATTGCTTCTGCGGGTCGTTGTCGAGGGTCTCGTTGAGCTCGGCGGTCTCGGTGTAGTTGAACAGGCCGCTGCGCATGTCGAGCAACTGCTCGATGGTGATGTTGTCGCCGTTCGGCACGTCCGGCCGGTACTTCGAGACCGGATCCGTCAGCGCGATCTTGCCCTCCTGGACGAGCTGCAGGATCACCGTGCCGGTCATGGTCTTGGTGTTGGAGCCGATGCGAATGTGGTCGACGGTGGTCACCGCCGTCGACGCGCCGAGCTTTCCCGTGCCGTAGGTCGCCGTGAGGTCCCCGCCGGGCATCTTGAGGATGGCGACCGCACCCGGGACCTGCAGGTCCTTCGCCATCGACGCAACGGTCTCGTTCAGGGTGGCCGCGTCGATCTTCTGCAGCGCCACGGTGGTGGTCGCGGACGCCGTACTGCTTGACGTCGCGCTACTCGAGGCCGTCTCGCCGGATCCCGAATCACCGGAGGAACAACCGGCGATCGCGAGCGCCGCGACCAGCGCGCCGCACGCGACACGAATCCCCGTCCCGGTATCGAATCTGCTGCGCACGTCGACTCCCCTCACGCGGATGTCCAGGCCGTTCGGCATCGCTCCGGATCTTAGGTGCCGGAACCACTCCTCCGTGCCGAACGGACGAAACCGCCTCACGCCCGGCGCAATCGGGTTGACCGCACACCACACCGGCTCTATGGTTCATTACATGAGTAATGAACCAATCAGCCCTGCGGCCGGAGGGTCACGGTGCTGAACGAGGAGGGCAAGCCCCTCTTCCAGCAGATCGCGGGGCTCGTCGAGAACGCGATCATCGACGGTTCACTGCCGGAGGAGTCGCAGGCGCCGTCCACCAACGAACTGGCGGCCTTCCACCGGATCAACCCGGCGACGGCGGCGAAGGGACTCAACCAGCTCGTCGCCGACGGAATCCTTTACAAGAGAAGGGGTATCGGCATGTTCGTCACCACGGGCGCCCGGGACGCGCTCCGGTTCCGCAGGCGCGAACAGTTCGCGACGCAATACGTCGCGCCGCTCGTCCGCGAGGCGGACAAGCTCGGAATGAGCATCGCCGAACTCAAATCCATGCTGGACAAGTGGGAGGAACGTCCATGACCATCACAGACATCGACCGGGACACCATCGTCTCGGTACGGGCGCTCGGGAAGCGCTACGGCGACGTCACCGCGCTCGACGACATCTCGTTCGATCTGCGGGAAGGGAAGATCTACGGGCTGCTCGGCCGCAACGGCGCGGGCAAGACCACGCTGATGAAGATCCTCACCGGCCAGGAACTGCCGAGCAGCGGGGAGGTCAGTGCGTTCGGCGGGGCACCGTTCGAGAACGCGGACGTCCTGCAGAACGTGTGCTTCGTCAAGGAGAGCCAGAAGTATCCGGACGATCTGAAGGTCAAGCACGTCCTGTCCGCCGCGGCCCTCCTGCTACCGGGGTGGGACGGCGAGTTCGCCGGCCGATTGATGGACGACTTCCAACTCCCCGAGTGCCGCCGGGTCAAGAAGCTCTCGCGCGGAATGACGTCTGCGCTCGGCATCGTCATCGGGCTCGCATCGCGGGCGCCGCTGACGCTGTTCGACGAGCCCTACCTGGGCCTCGACGCGGTTGCCCGCCAACTGTTCTACGACCGACTGCTCGCCGACTACGTGGACCACCCGCGCACGGTCGTGCTGTCCACGCATCTGATCGACGAGGTGGCCGACCTGCTCGAACACGTCATCGTGATCGACGGCGGCCGGGTCGCCACCGACGCCGATTCCGACGACCTGCGCAGCCGGCATGTGCTGGCCAGTGGTCGTGCCGCGGCCGTGGACGCCTTCACAGCGGGACGGACGGTCCTGCACCGCGAGGACATCGGCGGCTTCGCACGCGCAACCGTGCGTGGCACGATCTCCGCGGCGGACCGCGCCGAGGCGGCGCGAAACGACATCGAACTGTCGCCGGTCTCCCTGCAGCAGATCACGATTCGCAACGCCCTCGACAGCCGCACCGACATCGGCAAGGAGACCCGGTCATGACCGTCGCCACCCCCACCCGCACCGCCGCTTCGGCGGGCCCCTCGCCCACCGGTGTCCGACGCCTCCTGGCGGTATGCCGACTCCACGTGGTGGCGTGGCCGCTGCTGCTGGCCCTGCCCGCCGCGATCCTCGCGGTCACGTTCGCCATCAATCTCACGATCTTCGCGCTGATCGACGCCGAGAGCGAGACCCACGGCACCGGCGCCGTGCTCTCGCTGTACGGATTCGTCGTGGCGTTCTACGCGCAGGCGATGACACAGTCGTTCCCGTTCGCGCTGGGCTTGAGCGTGACGCGGCGCCAGTTCTTCACCTCGACCGTCGTCGTGGCGGTGGTCCAGTCGGCCGCGTTCGCCGCGGTGCTGCAGCTGCTGTCGGTGATCGAGGCGGCGACCGACGGGTGGGGAGTCCGGATGCGCATGTTCGGAGTCCTCCGCTACGCGACGGATTCGAGTGTGCTCCAGACCGTCACGCTGTTCGCAAGCCTGCTGCTGACCACATCGATCTCGATGCTGCTCGGCGCGGTGTACCAGCGCTGGAGGACACCGGGGTTCCTCATCGCGGGAATCGGGACGATCGGAGCACTGGGCATCGCCGCGGTCGTCATCACGTGGGCACGCTGGTGGCCGGCGGTGGGATCATGGTTCGTCGATGCGCCCCGGACGGTGGTGCTCGCGGTGGTTCCGCTGGCAGCCTCGGTCGCGGCGATCGCCGCGACCTGGGCAGTCCTCAGGCGAGCGACGACCTGATCATGGGCATTCCGCTCGGCGCGCCGCCTCCCAGCAGCGCGTCGAGCGCGTCCAGGTCCAGGTGCTGTTCCACCAGGTCGGCCAGCAGATCCAACTGCGCCTCCCGCACCCGCGCGACGTCGGTGCCGGGCGCGACGCGGAACCCGGGCCGGCCGGCCGCGTCGGCGATCTCGGTCAGCAGGTGCCGCCGGTAGTCGTCGCTCTCGAGCAGACCGTGCCAGTGGGTGCCGCGGACACTCCCCCGGACGCTACCCTCCTTGACGCCGTCCGCGCCGCTCAACAGCGGCGCGTCGCCGTTGCGCCGGATGCGCCCGTGATGGATCTCGTAGCCGCGCACCGGGATTCCGTCGGCGTGACCGTCGACCTGCGCGAGCACCTTGTCGGCGGCGAACTCGATCTCGAGGTCGAGCAGCCCCAGTCCGGGTACCGCGCCGACGCCGGATTCGATACCGTCGTCGATCACCGTGCCCAACATCTGGTAGCCGCCACAGATGCCGAGAATCGCGCCGCCGGTCTCCGCACGGCGGACGAGAGCGTCACCGATTCCGTTGCGCCGCATCCACTCCAGATCGGCCACCGTCGACTTGCTGCCGGGCACGACGACGAGGTCGACGTCGGCGAGGCGCGACGGCTCGCTCACCCAGTGCACCGAAACGCCCGGTTCGCACGCGAGGGCCTCGACGTCGGTGGAGTTCGAGATCCGCGGCAGCCGGATCGCGGCCACCCGCAACCATTCGTCGCCGGCGGGCGGGCCGGGCCGTCCCACCGGTGCGTCGCCGACCACGCCGAGCGAGTCCTCGGCGTCGAGCCACAGGTCCTCGGCGAACGGGACGACGCCGAGGGTCGGCCGTCCGGTGAGGGCACGCAGTTGCTCGAGGCCCGGTTCGAGGAGGCTCACGTCCCCGCGGAACTTGTTGATCACGAACCCGGCGATCAGCGCCTGGTCCTCAGGAGAGAGGACCGCGACCGTCCCGAACAGGTGAGCCAGCACTCCCCCGCGGTCGATGTCGCCGACCACGATCACCGGCAGCTGCGCGGCCTGCGCCAACCCCATGTTCGCCAGGTCGGTGGCGCGCAGGTTGATCTCGGCGGGCGATCCGGCACCCTCGCAGATCACGACGTCGAACTCGTCGCGCAGCGACGCCAGCTCGTCGGCGACGATGTCCCGGAGCCACTCGCGGTGGGTGATGTAGTCGCGGGCGCCGACACTGGTGACGGCCTTGCCGCGGACCACCAGCTGCGACGTCCGGTCGCCGCCGGGCTTGAGCAGCACCGGGTTGAACCGGACACTCGGCTCGAGGCCGCACGCCCGCGCCTGCAGCGCCTGGGCCCGGCCGATCTCCCCGCCGTCGAGGGTGACGACGGAGTTGTTCGACATGTTCTGCGCTTTGAACGGCGCCACCTTCACCCCGCGCCGCGCCAGCATCCGGCACAGCCCGGCCACCAGGACGCTCTTGCCGGCGTCGGAGGTGGTGCCGGCGACCAGCAGTGCGCCGGTCAGCGCCGCTGTCACGGCAGCGTGAGGATCTCGTTGCCCTCATCGGTGACGACGATGGTGTGCTCGAACTGGGCGGTCCACTTGCGATCCTTGGTGACGACTGTCCAGCCGTCCTCCCAGATGTCGTAGTCGACGGTGCCGAGGTTGATCATCGGCTCGATCGTGAACACCATGCCGGGCTCGATGATGGTGTCGACGTTCGGCTGGTCGTAGTGCAGGATCACCAGGCCGTTGTGGAAGGTCTCACCGATGCCGTGGCCGGTGAAGTCACGCACGACGCCGTAGCCGAAGCGGTTGGCGTACGACTCGATGACGCGGCCGATGACGTTGAGTTCGCGGCCCGGCCTCACGGCCTTGATGGCACGCATCGTCGCCTCGTGGGTGCGCTCGACCAGCAGGCGGTTCTCCTCCGAGACGTCGCCCGCGAGGAACGTCGCATTGGTGTCGCCGTGCACGCCGTCGATGTAGGCGGTGACGTCGATGTTGACGATGTCGCCGTCCTGGATCACCGTCGAGTCGGGGATGCCGTGGCAGATCACCTCGTTGAGCGACGTGCAGCACGACTTCGGGAAGCCGCGGTAGCCCAGCGTCGACGGGTAGGCGCCGTGGTCGCACATGTACTCGTGCGCGATCCGGTCCAACTCGTCGGTCGTGGCCCCCGGCGCGACGGCCTTACCGGCCTCCTGCAGCGCCTGCGCCGCGATCTTGCTCGCCACCCGCATCTTCTCGATGGTCTCGGGCGTCTGCACCCACGGCTCCTTGCCCTCCCGGGCCGTCGCCTTCCACACGTACTCGGGACGCTCGATGTCCTTCGGGACAGCGAGGGTGGGCGAGACGGTTCCGGAAACGAGCGCAGTGCGAACAGACATGGGTTCAGGGTAGACCGGTGGTCCCGGAGCTTTCCGACTTCCCCGCTACACGCCTCGACGGCGACAGCGCCGCCGTGCCGTCGACATCCTGCCCCAGCCCAGATCCGCCCGTCCCCTGGACGGTGAGGCAACGCGCCGGTCGGGTGCGCCGTGAGAGCCTGAAATCATGGGGAGACATCGAAGGCAGGATGACGAGCCGGAACGCCTGGTCGCGCGGGCTGGGGGACGAGTCGCCGTCGCCGGGACGGTCAGCCGTGTGACGGGTTTCGTTCGCACGGCGGCGCTGGCGGCGGTGCTGGGGACTGCACTGGTCGGCGATGCCTACAACGGCGCGAACAGCTTTCCCAACATGGTGTACGCACTGCTGCTCGGTGGTGTGCTCACGAGCGTGTTGATCCCCGTCCTGACGCGCTCACGATTACGTGGCGGCCAGGTGGACGTCGAGTTCACGCAGCGACTGGTGGCAGGCGCGACGGTCGTGATGGCGGCGGTCACCGTGCTCGCCGTCCTGTGCGCCCCGCTCGTCTCGTCGGTGTTCGTCAAGGACGCCGCGCAGCGGGACCTGACGACCGTGTTCGCGTACCTCCTACTGCCCGAGATCTTCTTCTACGGACTGGCGGCCCTGGCGACGGCGGTGCTCGACGTCCGTGGCGTCCACGGCCCCGCGGCCTGGGCGCCCGTGGTCAACAACGGCATCGTCCTGGCCACGGTGGCCGTGTTCGTCCTGCTGCCGGGGCCGGTCACGCTCACGCCACAGTCGATGACCGTGGCCCAGGTGGCGGTGATCGGTGTCGGCACCACCCTGGGCATCGTCGGACAGGCGGCGACCGTCGTCCTCGCTCTGCGACGCAACGGTTTCCGCTGGCGCTGGAGGGTTCGTCTGCTGCCGTACACGTGGCGTCCCGTGCGCGCCGGGCTACCGCTGATCGGATGGGTCCTCGCCTACGTCGTCACCAGCCAGATCGGCGTCGTCGTGGTGCTGCGCGTCGCCTTCAGCCACGGCGGCGTCTCCACGTACACCTACGCGGACCTGCTCTTCCAGGTGCCGTACGGGATTCTGGGCGTCTCGCTCCTGACGGTTCTGATGCCGCGCATCGCGCGCGCTGTCGCCGAGAACGATCACGCCGCAGTCCTGGCCGACCTCGGGCGCGGCGCCCGGTATTCGGTGGTCGCGCTCGTCCCGGTCACGGCCGCCCTGATGGTCCTGGGACCGACGTTGGCGGCGGTCATCTTCGTCGGTCGTGTGGACCCGGCCGACGCCCACCTGATCGGCACGGCGCTGGCCGTTTCGGCGTTCGGGTTGGCGCCGTTCGCACTCGTGATGCTCCAACTACGGGTCTTCTACGCCGACCACGACACCCGCACACCGGCACTGATCAACATCGCGATGGTGACCACGAAGATCGCGGTCATCGCGGTCGCGGTGACGACACTGCCTGATCAGGGCGTGGTGCTGATGCTGTGCGTCGCCGGTTCCGTCTCCTACGTCGTCGGGGCGATGCTGGGACATGTCCTGTTGCGAAGGCGGTTCGGGCTGCTGGGCTTCCATCACGTGCGCCACACCGCGGTCCGGGTCGTCGCCGCGGCGACAATCTCCGGCGCCATCTGTTTCGTCGTCACGCACGCGACGAAGTCCCATCTGGGCGATCCCCGGACCGGTGCGGCCGCGGCGCTGGTCGCCGGGACCCTCACCGGAATCGCCGCCTTCGCGCTGGCGGCGAAGCTCATCGGGGTTCCGGAGATCCGTCACGCTCGCAGGATCCTTCGGCCCTGACCGCGTGCCCGGTCGCAGCCGGCCGCCGCAGGATCAGCGCTGCAGGAACTCGAGCACGGAGCGCTCGAACGCCGTCTTCGCCTCGATCATCACCCAGTGCCCACACTTGGGAAAGACCCGCAACTCGGCGTCCGGGATGAGGCGCATCGACGCCATCCCCATGTCGGGAGGACTCATCCGGTCGTCGAGGCCCCACGTCAGCATCGTGGGACACGACACCTTGTGCATCATCGCCCAGTACGGCGGCCGTCCGGACTGGAGCAGGGACTGCTGCTGCAGCGCAAAGGATTCCGCGCCGTACATGACCCGCGCGGCCTCGAGCGACTGCGGGTCACGCGCCGCCTCCCATCGCTCCTCGATCAATTGCTCGGTGACGACCCCGGAGTCGTGGACCATGGCCCGCAGCCAGCGGGCCAGATTCTCCTTCGACGGGTCGGCGACGAAGTCGTGCAGCAACCGTCGACCCTCGCTGGGATCGGGGCTGAGGATGTGTGGGCCCACCCCGCCGATCGTGATCAGCCTGCTCACCCGGGCCGGGGAGTGGATCGCGAGATTGACGGCGACGATCCCACCCATCGAGTTGCCGACCATCGCCGCGGACGCGATCCCGAGGGCGTCCATGAAGCGGGTGACCGCCGACCCGGCCGCGAGAACCGGGTGTCCCTCGGTGGGGTCGCTCACGCCGAACCCGGGAAACTCCAGGATGTGGCAGCGGTAGTGCTCGGCGAAGACCCCGAGGTTGCCGCGGTAGTTGCGCCATCCCGACACACCCGGCCCGGAGCCGTGCAGCAGGAGCAGCGGCGGCGCATCCTCGGCGCCGGCCACGTGGTAGCGGAGAACCCCCTCGTCCGTCACCAACTCCCGTTTGGTGCCCTCGTAGCTCACGTCGATCGTCATGTCTCCCCCTCGCGATGATGTACCGAGAGGCCCAGAGTAGAACGCGTTCCAGTTTTGGGGTCGATTTCGGCGGAGATGCGTTTGTCCCCAGTTTGGGTATGGTGACGGGTCAACCTGATCAGAAGTGAGGGTGGCAATGGGCCAGCAGTCGCGGGCCACCGAACGTCGGTGGGCTCCGGTCAAGGTCAGCAACGTCGTCTCGACCGTGTCGGGCGACACCGTCCGTGTCGACGCCGAACTCGGCGGCGACATCAGCCCCGAGTGGGCCGAGGCATTCGAGCGCATGAGCCGAAGCCGGCGGAGCGATCTCGCGCTTCACGCCGACGCCGAGCCGCCCCGCATCACCCTGGTGGCGCGAAGCGACCACGGCGACAGTCCCGAGATCGTCATCCTGTACGCCGTGGAGGAAGTGAACCTCTACGTACGGCTGGCGCTCGAACTCGTCGGTCGATAGCCCCGGGTTCCACCGGCGCCCGCCGGAAGGGGTCACCCTCGCGGGACCCGATTCCGCTGGGAGAACCCGGTCGGCCAGCCCGTCAGCCGGTACAGGCGCGCCAGTTCGATTCCCGGCTTCTTCGGAAGCGCACCCGGCCGGTGCCGCGGCAGACGCACCCGCAGCACCGCGGGCGCGATGGTGCACACAACCGGGGTGCGGACCATCCGGGATTCTCCGTCGACGCCCACCGGTATCACCGACTGATCGGCGTCGACGACGACCTCGGCCGCGCGGGCCGTGCTCACCCCCCGCGCATGAGCGCCCTGCAGCAGACCGACGGCTTCCCGGGCACTGTTCACCGACATCGTCACCACGCCCAGGACACCGTCGTCCAGGCGCTCTCGCCGTCCCATACCCACGAGATCACCGGTGCGGTACGGGCCGTTGCTCACCAGGACCGCCTGTGGACCGCCGACCGTGACGTCGCCGATCTCCACCGTCAGCAGGTAGCCCCGATGGCTGTCGAGCAGCTCGGGCAGCATCTCCAGCACGGTTCCCGTCTTGTCGTCGCGGTAGGCCGGGCTCTGCACCAATTCCGCGTACACCCCGAACGAGGCGTTGTTGACGAACGGGTGCCCGTTCATCCATCCGAGATCGACACGCACCTCGACGCCGTCGGCCAGCGCATCGAGGCACGTGGCAGGGTCGTCTCGGTCCAGCCCGAGATCCAGCGCGAAGTGGTTGCGGGTTCCGGCACTGATCACCAGGAACGGCAGGTCGTGCTCTGCCGCGACGGCGGCCACCAGGGCCTGTGTGCCGTCGCCGCCGGCGACACCGAGCAGATCCGCGCCGCGTTCGACGGCCCGCCGCGCCAGTGCGGCGACGTCGGCGTTCTCCGGTCCGTCGAGCAGAATCACCTCGGCCCCGAGGTCTTCGGCCTTGCGCTGCAGACCGAACTTCGCCACCTTGCCGCCGCCCGAGCGCGGATTCATCAGGAGGAACGGCCGACGTGGGGCAGGGGCGGTGTACTCGGGCATCGCGTTCTTCTCGGGCTCCCCCAGCGCGGCGCGGGCGCACAGGACGGCCGCGAGCAGCAGCACGCACGAGAGCACCACCGCCCACAGCAGATCGGCACGGAGCAATAGGACGAGTACGACGATCGGCGCGAGCACCACCAGGACCGACGAGATCGCGCGTAGCACGCCGTGACTGGTGAGAAACCAGTACGACGCCGCCACTGTCGCCGCGACGCCGCCGGTGCCCACCGCCAGCACGGCGGCGGTGCCGAACAACCCTGCGAACGCGATCGGCGCTGCGGCCGCACCGAATGCCGCCACGAATGCGGCTCGGGCCCACCATCGGCGAACCCGCGGCCGGGTGTCCGTGTTCTCGTTGCCCATCTCAGTCCTCATCGGTATCGGACACTGCGCCGCGCACTTTGGTCATACCCCGAACTGTGCGGCGATACGGCGTTCGTCGATGGCCTCGAGCAGGACCGCGTGGTCGCGGGCGTTCCGGTCGGCGTACGACTCGGCGAACTCGGTGACGGCCTTGTCGAATTCGCTTCCGGCGTCGAGGTAGGCGGCGATCGCGATCCGGTCCCCGGAGCGGGCGTGGCCGTAGGCCAGTACCCGTCCGCACAGCCGCCCGTACAGTTCCATCCCCGACGGCGTCATCGCTTCGACCACCGCCGAGCCCTTGCCGTCGCGCAGTTGACGCACGTAGAAGTCCCGGACCACCCCGTCCGGGTCCGCCCCCCGCTGCCATCCGAGGAAGATGTCGCTCGCGGCCTGCATCAACCGCTGTCCCGCCACGACGCGCTCCCCCTGGTTCGTGAACGACGGACCGTCCACGTAGTTCGCGAGCACCGACGGCCGCGCCTCCTTCGCCTGCAGGAACAGCGGGTCACCGTCGACGCCCTGCAGCAACAGGATCCACGCCTGGGTTCCCACGCTGCCCACGCCGACCACCTTGCGGGCCGCCTGGACGAACTCGAACTGTCGCAGCAGCACCCGCCGGTTGTCCTGCAACGTCTCCCGATAGTCGTCCAGCCGTCCACGCAGCTCCTCGAAGAGGGACTGGGCGTCCGCCTGGGCGAAGACCTCCTCGATCGGCACGATCAGCGGCGGCGTGCTGACGATCCGCCGGCGGCCGTCCACCTCCGTGGTCAGTTTGGCCAGCGCGTGGACGCTGTCCCGGTGCCACGACTTCTCGAGCGTTCTGCGCATGTTCTTCTTCGAGGAGGTGTCGAGTTCGTCGCGGAGCGCGACCAGTTCGGCGGAGGGCTCGATGTGCGAATACCAGACCGCGAGATTTCCCCGCTCCGCCTGCTGCAGCATGGTTTCGCGGTACTCCGCGGCGCACGCGCGGACGACCTTGGTCCGTTGCTTGCCGCCGAGCCCCCGCTCCCGGCCCGCCACCGCGAGGCTCGCGACGAGCCGCTTGACGTCCCACTCGAACGGTCCCGGGTACGTCTCGTCGAAGTCGTTGATATCGAACGCCTGCATCCGTTCGGGGGTGGCGAAGATCCCGAAGTTGCTCAGGTGCGCGTCCCCGCACAACTGCACAGTCAGTCCCGTCCGGGGCGCGCTCGACAGGTCGTCGGCCATGATCAGCGCGGAGCCACGGTAGAAGGCGAACGGACCGCTCGCCATGCGCCCGTACCGCACCCGGACGAGGTCCGGGATGCGGGCCGCGGACTGCTGCTCGAGCAGGCCGATCGGATCGCGCCGAGCGCCCGTCGTGCATTCGGCGAGGGCCGAGAACGGAGTCGCGCGCCTGGCAGCCAGACCACGCTCGGCGCGCTCGGCCCGGCTGAGCGTCGCCTCTCCAGGTTGCTGTCTGTCGGTGTCCGGCATGGTGAACCGTCCTGCCGCGCGGGTCGAGGCCCGACCATCGGGTGCGATGAAGATATTGTCCGCCGCTCCTCGGTGCGCCCGCGGCGGTTTCCCGATTCCGGCTCCATCGCGGCGTCAGGTGCCTCCGCGCGGATGTGCACGCCGGTGAAAATCGGCGACCGCGGCGTCGAGTGTGGGGTAGAAGTGGGTGGCATCGAACCGATCGCCGACACCGAACTGGACGAGGCGGTCCTTGATCGGCCCCTTCATCTCGGCGAAGGCCAACCGAATGCCTCGACCTTCGAGATAGCGGTCGAGATCGACGAGTTCGTCGACGGCCGTGGTGTCCAGACCGGTGATCGGTTCGGCGGCGATCACCACCCATTCGACCGGGGTCTGCGCCCGCGCCACGACCGACCGCACGTAGTCGTCGAAGATACCGCCGTTCGCGAAGAACAGTGGCGCATCGAACCGGACCAGCACCAGACCGGGGATGCGGTGCCCTTCCGGATGCCGGGCGACATCGTGGAATCCGGTCCCGGACGTCTCGACCAATTCCGTGCGGTACGGCTGCCACGCCCGCGCGACGACCGCGACGAACGACAGCCCGATCGCGACCAGGATGCCCTGGAGCACTCCCACGAGTGCGACACCGAGGAACGCGGCGACGGCGAGACCGGTCTCCACCCGACTCATGTGCCACATCGAGATCATCCCGCGCACATCGATCAACGCCGACGCCGCGACGATCACCACCGCTGCCAGGGTGGCGTCGGGCAGGTAGGCGGTGATCCCGGGGGCGACGAGCACGAACACCAACACCGCCACCGCTCCGACCGCCCCCGCCAATTGCGTGTGCGCACCGCTCTGCTCGGCCACCGGGGTCCGGGAACCGCTGGCCGAGATCGGGAATCCGCCGAACAGGCCGCTCGCCACGTTGGCCGCCCCGATCGCCTTCATCTCCGTGCTGCCGTTCACTTCCTCACCGCGGCGGGCCGCGAACGTCCGGGACAGCACGCCGGTGTCGGCGAAGGCGATGAGCGCGATGCCGGCGGCCGGACCGATCAGTGCCAGTGTGTCCTGCCAGTCGACGCCGCCGAACTGCGGAAGCGGCAGCCCCTTGGGCAGCGCACCGACCATCCCGATCTCCTCGTCGAGTCCGATCGCCGCGGAGAGCGCGATCGATCCCACGACGGCGACGAGGACACCGGGAACGCGGGGCAGCCACAGACGGAAGGCCATGATGACGGCGAACGAACCGATACCCACCGCGGCGGCGACCGGGGTGCTGTCGCCCGCGAGAATCGACGTGCCGATGGCGGCGATCTCGCCCAGCAGGCCGGACGCGTCGACGGAGAAACCGAGCAGTTTCGGCAACTGTCCGACCACGACGATCAGCGCAATCGCGTTCAGATAGCCGAGCCGGATGGGCTTCGAGAGCAGCTCGGTCACGAAGCCCAGACGCAGGAACCCACCGATGATGAGGATCGCCCCGACCAGGATGGCGAGTACCCCGGCGAGGGCGAGTGCGCTCTCCGGGTCACCGACGGCCGCCAGCGGCAGCACCGCCGCGGCGATCAACGGCGCCAGCGACGAATCAGGACCGAGCACAAGGATTTTCGACGGGCCCACAACGGCGTAGGCGAGCAGCGGCACGATCGTCGCGTACAGCCCGGCGTACGCGGGGAGTCCGGCGGCCTCCGCATAGCCCATGCCGGCCGGGATCAGCAGCGCGGTGAGGACGAGGCCGGCCGTGACGTCGGTGCGCAACCAGCCGCGCTGGTACTCCCGGGCCGTCGCCACCCCGGGTAGCCGTCCGAGGCTCTCCCTCCAGGGCATCCTCGAATTATCGCCCCCACACCCGCTGCCGGCACGGGGATTCGCGGCTATCGGTCGGCGGGCGCGAGAAGCGGATCAACGCAGATGTGCGCGCTGCGGCGCGACCACCTCCGCCGCGGGAATCGGTGCGGGCGGCGCCGACCTCCGTCGGCGACGGCGCCGCAGCGCCTTCTCCGCCTCGATCACGACCGGGACGATCAGCGACCACCCGAGACACGCGAGCCACTGGCCGCCGGTCAGCGTCGTGGTGGTGAGAAGGTCCTGGAGGAAGCCGAGTTCGACTGCGAGCACCGTCACGACGGTCGGAATCGACAGGATCTTGATCGCGCCGAGAATCGGTGCGGTGAGACCGGAGTCGGGATCACGCCGCAGAACCAGCCCGGCGAGAATGGAACCGAAGGACAGCACGACGAACGCCATCGTCATCGGGACGTTCGGTTCGGTCGGGCTCATCGATCCGGGGGCCAGGAGCATCGCCGCCAGGGTGACCGCGAATTGGAGAGCACCGTACGCGAACCACTGCACGAACGACCGCTTGTTGGCGATCGGCCGGCCCGGGTCCCGGGGCGGCTTGTCCATCAGATTGGGTGGTGGCGGGTCCTGCATGATGACGATCACCGGGAACAGCGTGATGAAGAAGTGCTGGAACAGCACCATCAGCGGAGTGAGTGCGACGCCGTCGTTGATCCCGAACACGCTGGCCACCAGGAACAGCAGCACCAGGGAGAACAGCTTGGACATCTGGTAGCGGATGTACGACACGATCTTGTCGTAGATGCTGCGGCCCAGACGGATCGCGGTGACCAGGGTCCCGAAGTTGTCGTCGGTGAGGATGAGCTTGCCGGCCTGTTTGGTCACCTCGCTGCCCGACCCCATCGCGACACCGATGTCGGCCTTCTTCAGCGCGGCGGCGTCGTTGACCGCGTCACCGGTCATCGCGACGATCGCGCCGCCCTGTTGCATGACGCCCGCGAGACGGAGCTTGTCCTGCGGTGTGACGCGGCCGAAGACGTGGAGCTCCGGCAGCGCGGCCGCAAGTTCCTCATCGGTCATGGCCTGGAGTTCGGCGCCGCCGATCGCCCCGGGCCCGAGTCCGAGTTCGGCGCCGATCGCGGACGCGGTCACCGCGTGGTCGCCGGTGATCATGCGGACGTCGATGCCCGCGGTGTGCGCTGTGCGGACGGCATCGATCGCCTCCGGTCGCAGCGGGTCGATGATGCCCACCATGCCGACGAAGACGAGGTCCTCGACGAACGCCATCGGATCGTCGGCCACCGCTCGTTCCTGGCCGTCGAGGATGCGGGCGGCGAAAGCCAGGACACGAAGGCCCTTTTCGGACATCACGCGGTTGGCAGCCGTGATCTCGTCGCGGACGTCGTCGAGGGGAACCAGTTCCCGACCCGGCCGGAAGGCGGACCCGCACCGCGCGAGAACCACGTCCGGTCCGCCCTTGACGAGCTCGACGAACCGGGTGTCGCCGTCGACCGGTAGATGGTGGAACGTCGACATGAACTTGTACGCGGAATCGAACGGAACCTCCGCCACCCGCGGATACGTGCGCCGGGTGCTCGGGGCGTCGACCCCCAGCTTGGCCGCGAGGACGACCAGCGCGGCCTCGGTCGGATCGCCGACCACCTCCCCGCTGTCGGTGACGGTGGCATCGCTGTCGAGACACAGCCCGTACGCCAGCAGCGTGAAGTCCGGAACCGGCTCCCCCGCGACGTGCGCGACAGTCCCGGACTTGCTGTAGCCCTCGCCGTCCACCGTGAACCACCGGCAGTGGAAGTACAGCGACCGGACCGTCATCTGGTTCATCGTCAGAGTGCCGGTCTTGTCGGAGTTGATCGCGCTTGTGGCGCCGAGGGTTTCGACATCGCTGAGGTTCTTGACGACCGCCTTCGCATCGGCCAGCCGGCGAGCGCCGTACGCCAGCATGGCCTGCACGAACGTCGGCAGACCGGTCGGGATCGCGGACACCCCCATCGAGATGCCGAGCAACATGACCGTGGTGAGGTCCTGTCCACGCAGCAGTCCGATGACGACGATGATCGCCACCGCAACCCACGCGATGATGCCGAGCACCTTGGTCAGCGAATCGAGTTCTCGCTGCAGCGGAGACTTGACGGGAGCGATCGCCGACAGCATCGACGCGATCCGACCCATCTCGGTCCGCATGCCGGTCTCCGTCACGACCATCGTCGCGGTGCCACGGGTGACGGAGGTGTTCTGGAACAGGATGTTGCTGCGATCGCCGAGTGGGACATCCACGGCATCGAGTGTCTGCGGATCCTTCGCGACGGGCGCGCTCTCCCCCGTCAGCGCCGCCTCCTGGGTTTCCAGGGTGGCCGAGCGCAGCAGTCGGCCGTCCGCCGGGACAAGGTCACCGGCCTCGAGTTCGACGATGTCGCCGGGGACGAGATCCGGTGCGGGCAGCTGGATCAGCGTGCCGTCTCGGATGACCCGCGCCTGTGGAATCTGCATCCTGGCGAGGGCGTCGACGCTGGCTCGCGCTTTCAGTTCCTGCTGCGTGCCCAGCACGATGTTGAGGACGACCAGCGCCACCACCACGAGCGCGGTCGGGATCTCCCCGATGATCAGACTGACGATCACCACCGCCACCAGCATCAGGTTCATCGGATCCTTCAGCTGCAGCAGAGCCACGGCCCAGATCGACGGGGCGGGCTCGGAGGCGATCTCGTTGACGCCGTACCGCCCGCGCCGCGCATCGGTCTCGGCGGTCGTCAGTCCGGCACGACGGTCGGAGCCCAGGGCCGACACGACGGCGTCGGCGTCACGGATGTGCCAATCCGATCGGGGCTCCCCGTCCGTGGGGGCCTGCGCCCGATCGGGCACGGGGTGTTCGGTGGCCATCGCGCCTCCTCCTTGCCCGGTGACTCGGGGATGTCAGAACGGCGTCGGAATCCAGTGCAGCGGCTGGGTGGGCGGTCGGTAGCCCTCGGCGCTCTGCTGTTCGGGCAAGGAGACGTCGTGATGCTCCAGCGGCTCGTAGGGAACCTGACTCAGCAGGTGGCTGATCACATTGAGGCGTCCGCGTCTCTTGTCGTCGTTGAGCGCGACGTACCACGGCGCCCAGCCGGTGTCGGTGAACCGGAACATCTCGTCCCTGGCCCGCGAGTAATCGAACCAGTGGCTGTACGACTCCAGGTCCATCCGGGACAGCTTCCAGATCTTTCGCGGGTCGTCGATGCGACTCTGCAGACGGAGCGTCTGTTGGTCCTGACCAACCTCCAGCCAGTACTTCAGCAGGATGACGCCGGACTCGACGATCGCGCGTTCCACGGTCGGAATGATCTGGAGGAACTGCCGCGCCTGGTCCTCGGTGCACAGGCCGAGGACGCGCTCGATGCCCGCGCGGTTGTACCAACTGCGATCGAAGATGACGACCTCGCCGGCCGCGGGCAGGTGCGGCATGTATCGCTGAACATACATCTGCGACTTCTCACGATCGGTCGGCGCCGGTAGGGCTACCACCCGGAACACCCGGGGTGAGACCCGCTCGGTGATCGCCTTGATGACGCCGCCCTTGCCGGCCGTGTCGCGGCCCTCGAACACGATGCACACCTTCGCGCCGGACGCCTTGACCCATTCCTGCATCGCCACCAGCTCGGCGTGGAGGGGTTTGAGCTCCCGGCGGTAGTCCTTGTTCTTCATCGGCGCCGCAGATGCGACGGTGCCGGTCTCCGTCAGCTCACCGGCGTCGGGGGTGCGCCCACCGGGCGGCCCCGCGCGCTTGCCGGGCTTCCCGGCCCCAGCCTTCTTGCTCACGACATCCACGGCCCTCAGTACGTCGCGCGACGGACACGTCCTCGCGACATGGCCATCCCTTGGGTGCCGGCCCGACCGGGCCGCGCACCCCATTCTCTCTCCCCGCAGGGGTCGCTCGTTGCGGAATTCGACACGACCGCCGAGCGATTCTTGTCCGGTCGGGGGTGTTCGAGACACTCGCCTCGTTCGCCTCGAATTGCACTGACTTCGATGCCGTTTCGAGCTTGACCCCGGGCCGCGCAGACCCAGACGATTGTTGGGCGAACGGGGACGGGGAGGTACTTCACGTCGACCGAGCGGTCCACCTGTTTTCCGAAAAGAGAGGCTCCGCAGTGAACGACACCGAACTCGACGATCTCGGGCCCATCGACTATCTCGTCGTGGAGTTTCCTGCCGATCGGCAACCCGACGGCTCCGCACTACCGATCCTCCGCGGGCTCGTCGAGCGCGGCATCATCCGCGTGCTCGACCTCGCGTTCGTCCGCAAGGAGGCCGACGGATCGCTGTCGGGCATCGAGATCGACGACGTCGGCTTCGAAGGTGAGATCGACGTGACGCTGTTCGCGGAGGCGTCGTCGGATCTGCTGAAGGAGACCGACCTCGAGGAAGCCGCCGCCATCCTCGAACCAGGCTGTTCCGCAGCGGTTCTCGTGTACGAGAACCGCTGGGCTGCCCCCTTCGCGGCAGCACTGCGCCACAGCGGCGCACAGCTCGTGGCCACGGGGCGCATCCCCCTCCAGACGATTCTGGAGAACCTCGAGTCGCTCGACACCGCCAGCTGACGATCAAGGAGCACACCATGCCCGGACTTCTCCGCGGAATCGCACGTACCGCCGCAGTGGCCGGAACCGCGACGGCGGTCTCGAATCGAGTGTCCCGACGCCAGGGCCAGCGGTGGGCGGCCGAACAGCCGGCCCCGCAATATGCGGCACCCCAGGCGCCACCACCTCCCCCGCCGCCTGCCCCACCGCCCGCCGGAGGCCCCGACCGGATCGCCGCCCTGAAACAACTCGGTGAACTCCGGGACCAGGGCGTGCTCACGGACGCCGAGTTCGCCGCCGAGAAGGCCCGGATCCTGGCTTCGTGATCAGCGCAGTTCGGTGACGAACGCCATCCGGTCCCCGCGGTAGAGGGACCGGACGCGCTCGATCGGCACACCGTCGGCGTCGCGGGAGACGCGGTGCAGTTTCAGCATCGGCATCGCGGTGCTCGATTCCACCAGCGCCGCCTCCCGCGGCGTCGGCAGCGCGGTCTCGATGCGTTCGGTCGCCGTGGTGAACACGATGTCCCGCGCCCGGATCGCGGCATACAGCGACGTCTCGGGATCGAACGTGTCGTGCAGATCCGGAAACCGCCGCTGCGGCAGGTACGTGCTCTCGAGACCGATGCGCTCACCGTCCGCGAGGAGCACACGTTCGAGGTGGATCACCGGTTCACCGACTGCGATCTCCAGGATGTCAGCGAGCTTCGCGTGAGCGTCGATCTCCTCCCACCGCACCAGGAAACGCCCCGGCTCCCGGCCCTGACTGAGCGCACCCTCGGTGTAGGAACCGAGCGAGAGCGGTTGGACGAGCTTGGGTCGCGCGACGACGGTCCCCCGACCGCGGCGTTCGATGCGGCCCGCCACGAGCAACTCGTGCAGCGCCTGCCGCACCGTCTCGCGCGAGACGGCGCACCGCGCGGCGAGTTCCCGCTCGGCGGGGACGGAATCGCCCTCGGACAGGTCGGCGAGCAGATCCTCGACATGCGTCCGAACCAGGTAGTGCTTGGGCAGGCTCTCGGCGGTCATCGGGACACCCCCAGCCCGTCGCGCACGCGTCGTGCCACCACGACGTCGTCGATCGACGGGGATTGCGCGCCCGGCACTTTCGCGCGATCGTCGTACCGGCGCAACCGCACCGCATCCGGCCACCACGGGTGCGAGGTCCATGCCTCCTCCACCGCCGGACCCCCCTGCAGCCCCAGGGTCGCGACGGATTCCGCGGACAGCCCGTCCGCGTAGCCCGGCTCGGTGGCCACCAGGAACCGCTTGGCCGCGACGTGTGCGCCGGCCAGCCAGCCCACCCGCTCACCGAAGCGCGGGGTGAGCCACTCCCGGGCGAACCGGTCGTGCGCGGTCGCGGCCTCGACGCCGACGAGCGGGCTGCGTGCCAGATCGTGCAGCGCGCAGGCCAGTACCAGTTCGTCGTCGGCCCCGTCGGCGATGGCGTGGCCCGCCGCCTGCAGCGCGTGGGCGAGTTCGTCGACCGCTTCCCCGTCGAAGATCCCACGCAACGAATCCATCAGCGCGGCAGTCTCTTCGAGCACGATCGTGTTGTCGTTCATGCCTGCAGACTACACAAATACGGTCTATACCAATTGTTCATCCGACGTTTCCCGAACATCCCCCAGATGGTCTAGACCAATGCGCATGCTGTGTCCCATGCGAATTGCAATTGTGGGCGGAGGAATCCTCGGAACGGCACACGCCGACGAGGCGATCCGTCGAGGACACGACGTCATCCATCTCGAACGCGAACTCGAGGCGCGCGGTGCCACCGTGCGCAACTTCGGATTGGTGTGGGTGTCCGGTCGGGCCGAACACGAACTGGACGCGTCGCTGCGCTCCCGTGAACTGTGGGCCGACCTGGCCCGCCGCGTCCCCGGGATCGGCTTCCGCGCCGCGGGCTCGATGACACTGCTGCGCACCCCCGAGGAAGTCGCGGTCGCCGAGGACATGGCGGCCCGCGACGACGCCGACGTCCGCGGCTTCACACTGCTCGAGCCCGACGCGGTCCGCGCCGTCAATCCTGCGTTGCGGGGCAAGTTCCTCGCCGGCCTGCACTGCACCCGGGACGGTGCCGTGGAGTCCCGCGTCGCACTGCCCGCCGTCCGCCGTCATCTGGAGGCGTCGGGCCGCTACGCCTTCCACGCCGGCACCGAGGCCCGCGAGATCACCTCCACCGCGACCGGCGTCCGCATCCGCGACGACCACGAGCGCACGTTCGACGCCGACCTGGTCATCGTGTGCCCTGGCGCGACGCTCGGCGGCCTGGCCCGCGATCTCGCCGGCGACCTGCCGCTGCGCCGGGTGCGCCTGCAGATGATGCAGACCGCACCGCTCGGCGAGGCGCTCACCACCGCGATCGCCGACGGCGACAGCATGCGCTACTACCCTGCCTTCGCAGGGTCGGCCCTCGACGCCCTGCGCGACGCCCAACCGCAGGAGCCCACCGCCGCCGAGCACCGGATGCAGTTGCTGTGCGTGCAGCGCCTGCACGGCGGCCTGACCATCGGCGACACCCACGAGTACGACGAGCCGTTCGACTTCGACGTCGACGAGGCCCCGTACCGGCACCTGACCAGCGTGGTCGAGGAACTGCTCGGCCGGGACCTGCCGCCGATCGTCAAGCGCTGGGCCGGGGTGTACAGCCAGTGCCTGGACCCGCAGCAACTGGTGCACCGCGCAGAGCCGGCCGACGGCGTGTGGGTGGTCGCCGGGCCGGGCGGACGCGGCATGACCCTGGGCCCCGCCCTCGCCGAACAGACCGCCGACCAGCTGGGCCTCTGAGCCCCGAACCCCACAGGAGCCACCGTGACCACCATCAAGCTCGCCGTCCTCGACATGGCCGGCACCACCGTCGCCGACGACGGCCTCGTCCTGCACGCGTTCGACGCGGCCGGCGCCGCGGCCGGGCTGCCCGCGACCGGCCCCGAGGCCGGCGCCGCCCGGCAGTACGTGCTCGACACGATGGGTCAGTCCAAGATCGTCGTGTTCCGCGCGCTGTTCGGCGACGAGGACCGGGCCCAGGCCGCGAACCGCGCGTTCGAGGCCGAGTACGACCGCCTCGTCGACGAGGGCGGCGCCACCGCGATTCCCGATGCCGCCGAGTCGATCACGGCGCTGCGTGATGCTGGTGTCAAGGTGGCACTGACCACCGGATTCAGTCGCACCACGCAGGACAAGCTCCTCGCCGCGCTGGGCTGGCAGACGCTGGCGGACCTCACCCTCTCCCCCGCCGAGGCGGGACGCGGGCGCCCCTACCCGGACCTGATCCTCACCGCCCTCATGCGTCTCGGCATCGACGACGTGAAAGAGGTTGCGGTGCTGGGCGACACCGCCAACGACGTCACCAGCGGCCTGCGTGCCGGCGCCGCCATCGTGGCGGGCACCCTCACCGGCGCGCACGACGAGCAGCAACTGCGCACCGCGAATCCCACCCACGTGGTGCCGTCGGTCCGCGAGTTCACCGATCTCGTTCTCTCCCTTAGCAACTGATCCCTCCCGTCACCGTTCGAATCCCTCACCCAGACAAGGACATCCGAATGAGCAGGAACACCGAGCGTTTCCGTGTCGGTATCGCGGCGATCGCGATGACGACCGCGGCCCTCACCCTGACCGCCTGCGGCGGCACCGGCACCGCGGCGACCGGCGGCGGCGGTACCGTCACCGTCTACAGCGCCGACGGCCTCGCCGGCTGGTACAAGACCCAGTTCGCCGCGTTCACCGAGGAGACAGGCATCGCCGTCAACCTCGTCGAGGCCGGCTCCGGCGAGGTCGTCTCCCGCGTGGAGAAGGAGCAGTCCAACCCGCAGGCCGACGTCGTGGTGACGCTGCCGCCGTTCATCCAGAAGGCCGACGCACAGGGACTGCTCGAGCCCAGCGGCATCGACACCTCCGCCGTCCCCGCCGACGTCCAGGACCCGGAGGGCAAGTACGTACCCCTGGTCGACAACTACCTGTCGTTCATCGCCAACCC
The DNA here is from genome assembly GCF_052113525.1 of Rhodococcus sp. TAF43. Classification (NCBI taxonomy): domain Bacteria; kingdom Bacillati; phylum Actinomycetota; class Actinomycetes; order Mycobacteriales; family Nocardiaceae; genus Rhodococcus; species Rhodococcus sp. TAF43. Next base: position 224,058 of record NZ_JBFRDL010000001.1, read on the forward strand.
CGGCGCCAACCCGGCCCCGGCCACGTGGGACGACCTGCTCACCGACCAGTTCAAGGGCAAGCTGCAGTACTCCACCCCCGGCCAGGCCGGCGACGGCACCGCCGTCCTGCTGCTGCTCCAGCACCTCAAGGGCAAGGAGGGCGCGCTGGACTACCTCGCGAAGCTGCAGGCCAACAACGTCGGACCGTCGTCGTCCACCGGCAAGCTGCAGCCCAAGGTCAGCAACGGTGAACTGCTCGTCGCGAACGGCGACGTCCAGATGAACCTCGCGTCCATCAAGGATGACGGCTCCGAGTTCGACATCTTCTTCCCCGCCGACGGCGGCAAGCGCACCACGGTCGCACTGCCGTACGTGATGGGCCTGGCGAAGGGCGCCCCGCACTCCGACGACGCCAAGAAGCTGATGGAGTACCTGCTGTCGGAGAAGGCGCAGAAGACGGTCGCCACCGACGCGCTCGGCGTCTCGGTGCGCACCGACGTCCGTGACGCGGCGGGCACCTCCACCGACAAGTCCACCCCGACCGGGCTCGTGAACGGTGTCGAGGTGTGGACCCCGAACTGGAACGACGTCCTCGCCTCGCTCGACGCCGACATCGCCGCCTACCAGAAGGCCACCGGTAACTGACATGTCTCGATTCGAGTCCGGGCGGTCCCTCGGCACCAGAGCCCGCAACGGCGGCGCGACCGCGCACTCCGCTCCGGCCATCACGTTCGACCGGGTCACCGTCTCCTACGGCCGCGGCCGCGGGACCACCCGGGCCCTGGTCGACTTCAACCTGCGGGTCGCCCGCGGCGAGACCGTAGCCCTGCTCGGCCCCAGCGGGTCGGGTAAGTCCACCGCGCTCAAGGCACTGGCCGGCTTCACCCGGCCCACCTCAGGGACCGTCCGACTCGGCGGCGACGACGTCACCGATCTGCCCCCGGCCAAGCGTGGCATCGGCGTCGTCGTCCAGTCGTATGCCCTGTTCCCGCACATGCGGGTCGCCGACAACGTCGCATTCGGACTACGCGCACAGCGTGTTCCGCGGTCGGAGATCGCGGACCGGGTGTCCGACGCCCTCGCGATGGTCGGCATGTCGGCCTACGGCAAGCGGTTGCCACGAGAGCTGTCCGGCGGTCAGCAGCAGCGCGTGGCGATCGCCCGCGCACTCGCCATCCGCCCCAAGGTGCTGCTGCTCGACGAGCCGCTCGCCGCCCTCGACGCGCAACTGCGCCAGAGCATGCTCACCGAACTGCAGGAACTGCGGGCGGCGCTCCCGGACACCGCGATGCTCTACGTGACGCACGACCAGTCCGAGGCGCTGGCACTCGCCGACCGCATCGCCGTCATGCGCGACGCCCGCCTGGTGGACGTCGACACCGCCGAGAACCTGTGGAAGCGCCCGCCGAGCAGCTTCACCGCCGCGTTCCTCGGCGGCGCGAACCTGCTGCCCTGCACGGTGACCCGGGTGATCGGAACGTCGGCACTGGTGTCCGTGGGCGGCACGCCCGTCACCGCGCACGCACCCCAGCCCGAGATCGGCCGCACCGAGTGGGAGTCCGACGCCGGCGCCCTGCTGTGCCTGCGACCGCACGCGATCACCCTCACCTCCCCCGCCGAACGCGGGGCGCTGCCGGCCCGCATCGTCGCGAGCGTGTGGCGCGGGTCGTCGACGCGGGTCACGATCGCGCTACCCGGACTGCCCGAGACGCCGATCGACGTCGACGTGCCCGGCCACGACGAACGTCCGGTGGGCACCGAGGTCGGGCTGCGTTTCCCGGAGCGGGGCGCCGTCCTGGTGCCGGCCCCGGAGGCGGTGTCGTGACCGCCCTCCTCGAGGCCCCGGTCGCCGCCGACCCGCCGACCCGGCCGGAGCCGTCGCGGTGGCGGTCCGGGCTGTGGGTGCTTCCGCCGCTGCTGCTGGTGATCGGGTTCGCGGTGTACCCGATGGCGCGAGTGCTGGCCGAGTCCACCGTCACCGACACCGGCCGGGGCTGGTCGGCGTGGACAGACATGCTGTGGTCGGCGTCGTTCCGAAAGGCCTTGTGGCGCACGATCGAAGTGGCGCTCGCCTCCACGCTCGGGTGCCTCGTGCTCGGCACGTTCCTGGCGCTGGTCCTCGCGTTCGTGCCGTTCCCCGGGTCGAAGGTGGTGGGACGCCTGATCGACACCATCCTGTCGCTGCCCTCGTTCCTCGTCACGCTCGCGTTCACGTTCCTGTACGGCACCGCCGGTGCCGTGAACGCACTGATCAGCCGCATCACGGGCGCCGACCGGGTGCCACTGAACTTCCTCAACACCCCGCTCGGCGTGATCGCCGCCGAGATCACGTTCTTCACCCCGTTCGTGGTGCGACCGCTGCTCGCGGCGTTCACCCAGATGCCCCGCGAGCAACTCGACGTCGCCGCGAGCCTCGGTGCCTCTCCCCTGCGGGTGCTGCGCACCGTGATCCTGCCCGAGGCCTGGCCGGCACTGATGGCGGGCGGCTCGCTGGTACTGCTGTTGACGCTCAACGAGTTCGGCATCGTGCTGTTCACCGGAGCCAAGGACGTCATGACCCTGCCGGTGCTGATCTACACGCACGGCATCGTCACCTTCGACCTCCCCGGCGCCGCGGTGATCGCGACCGTCCAGGTGGCGCTGTCGCTCACGCTGTACGGCGGCTACCGGTTCCTGTTCACCCGACTGATGGGAGGCAGCCGTGCTGCTCTGGACCCGACGCGCTAGGTACCTCACGCTGGCGTTCTTCGGCGCGGTCGTCATGACCGTGTTCGTCGCCCCGATCGCGACGGTGATCGCCGCCGCGCTCGCGGGCGCGTGGAACGGCCCACTGCCCTCGAACCTGGGGACGAAGAACCTGTCGGCGGCACTGTCCGACGACAACCTCGCGAGCATGACGGTGAGCCTGCAGACCGCGATCATTGCCGGCGGCATCGCGTTGTTCCTCGGGGCCTGGGCCGCGTTGGCCGCGCGCGAGGCGCCGGTGTGGCTGCGCAAGGTCACCGACGCGGTCTTCCACCTCCCGGTGGAGCTGCCGTCCGTCGCGATCGGCCTGGGCATGCTCATCGCGTTCAACGAGCGGCCGCTGCTCCTCGGCGGCACCAAGTGGATCGTCATCCTCGCGCACGCCGTGCTGGTGCTGGCCTTCGCGTTCAGCTCGGTCTCCGCCGCACTCGACCGTCTCGACCCCGCCTACCGTCAGGCCGCCGAATCCCTCGGCGCCGGCCCCGTCCGGGTCCTGTTCCGGATCACGCTGCCGCTGCTGGTGCCCGCCCTCGGCGCGGCCGCGGGCCTGTCCGTCGCGCTGTCGATGGGCGAACTGGGCGCCACCATCATGGTGTACCCGGCGACGTGGAAGACGTTGCCGGTGGCCATCTTCGGCCTCACCGACCGCGGCCAGGTGTTCCAGGCCGCCGCGAACACCACCCTGCTGCTGCTCGTCACCCTGGTGGCGCTGCTGGTGCTCGGACGGATCCGCGGACGCGGCGCGGCCCGCTGACCCCTGTCGGCCTGAGCGCCCACTCCTCCTCTGATCTCGCGGGCTTCCGCGGAACGAGGCAAGGAATGGGCGCTCAGGCCGATGTCGTATCCCGCTCGCCTTCCCGCCGGACCGGAGCAAGTTCCGGTCGCTTCGCGACGCGCCCGGCGCCCGACGACGTCCCGCGCACGCGACGCCCGAGCCATGGCCCGAGGAACCGGACCGCCCACTCGGTGTCGGCACGGATTCGCCCGAGTGCGGTGACCGGCGGCAGCGGACCCAGACTGTCCTGCCAGCGCAGGTCGGTGCCGGGCACTCCCAGCGCCGTCGCCGCGGCCGCGGCCAGACGGTCGTGGCCATCCGCGTTGAGGTGCAGTCGATCCCAGCTCCACAGCCGCGGGTCCGTCGCGACCGGGTACACCTCGAGGTCGATCACCGCGACACCGTGCCGTGCCGCGGCCGCCCGGATCTCCTCGTTCAGCGCCGAGATCCGCGCCATGATCGCCCGGCCGCCCGGCATGCCCGCCCCGAGCGTGGGGAACGTCATCGTCAGCACCCGCGCACCCGACGCGGTCAGCGCCTCGAACGCGATCTCCAGTTCGGCTGCTATCGCGACAGGTTCGAACTTCGGTCGCAGCAGGTCGTTCACGCCGGCGACGACGGATGCCAGGTCGGGCTCGAGCGCCAACGCGGGGGCCAACTGTTCCTCCCGCACCTGGCGGGCCAGCCGGCCCCGGATCGCGAGGTTGGCGTAGAGCATCTCGGGGTTGATCTCCGCAAGCCGCTCGGCGAGCCGGTCCGCCCAGCCTCGATAGCCCAGCTGGTCGTCCCCGTCGTTGAGTCCTTCGCTCTGGCTGTCACCGATCGCCACGAACCGACTGAACACGGCCCCTCCTCATCTCAGCTTCTGCGGTGCGACGAGCCTAGACCTCGCGTCCTCCCCCGCCGAGCGCACGCCGGCAATGGCAGACTCCTCGGCGACCACCGACGCCAGGCGGCGGCACACCGACTCGGTGCAGCCCGTCGCGGACGCGGCGAAGCTGTACAACGGCCTGCCCGACATCGGGCTGTCCCACGGCAAGGAGACCCATGAACAGCGCGCACTGGCGCACCCACCTCGCCGATGTCGACTGGCCGACGCTGGAGCACGCATACGGTGATGCGAGCGACGTGCCCGGCTGGATCGAGGGACTGACCGGGGCGGAGACAGTCGAGGAATCGCTGCACGAGCTGTGGTCGGCGGTGTTGCATCAGGGAACCCTCTACGACTCGACCGAGCCTGCGATGACGTCCATCGCGTCGGTGCTCGGCGCCCGGCAGACCGCGGATGCTGAGGGCACGGCGTGGTTGCTGCTGATGTTCGCCGACGCGGTGCACGACTATGAACAGGTCGGGGCGGACGACGCCGAGACGGCCGCCCTCGTCCGCTCGGCCCGAGACTCGTTGCTCGGAATCGCAGCGCTCGTACGACCACTGATCGCCGACGACGGCCCGGAAGCCGCGGCCTCGGCACTGCTGCAGGCCGCGGCCCGCACGGCCGATTCCGCTGCGGTAGAAACACTCTCGGCACGGGCTGACGCACGCCCGGCCGCGCAGGTCGAGCAGGCATGTGTCGCCGCGCTCACGACTCTCGGTGCCGATGTCGCGGCGGCTCTCGCCGACGGGGATCCCGGCCTGATGATGGCGGCGACGCTCGCGCGGATCGCGGCCGGGAGCACCGAGACCACGGACCTCGACGCGCTCGTCACGGGATGGGAGCTCGCCGTCGAGGTGGCCTCGCACATCGCGTTCGATGTCGGAAACCTTCCGGAGTGGTTGAGCGCGAACAACCCCGAGGCGTCGGCTCACGTACTCGCTGCGCTGCCGATGCCGGACGAGACGACGATCGCCGGGCTCGTCGATGTCGTCGTCGGTTCCCGGAGCAACGCTCCGGCCGCGGTCCGTCGTCTGCTCGCACTCGCGGCGCTCCCCGAAGCCGGGCCGGAGTCGATGATCGCAGCGCTCCGGCAGTGCCCGGCGACACCCGAAGTCTGCGACGCACTCGTTGCCCTCGCCGAGCGGGTCACCACCGGTGACACCTCCGCCATCGGGTCGAGCACCTTCGACACGGATGCTCGGACAGATGCCGCGCTCGCCCTGCTGCGGGCCGGCGACGGACGGTGGGCTCGCCCGATGGCCCAGGCCCTGCTCACGAACCCCGCAGCACGCGGCCTCATGGTTGCCACCTCCGCGTCGGGACGTTCCGCGCTCGGCTACGCGCTCGTGCGCGAGCACGCACCGTCCTCCACCATGGTCGTCGCCGGCATCCGGCAGGCGCTGCGGCAGAAGCCTCCTGCCGATCCGTCCCGCGACGGCGCCGGACACCTCGTCGAGTTGCTGGCCTCCTGGCCCGCCGAGGCTGCCGCGGACGCGCTGCCCGAGGTCCGGGAGCTTCTCGCGGTCGCGCCGAGGCAGTCCGCCGACGCGCTGGCGACGTGGGGCGACACCGCCGGTATCGACCGTGTCCGCGAGGCGAGCGTCACCGGCGACGCGACCGTGCTGCTCGCTCTCGCACGCCTGACGAAGGACACGGATGACTTCCATCATGTCCTCGACGCCGACCTCGAGCACAAGGAGTCGGAGGTGCTCGCGCACTGGGCTGACCGCACCGACCGTCGCTTCCTCGACTGGTGTCGCGGCCTCGTAGGCACGAAGGCCGCGACAAGCGACCACCAGCGAGGTAACCAGCTCACCGCGCTGCGCATCCTCGCCGCCGTCGACTCGGACGAGGCCGCAACCGGCTGGCCTGTGGTCCGCAGCATCATCGACGCCGGTCGCGGCCCCATCGAGGAAGCGATCGGTCTCGCGCTCGATTGGCGCGCCCGACAGTTGCTACCGCCCGAGGCGTGCACCGACTTCGAGGCGCTGCTCACCGATCTCGTCGTCACCGACCGCAAGGACTACAACGGCCCGATCGTCAAGACGAGCGCCGCCGCCGCGATCGCCCTCCTCGACGTCGGGCTGCCCCTGCCCGACGCTCCCGCACGAATCGTGAAAGTGGTCGCGGGGGCCGTGACCGACCGGTGGGCGCGCGAGCTCGGCCTCCGCCTCGCCGAACGGCTGGCGGCCGCACCGGCAACGGTCCGCCGCGCGGTCGCGAAGAAGCTCCAAACCCTCGTCGACCGCGACGAGCGCTTCGACTCCACCGGCGACATCGCTGTCGAGGACGCGCGAACCGTTGCCCGCCTGCGCCCGATCCTGCACAAGCTGGAGACCGAATGAGTCCGCTGTGCGCGAGGAGCCGTCAGCTCGCTTCCCGAACGACCGAGCTCGAGCGCCCACTCCTGCGCTGATCTCGCGGGCTTCCGCGGACGACGGCAAAGAATGGGCGCTCAGGCCGATGTCGCACAATCACTTCATGCCCGGTTCCCTCGGATGGGTCGGCGATCCGTCACCCGACGCCGCGACGTGGCTCGCGCCCTACCGCTACCCGGACGCCGGACCGGCGAGCGGGTGGGCGGCCGATAGATTCCCCTATGTCCTGCGGATCCTGCACCCCGCTCACCTGGGCCCGGACGGGGAGGCGCAACCGGCCACCTGGGCCGAGATTGCCGAGGCGCGAAATGTGCGCCTCGAGCCTGGCATGGCCTTCCCGGAACTCAGCGGATTCGACGATCCGTGCGCGACCGTCGACGGACTGTTCGACGCGACACCCGAGATGGGCTCCCTGCCGGCCGGACTGCTCGACGCGGTGTACTCGCACTTCGACGACGCGGCTCACGGCCTGTTCTGGGACGGGTGGAACGGTTTGCTCGACCACCCGATCCGCCAGTGTGCCCGGGTGCGGGAGGACCCGACCGGGCCGTCGTATCAGGTGGTGCGGGCCACCCGGTCCGTCGAGGCGGGTGCCGTCCGACTACGCACGCCGAACTTCTGGTGGCCGACAGACCACTCGTGGTGTGCCGCCACCGGAATCGACGACATGCACACCCTCGTCGTCGCCGCAGATCTCGAGAGGCTCGCAGCAGCGCATGCCGATCCGCGACTGGAGACCCTGCTGCACCGACAAGCCTGAGCGCCCACTCCTCGCCTGATCTCGCGGGCTTCCGCGGAAAGAGACAAGGAATGGGCGCTCAGGCCGAACGTCACTGACCCTGGCGCAGGATGTAGCGCTGGACCTTGCCACTGGGGGTCTTGGGCAGCTGCGGGACGAAGTGCACGGTCCGCGGGTAGGCGTGGGCGGCGAACTTCTTCTTCACCAGATGCTGCAGGTCCTTCTCCAGCTCGTCGGTGCCCTCGATGCCGGAGCGCAGCACCACGAACGCCTCGAGCACCTCGCCGCGCAGCTGGTCCGGCATCCCGACGACCGCGGCCTCGACGACGTCGTCGTGCATCACCAGCACACTCTCGACGTCGAACGGGCCGATGCGGTAGCCGGCCATGATGATCACGTCGTCGTCGCGGGAGGAGAAGAAGAACCGGCCCTGCTCGTCGACCTGCCCCGCGTCGCCGGTGATGTACCAGCTGCCGTCGGGCGTGAAGCGGGCCGCGGTCTTCTCGGGGGCGTCGCTGTAACCGGTGAACCACATGAGCGGGCTGGCGGTGGTGTCGATCACGACGCGGCCAGGGGTGTTCGGCGGGGCGATCTCGTCGGCGTCGTCGGAGAGGACCGCGCAACTCCACCCGGGCAGCGGGCGACCCATCGACCCGGCGACGACGTCCTCGCGCAGGCCGTCGGCCCACGCGTTGATGATGAACATGCCGTGCTCGGTCTGCCCGTAGTGGTCGCGGACGGTGACGCCGAGCTCGGCCTGCGACCAGGCGATGACGTCGGGGGTGAGCGGCTCGCCCGCCGAGGAGGCGCGGCGCAGCGTCACCGACTCCGGCACCGGGGTCTCGTCGGCGCGCAGGCTGCGGTAGACGGTGGGCGCGGCCGCGAAGTTGGTGACGCCGAACCGCTCCATCACCTGCCACGTGAGCGGCGCCGAGAACCCGGCGTGCAGCAGGATGCTGCGGACGCCGGCCGCCATCGGACCGAGCAGCGCGTAGTACAGCCCGTACGCCCAGCCCGGATCCGCGGCGTTCCAGAACACGTCGTCCTCGCGGACGTCGAGTCCGAACTCCATGTACGACTGGAACGACGCGAGCGCGCGGATCGGCACCGGGACACCCTTCGGGGTGCCGGTGGTGCCGCTGGTGAACAGCCGGACCATCGGGGCATCGCCGCCCATGGTGACCGCGGCGCCGCGCGGGTCGTCCGCCGCATGCCCCTGCACCAGGGCATCGAACGACAGCGCGCCGGATGCGGCACCACCGGCCACGACGACGCGCCACGCTGCGTCGGCCGGCATGTCCTCGCCCGGCGCCAGCTTGTCGAGCTGGTTGGCATCGGCGATCACGACACGCGCACCACTCGCCTCGAGCCGGAACGCGATCGCGGGCGTTGCGAACGCAGTGAACAGCGGGACGTGGACCGCGCCGCGACGCCAGATCCCGAGCAGCGCCACCACGAGGTCCGCCGACTTGCCCATCAAGGTCGCGACGCAGTCCCCCGGCTCGACGCCCAGGTCCGCCAGCGCGGCCGCGAAGCGGGTGGACTGCTCCCGCAGCCACCCGTACGTTAGATCGGTCGACGACAGGTCACTCTCGACGACGGTGAACGCGACCGCATCGGCCGGGTGCCGATCGCACAGCAACTCCGCGGCACAGGCCTGCGGGGTGTCGTACCGGTCCGCGAGCTCGCGAAGGCGGGTGGTCGGGTCGACGGTCATCGTCACTCCTCGTCGTCGGGGCCCCGTCGCCGCGGGGCCGTCGTGCCACCTATGATCCGTGTCACAGCATCGACCGGCTACCCCCGGAAAGGGGTGATGAGGGTGCCCACCCACACCACGGCCCTGCTGCGTCCGCGTGACCGCGACGCACTGCGCACCGAACTACGAAAAGTGGCCGCGACCGGCATCGTTCCGGTCGTGTTCGGCGGGGAGGTCTACGACGGCACCCTGCACCTGGGCGAGTTCGTCGGCACCCACACCGACGGCCTGCGCGGCCTGGCCGTCTCCGAGAGTTCCGGCCTGGGCGGACACGTCGTCGCGCGCCGCAACCCCGCGGCGGTGCACGACTACGGGCGGGCCCGCACCATCACCCACCACTACGACGGCCCGGTCCTCGCGGAGGGACTCTGCTCGGTACTGGCGGTGCCGGTGGTCGTTCGCGGGAACTCCCGCGCAGTCATGTACGCCGCGATCCGCGAGCGTGTGCAACTGGGTGACCGCATCGCCGACGTCATGATGCAGGCCGGTCGCCGCCTCGCGAACGAGATCGCGATCCGCGACGAGGTGGACCGGCGGGTCCAACTGCTCGACGCGGCGGCCGCCGAGCGCACCGCCCCGAATGGCGCCGACACCGAGGAGATCCGGGACGTCCACGCCGAACTCCGCAGCCTCGCGCACACCGTCGACGACCCCGCGCTGCAGGAACGGCTGCGCCACCTGTCGAGCCGACTCGCCGGCGTGGGATCGACCCCGGAACCCGATCGCGGCGCCCTCGCCGTCACTCTGTCACCGCGCGAAGTCGACGTCCTCAGTCACGCTGCCCTCGGCTGCTCGAATGCCGTTATCGCCGAGCGCCTTTCAGTCAAGGCCGAGACCGTGAAAAGTTACCTGCGCAGCGCCATGAGCAAGCTCGATGCGCACTCGCGGCGCGAGGCCGTCGTCGCGGCACGGCGGCTGGGCCTGCTCCCGTAAGACCCGAAGCCCGCGTCCGGACGTGTCCCCGTTTTCTGGAACACGTTCCACCCTCTGTGCGATACTCGCGACCATGTCAGCGACACCGGCCGGGCCCACCACGATCACGCGAACGGCAACCCCAGAGGACCTGCTCGAGTTGGCGCGGCAGTCCCCCGCCGCCGTCGCCGTGCACGACAAGAAGGCCTGGCTGGGGCTGTTCGCCGACCGTCACGTCGTCGAGGACCCGGTGGGCGGACGCCCCGTCCTCGGTGGTCTCTACGACCGCCGCAGCCATGTCCGCGGCGGCGAGCCCCTCGCCCGTTTCTGGGACACCTTCATCGCGCCCAACGACATCCGGTTCCACGTCGAGAACGTCGACATCGTCAGCGGACTGGACGTCGTCCGCGACGTCACGATCGAAACCCGACTTGGCGGCGGCGTCGTCGCGAAGGCCCCGATGCACCTGCTGTACGAGACGACGCTCGACGACGGCGCGCCGCGCATCCGCCGGATCGCGGCGCACTGGGAGGTCGCGCCGATGTTCGCTCAGGTCGCGGGCATCGACCGCGCGAAACTCGGTGTCGCGGCGGCGATGAGCGCGCGCATGCTCCGCCTGCAGGGCCTCGGTGGCTCGCTCGCGTTCGGACTCGCGGTGCGCAGCGTCGGCGAGAGGGGGAAGCAGGCGGTTCGCCGACTGGTCGAATCCGCGCAGCGCGGCGACCGGACCGCACTCGATCTTCTCGGTGGCCGAGCCGTCGCGGACGTCACGAAGCTCATTGCCGCGGGCGACGCCGTCACGGCGACGTGCACCGTCGACGGCGCGCACGCGGTGCTGTTCTGCTACCTCGACCGAAAGACGATGCAGGTCACGAGAGCCGTCGTGTACGCGTAGCCGGCGAACGATCAGTCGAGCAGCACCGTCGCGAAGGTGGCGACCTGTGTGAACCCGACCGTCGCGTACGTTCGGCGTGCGCGCTCGTTGTAGCTGTTGACGTACAGGCTCGCGATGCGTCCCCGCGCGGTGACCGCACCGGCGACGGCCGCGGTGCCGGTCGCTCCCAGGCCCTCGCCGCGCCGCGCGGGATCGACCCACACACCCTGGATCTGGCCGACGGTGGCCGACATCGACCCGACCTCCGCCTTGTAGACCACTTCCCCGTCCTCGAACCGGGCCCAGGCCCGCCCCGAGGCGATCAGGTTCGCGACCCGACGTCGGTAGCTCCGCCCGCCGTCGCTGGCCCGCGGATCGATCCCGACCTCCTCGATGAACATCGAGACCGCGGCGGGCAGATACGACTCGATCTCGTCCATCCGCACCTGCCGCACCAGCGGATCGGGGCGCACAAGCGGCTCGTCGCGGAGTGCGAGCAGCGGCTGCTCGGATCGCAGCTCGCGCGGCGGGCCCCAGTCGGATTCCAGCAACTCCCACAGCGGAAGCGCCAACTCGGCCCGTCCGACCAGCGACGAACACATCCGCGGAAACCGACTGGCCCGGTCGGCGAACGACCGGAGGTCGTCCAGCTCCCCCAGCAGCGGAACCAGATTCGCGCCCGCGAAACACAGCGACTCCGCCGGGCCCCCGCGGCTCCACATCTCACCCTGCAGTGCACGGGGGTCGAGCCCCGAATGCTGCACCCTGGCCGCGACCATGCATGCCGCGACGGGGTCCGATTCGAGCACACGCAGCACCTCGGCGGTGTCCCGACCGCCCAGTTGCCTCGCCCCGAGGAGCTTGAGCACTGACGCACCCCCTTCGTCACACGTCTCTGTGAGACCGCTCGGCGTGATGTCTGTCAGCGTCGGGCTGTCAGTGCCGGATCTGGGGACCACATTGCCATGAAGGTGCGTCGAGGTGGGCCGATTTCAGCTCACGGTGACCACCGGCGCGCCGCTCGTCTCGCCGCCTTCCATCTCCTCCGCGATTCGCATCGCCTCTTCGATGAGGGTCTCCACGATCTGGGCCTCGGGGACGGTCTTGATGACCTTGCCCTTGACGAAGATCTGGCCCTTGCCGTTGCCGGACGCGACACCGAGATCGGCCTCGCGGGCCTCGCCCGGGCCGTTGACGACGCAACCCATCACCGCGACCCGCAGCGGGACCTCCATGCCCTCGAGCCCGGCGGTCACCTGGTTGGCGAGCGTGTACACGTCGACCTGCGCGCGACCACACGACGGGCACGAGACGATCTCCAGCTTGCGGGGCCGCAGGTTCAGCGACTGCAGGATCTGCCCGCCGACCTTGATCTCCTCGGCCGGCGGCGCCGACAGCGACACGCGGATGGTGTCGCCGATGCCCTCGGACAGCAGGGCGCCGAAGGCGACGGCCGACTTGATGGTCCCCTGGAACGCCGGACCCGCCTCCGTCACACCGAGGTGCAGCGGGTAGTCGCACTGCGCCGCTAGCTGGCGGTACGCCTCGACCATGACGACCGGGTCGTTGTGCTTGACCGAGATCTTGATGTCGCCGAAGCCGTGCTCCTCGAACAGGCCCGCCTCCCACAGCGCCGACTCGACGAGCGCCTCCGGGGTGGCCTTGCCGTACTTCTGCATCAGACGCGGGTCCAGCGAGCCGGCGTTGACGCCGATCCGGATGGGGATCCCGGCGTCACCGGCCGCCTTCGCGACCTCCTTGACGCGGCCGTCGAATTCCTTGATGTTGCCGGGGTTGACGCGGACCGCGGCGCAGCCGGCGTCGAGCGCGGCGAAGATGTAGCGCGGCTGGAAGTGGATGTCCGCGATCACCGGGATCTGGCTCTTCTTCGCGATCGTCGCGAGCGCGTCGGCGTCCTCCTGCCGCGGGCACGCGACGCGAACGATGTCGCAGCCCGACGCCGTAAGCTCGGCGATCTGCTGCAGGGTCGCGTTGACGTCGTGGGTCTTGGTGGTGCACATCGACTGCACCGAGACCGGGTAGTCGCTGCCGACGCCGACGTTGCCGACCATCAGCTGACGGGTCTTGCGTCGCGGTGCGAGGACCGCAGGAATATCGGGCATGCCCAAACCGACGGGGCTGGTCACGTTTCGCCTTCTTTCGTTGGTACGGGGCAAGTCTATCGTTCGGGAGTTTCCACGGTCCGGCTCGAAGCGAGCGCCGAGATCACGGGAACAACTGGATCGGGTTGACGATGTCGGCGGTCAGGGTGAGCAGCATGTAGGCGCCGCCGATCACCACCACCACGTATGTGATCGGCATCAGCTTCATGTAGTCGACCGGCCCGCCGTCCGGCTTGCCGCGCAGGTTCCGGAAGAAGTTCCGGACGCGCTCGTAGATCGTCACGGCGATGTGCCCGCCGTCGAGCGGCAACAGCGGCAGCAGGTTGAAGATGCCGAGGAAGAAGTTCAGCGTGGCGAGCAGCCCGACGAAGACCTCCCACAAACCACGCTCGGCGACCTGTCCGCCGATGACCGAGGCGCCGACGACGCTGATCGGGGTGTCGAGCGCTCGCTCGCCACCGGTCACCGCCGTCCACAGATCCACGACCTTCGCCGGCATCTGGGTCAGCGCGTGCGCGGTCTGCACGAAGATGTCACCGGTGTAGGCGAACGACGCGGGAACGGCCGCGAGCGCCGAGTACTGCACGACGCCCGGGGGCGCCTGGATGCCGATCGCTCCGACGTCCTGCGAGACCGGGGGCTGCGGGTTCTGCTCGGTGGAGTCCGGGTTGTTGACGTACCGCTGCGCCTGCTGCACCTGGACCGGGATGACGAGCGTCTGCCCGTCGCGTTCGACGGTGAAGTCCGCCGTCCCGGTCAACGGCTGCGTCTTCTTCACGAGGTCACCGAAGGTCGGGGTGGGTTCACCGTTGACCGCGGTGATCAGGTCACCGGCACGGATACCGGCCGCCTCGGCAGGACCGACACCCGAGCACTCCGCGAGCGCGAAGTCCGGGCCGGCACTCTGCGTCGGCGACACGCACACGGTGCCCTCGACGACCGCGCGGTCCTCCGAATTCGGCAGGCCCCAGCCGACCGCGAGGATGAACACCAGCACGAGTCCGAGCAGGAAGTTCATCGCGATGCCGCCGGACATCACGACGATCCGCTTCCACGCCTTCTGCTTGTACATCGCGCGGTCGACCTCGTCGGGCGCAAGTTCGTCGACCGCCGTCATGCCGGCGATGTCGCAGAACCCGCCCGCGGGGATCGCCTTGAGTCCGTACTCGGTCTCGCCGCGGCGGAACGAGAAGATCTTGGGGCCGAAGCCGATGTAGTAGCGCCGGACCTTCATGCCGAGGGCCTTGGCGGTCCACATGTGCCCGGCCTCGTGCAGCGCGATGGACGCGCCGATACCGAGGGCGAACAGCACCACACCGAATGCGAAGACCATGCGGTTCTAGCCCTCCTGTTTCACGAGCTCGCGTGCCCGTGCACGGGCCCACCCGTCGGCGGCGAGCACGTCGTCAACCGTAGCGGGAGGCGCGGCCCATTCGCCGCCGGCCGCGAGAACCCGCTCGACCGTCCGCACGATTCGGGGGAACCGGAGCGTGCCGTCGAGGAACGCCTCGGCCGCGATCTCGTTCGCCGCGTTGTAGACGGCCGTCATGCAGCCACCGGCCTTGCCGGCGTGGCGCGCCAAGTCGATCGCCGGGAACACCACCGAATCCACGGGTTCGAACGTCCACGTCGAGGCGGTGGAGAAGTCGCATGCCGCGGCCGCACCCGGCACCCGGTCCGGCCAGCCGAGGGCCAACGCGATGGGCAGCTTCATGTCGGGCGGGCTGGCCTGCGCGAGGGTCGAGCCGTCGGTGAACGTCACCATCGAATGCACGATCGACTGGGGGTGCACCGTGACGTCGATGCGGTCGTAGTCGATGCCGAACAGCAGGTGCGTCTCGATCAGCTCGAGCCCCTTGTTCACGAGCGACGCCGAGTTGAGGGTGTTCATCGGGCCCATCGACCACGTCGGGTGCGCGCCGGCCTGCTCGGGTGTGACGTCCTCGAGCGCCGCGGCCGTCCACCCGCGGAAGGGTCCACCCGACGCCGTGAGGATCAGCCGGTCCACTTCCTCGGCGCGGCCGCCACGCAGGCACTGCGCGAGCGCGGAGTGCTCGGAATCGACCGGAACGATCTGGCCGGGTGCGGCGGCCGCGGTGACCAGCGGACCACCCGCCACGAGGGACTCCTTGTTGGCCAGCGCCAGACGCGCGCCGGACGCGAGTGCCGCCAGGGTCGGTTCGAGGCCGAGCGACCCGACGAGCGCGTTGAGCACGACGTCGGCCTCGGTCCCCTTCACCAGTTCGGTGACCGCGTCGGGACCCGACAGCACACCGGGCAGGTCCAGCCGGGCCGCCGCGGCGGGATCGGCGACCGCCACCCGGCTCACGCCGGTCTCGCGGATCTGGCGGGCGAGCAGGTCGATGTTCCCGCCACCCGCCGCGAGCCCGACCACCTGGAACTTGTCGGGGTTGGCGGCGATGACCTCGAGGGCCTGGGTGCCGATGGAACCGGTGCTGCCCAGCAGCAGGACGCGAGTCGGTTGGGTGTCAGCCACGGATCCATTGTTCCTGACGGATGCTGAGAGAATCACACAGGATTGATCTCGGCCGCGGCAACACGGTCGGGACCCCACTTCGTACGACGCACGGTCGTATGTCACGATATGCGGCGATAGCGCATTCGTATGATCAGGAGGATCGAGCCGTGGCCGGTACCCAGTTGGACCCCACTTCCAACGACCCCGTCGTCGCCGCGCACGTCGACACCGCCGAGGTGCCCTCGGCCGCATGGGGCTGGAGTGGCGAGGCTCCGCGAACGTTCCGTTTCGCCGGCTGGTTCTTCGCCGCGTTCCTGCTGCTGATGATGATCGGTAACCACAGCGGCAAGGTCGAGGACCTTTTCCTCATCGGCTTCGCCGGTGCGATCGTCTTCGTCCTCGTTCGCGACATGGTCGTGCGCCGCAAGCCGCGGTAGGCGACGCCGCCGCAGCACCGAAGACAACGAAGAAGGACCCCGCACTCTCGGTGCGGGGTCCTTCTTCGTCGAACGGCCTAGTTCTCGGCGGCCAACTGACCGCACGCGGCGGCGATCTCCTGACCGCGCGTGTCGCGGACGGTGCAGGAGACGCCCTGCGCCTGCACGCGGCGGACGAACTCCCGCTCCACCGGCTTGGGGCTGGCATCCCACTCGCTGCCGGGCGTCGGATTGAGCGGGATCAGGTTGACGTGCACCAGCGGGCCGAGCGCCTTGTGCAGCTTCTTGCCGAGCATGTCCGCGCGCCACGGCTGATCGTTGACGTCCCGGATCAGTGCGTACTCGATCGACACCCGCCGGCCCGACTTGTCGGCGTAGTAGCGCGCCGCATCGAGGACCTCGGCCACCGGCCAGCGGTTGTTGACCGGCACGAGGGTGTCGCGCAGCTCGTCGTCGGGCGTGTGCAGCGAGACCGCGAGACGCACCGACATGTCCTCGTCGGCGAGCTTGCGGATCGCCGGGGCCAGCCCGACCGTCGAGACGGTGACGGAGCGCTGCGAGATGCCCAGGCCGTCCGGTGCGGGCGACGTGATCCGACGGACCGCGGCCACCACACGCTTGTAGTTGGCCAGCGGCTCCCCCATACCCATGAACACGATGTTCGACAGGCGACCCGGACCGCCCTCGACGTCGCCGTCCCGCAAGGCCGCCGCGGCGGCGCGAACCTGGTCGACGATCTCGGCGGTGGACAGATTCCGCTGCAGGCCGCCCTGCCCCGTCGCGCAGAACGGGCAGGCCATGCCGCAGCCCGCCTGGCTGGAGATGCACAGCGTCGCCCGGTCCGGGTAGCGCATGAGCACGCTCTCGAGCAGCGTGCCGTCGTTCGCCTTCCACAGCGTCTTGCGGGTCTGCCCGGCATCGCACGCGACGTGCTTGACGGCCGTCAGCAGCTGCGGGAACAGCGCCGCGCCCACCTTCTCGCGCATTCCCGCGGGCAGGTCGGTCATCTTCTCCGAGTCGGCCTCGAGCCGGCCGTAGTACTGACGGGCCAGCTGGTCGGCACGGAAACCGGGAAGACCCAACTCCTTGACCGCCGCCTTGCGCTCGTCGGCGTCGAGGTCGGCGAGGTGTCGCGGCGGCATCCCGCGGCGCGGCGCATTGAAGACGAGAGGAACAGGAGTGGCAGTCATAATGTCGCCCATTCTCCCATTACCCGGCCTCCACGTCCGATGCGCGTGCGCAACGCCATACTGTGGGTGATGATCGACACATGACCGATGTACCGAGCGAGGACCCCGGCAGGGCTCACGAGACGGTCCACGACGAGCCGGCCGCCACACCGTCAGCGAAGGGCCGGCACGAGGCCGCCGCGCCGGCCCCGACCCACGACGCCGCCAAGATCGCGCGTACCCGGGCCGCCTCCACCTGGACCGGACTGGTCATTGGCATCGTCGTCGCGATCCTGCTGCTGATCTTCATCCTGCAGAACCTCGATTCCGTGACGTTCCAGCTGTTCGGATGGCAGTTCACGCTTCCGGCGGGCATCAGCCTGCTGCTGGCCGCCATCGCGGGCGCGTTGATCATGGCGCTCGCGGGCGGCGTGCGGATCATCCAGATACGCCGGGTCGCGAAGCGCGCGGGTGCCGTGACCGACCACACGTCGCCGGAGTAGCTGCAGCGACGCTTCGGGGGCACGATGGGAGCCATGACAGGAGCACGGTCTTTCACCCGAGGAGTCGATCCGTGACGACCCGCACGCAGCAATCCGAGCGACACACCGTCCGCCCCGACCTCGCCCGCTCCTGGCTCCTGACCGCGGCCACGAAACCGGACGGCTTCACTCGTCCCGAACACGTCGACGCGATCATCCTCGACCTCGAGGACGCCGTCACCCCCGACCGCAAGCCCGAGGCGCGCGACGCCGTCACCGCGTGGCTGTCCGGTCGCGGCGAAGCGTGGGTGCGAATCAACGACGCCACCACCCCGTACTGGGAGCAGGACCTGCGGGCCCTCACCGGGCTCCCGGGCCTGCAGGGTGTGATGCTCGCCAAGACGGAGAGCGGCGGACAGGTCGATGCGACCAGCGAACTGCTGCCGGACACCCCGGTCCTGGCACTGATCGAATCCGCGGTCGGGCTCGAGGCGGCACCCGAGATCGCCCGCGCGGACGGCACGTTCCGGCTCGCGTTCGGCAGCGGCGACTTCCGCCGGGACACCGGGATGAGCGACGACGTCACGGCGATGGCCTACCCGCGCTCACGGCTGGTGATCGCGAGCCGGGCCGCACGACTGGCCGGGGGCCCGATCGACGGCCCCACCGTGTCCGCGAACGAGACCATCCTGCAACGGGACTGCGAGGCGACGGTGTCGCTCGGGCTCACCGGCAAACTGTGTCTGCACCCGGATCAGGCGTCGGCTGTCAACCGCGCGCTGAGCCCGAGCCCGCACGATATCACCTGGGCCCACGACGTGATCTCCGACCTCGGTTCCGACGGCGAGCGGGTACGGGACGGCAGCGACCTGCCCCGACTCGCCAAGGCCAAGAAGATCACCCACCTCGCCGACGTGTTCGGCCTCGACTGACCGTCAGGCGGTGCAGGTGGACTTGGTCGGCGCCCCGGTGAGCCGGTCGGTCATCCAGTCGAGCGCCTGCGGCAGCCCCGAGACCATCGGCAGGCCGTGCCCGACGATGAACCCCGGTGCGATCGGCGGAAACTCGGCTGTCGAGAACTCGACGGTGGCACCGGCTCCACACCAGTCCGTGGCGAGCTGCTGCGCCTGCGGGTACGGGATCACGTCGTCGTTGCGCCCCTGCACGATCAGGACCGGCGCGGTCGGAACCGCGCGGCCGATGCGCTGCTCGTCCACCACCGCGCGCACCGTCGGCAGCGCGTCGATCAGTTCCGCGACCGATCGTCCGTCCCGCGTCCACTCCGACGTCCGGTGCATGCCGTACCGCGCGATCGTCTCGGGGACACACTGGTTCGCGATGTCGTCCAGCGCCTGCCGCCCGGCCGGACTCAGGGCACCGTCGATCTCGGCGCGGGTCTCCGGGTAGCCGGCGTAGATGTTGTTGACGGCGTAGCCGAGAAGACCGGCCGCGAGGCCGCCGTCGAGTGCGGCCGCGACGGCCCGCAGATCGGCCGGGGGGCCGCCGGAGTAGGTTCCGCTGATGTTCAGTTCGGGCGCGTACACGGCCTGCAGTTCGGCCGCGGCCGCCGCCGCTCCCCCGCCCTGCGAGTACCCCCACAGTCCGATCGGGCTGTCCGCGCCGATCCGGGTGCCCGGCAACGCTTTCACCGCGCGGGCCGCATCGAGCACGGCGTGTGCCTCGGCGCGACGGTCGACGTAGCTGTGCATGCCCTCGGTACCGAGGCCCTGATAGTCGGCAACGACGACGTCGATGCCCTGGGAGAGCAGCGCGTGCACCTGCAGCAGTTCGTACTCGACCGCGAAATCGAGCGGCGGGCTGTAATGGATCGCCTCGGCGATGAGCTTCGACGGCGCACACTGGTCGCCCTGCCCTTGCGTCCCGGGCGCGAGGACCACGAGCGGTCGCGCACCCGCACCCACCCACGGCAGGCTCGCGTCGAAGTACGTGGCGGTCGCGGCGGTGGCGTCGCCGTGAGCATCCGTGGTGCGGTACATGATCCGATTCGCACCGGACGGCCACGGCCCCGCCTGGTTCGGAATCGACAGCAGCGGCGCGTACGGATCGGTGCGCAGCACGACACCGGGATCACCGGCCGGGAGCGGCGCCGCGACCTGATAGAAGTCCGCGGGCGCGGGGGCCGCCCCGGCCACCCCGGCGGTCGCTGCCGCGAGCCACACGCCGAGAACCCCTGCTGTCCAACGAGTCCGTCGCGCTGAGAACATGAGGCCCAGCTCACACGACGGCAGCGCCAGTGTCAATACTCCGAGTAACACTAACCAGACGGAAGGATGAGACCGCTCGACACCACCCTCGTGTGGATGCGGTAGCCGACTTCCAGTCCCAGGCCCGGCGTTTCGGCGAACGCACGGGCCGCGGTCCGCGCGGTGAACTCGATGCCCAGCACCGCACGCAACGCGTCCCTGCCCTCGAACTCCCATCGGGTCCGCACCCGACGCATCGCGAAACCCTGTGCGTCGAAGAAGGCCTCGACGGCCACCGGGTCGTAATGCGGAAGGTCCGCGCGCATCCACCCGCCGTACGGGGCGACGGTCGCATCGAGGTCGACGATCGCGAGCACCCCGCCGGGACGGAGCACCCGCATCGCCTCGAGAATGCCTGGACCGCATCCGGGACCGAAGAAGTATGCGGTGCGCGCGTGCACGACATCGACGCTGTCGTCGGGCAGCGGAAGCGCGTCCGCGGATCCTTCGACAACACTGACCGCGGCGTGTCCGGCGGTGCGGCGGCGCGCTGCCGCCACCAGCGGCGGATGCGGCTCGACACCTACCACCGACCGGGCCGTCTCCGCGAACAGGGGCAGGTGGAAACCTGCACCGCAGCCGAGGTCGAGGACGTCGCGGTCGCGCCAGTCCGCGACCTCGGCGAGTACGCCGAACACGACGCCGTCGACGTCCTGGGCACGGTTCTCGACCTCGTAGATGTCGGGCCAGTGCCAGATGTTGGGGCTCGGGATCGTTCCCCGAGCGCTCCCCCGGCCGCGGTCGGCGCGGCTCACACCAGGACGGTGAGAACGAGCCAGGTGACGAAAGCGGACGGCAGCAACGAATCGAGACGATCCATGATGCCGCCGTGCCCGGGCAGCAGGGTGCCCATGTCCTTGATTCCCAGTTCGCGCTTGACCTGGGATTCGATCAGGTCACCGAGCGTCGCGGTGAACACCAGCGCAACGCCCAGGAGGGCGCCGATGAACGGGTTCGCGTCCAGGATGAACGTCACGGTGAGGACGCCACCGATGACGCAGAAAACGAGCGACCCGGCGAAGCCCTCCCAGGACTTCTTGGGGCTGATCGCCGGCACCATCGGATGCTTGCCGAAGAACACGCCCGCGACGTAGCCGCCCACGTCGGAGCACACCACGATGATCATGAGGCAGAGCACCCGGCCTGCGCCGTCGTCCTGCAGCACCATCAGCGTCGCGAAGGACGCCAGCAGCGGAATCCACGCGGCAACGAAGACCGTGATCGCGGTGTCCCGCAGGAAGTTGCGCGGCGTGGCCTTGAGGCCGTGGTCGAACAGGCGCCACACCATGCACACCAGCACCGTGCCGGCGAACGCACCGAGCACCCCCTCGGTCCCGTACGGCCAGCTGAGCCAGATGACGGCCTGACCGCCGAGCAGCAGGGGAATCACCGGGACGCGGATGTCGGCCTCGCCCAGTCGCTTGGCGACCTCCCACGTGGCGATCGCCATCGCCACGGCAACAACACCGATCCACACCAGCGGCGCGAAGGTCAGGATCAAGATCAACGCAACACCGATGCCGCCGCCGACGGCGATCGCGGCAGGCAGGTTGCGTCCAGCTTTGGAGGCCGGGGCGGCGGTCGCCGCGGAGGCGCCGTCAGCTTTCCCCACGGCTAAACCTCCATCAATTCTGCTTCCTTGTGCTTCACCAGGTCGTCGATCTGGCTGACGTAGCGCGCGGTGGTCTTGTCGAGCTCCTTCTCGGCGCGACCGACCTCGTCCTCGCCGGCCTCGCCGTCCTTCTGGATGCGCGACAGCTCGTCCATCGTCTTGCGGCGGACGTTGCGGATCGAGACCTTGGCGTCCTCGCCCTTGCCCTTCGCCTGCTTCACGAACTCGCGACGACGCTCCTCGGTGAGCTGCGGGACCGAGATGCGAATGATGCTGCCGTCGTTGCTGGGGTTGACGCCCAGGTCGGAGTTGCGGATGGCGTTCTCGATCGGTCCGAGCTGCGACGCCTCGTAGGGCTTGATGATGACCATCCGCGCCTCGGGCACGTTGATGCTCGCGAGCTGCGTGATCGGCGTCATGGAACCGTAGTACTCGATGACGATTCGGTTGAACATGCCCGGGTTGGCTCGACCGGTCCGGATGGAGCCGAGGTCGTCCTTCGCAACCGTGATGGCCTTCTCCATCTTCTCCTCGGCCTCGAAGAGAGCTTCATCAATCACGGCTGTTCCTCCGTCTCGTTCGTGTGACGCTCGAATACGTCCCGCATCTTGATCGTGCTGCACGACATCATGACTTGACCAACGTTCCGATCTTCTCACCGGACACCGCGCGCGCGATATTTCCCCGCGTCAACAGGTTGAAGACCATCATCGGCATCTGGTTGTCCATGCAGAGGCTGAAAGCGGTCGCATCGGCGACCTTGAGACCCTTCTCGATCACCTCGCGGTGGGTGACCTCGGAGTACATCGTCGCGTCCGGGTCGAGGCGCGGATCGGCGGAGTACACGCCGTCGACGGCCTTCGCCATGAGCACCACCTCGGCGCCGATCTCGAGGGCGCGCTGCGCTGCCGTCGTGTCGGTCGAGAAGTACGGCATGCCCATGCCTGCACCGAAGATCACCACGCGCCCCTTCTCCAGGTGGCGGCGGGCCCGCAGCGGAAGATACGGCTCGGCGACCTGCCCCATCGTGATGGCGGTCTGCACGCGGGTATCGATGCCCTGCTTCTCCAGGAAGTCCTGCAGCGCAAGGCAGTTCATCACGGTACCGAGCATGCCCATGTAGTCCGAGCGCGCGCGGTCGAGACCTCGCTGCTGCAACTCGGCGCCACGGAAGAAGTTGCCGCCACCGATGACCACCGCGACCTGAACACCCGAGCGCACCACCTCGGCGATCTGCTCGGCGACCGTCGTCACGACGTCCGGATCGAGCCCGACCTTGCCGCCACCGAACATTTCACCGCCGAGCTTGAGGAGCACACGTCGGAATCCTGGACGTTCGTCGGCCGGTGCGGTCATAACTCTCCCTCGGTTCTGCAGGTTGTGCGGTTCTAGAAGTATTGCGGTTCTTCGGCGAGCGGGCCACGAACGGGCCGGGCCAGACGTCGAGGACCCGTCCGGCAGATCCTCCGGAACAGGCTCTACCATCCTGCCTCATCGGCCCGGGATCACCAGCGCTGACCCCACCCACCGCACACGTCGGCCCCGCACGGACCGAATGGGCGGACCGACGATCCGGATGAACCGGATCGACGACTGCACCCACCCGGCCGGCGGGGCCGATGTGTGGAAGTGCGACTAGCTGGCGCCGACCTCGAACCGCGCGAAGCGGGTGATCGTGACGCCGGCCTCGTCCAGGATGGCCTTGACGGTCTTCTTGGAGTCGGTGACCGAGGACTGCTCGGTCAGGACGACGTCCTTGTAGTAGCCGTTGACGCGACCCTCGACGATCTTGGGGAGCGCAGCCTCGGGCTTGCCCTCCTCCTTGGCCGTCTGCTCGGCGATACGACGCTCGGCCTCGACGATGTCCGCGGGGACCTCGTCGCGAGTGACGTACTTGGCCTTGAGCGCAGCGACCTGCATCGCGGCGGCGCGAGCGGCCTCAGCGGCAGCATCGCCCTCACCGGTGTACTCGACGAGCACGCCGACGCCCGGGGGCAGATCGGAGGCGCGCTTGTGCAGGTAGGTCGCGACCGGGCCGTCGAAGGAGACGACACGACGCAGCTCGAGCTTCTCGCCGATCTTGGCGGAGAGCTCCTGGACCAGGGCGTCGACGGTCTTGCCGTCGACCGCGAGGGCCTTGAGGGCCTCCAGGTCGGCCGGCTTGCCGGCGGCAGCCACGGCGACGACCTTGTCGGCCAGCTCCTGGAACTCGGCGTTCTTGGCGACGAAGTCGGTCTCGGCGTTGATCTCGATCATGACGCCGTCCTTGGCCGCGACCAGGCCCTCGGCCGTGGTGCGCTCGGCGCGCTTGCCCACGTCCTTGGCACCCTTGATGCGGAGCAGCTCGACAGCCTTGTCGAAGTCGCCGTCCGTCTCAGCGAGCGCGTTCTTGCAGTCCATCATTCCGGAGCCGGTGAGCTCGCGGAGCCGCTTGACGTCAGCGGCGGTGTAATTCGCCATCGGGGGCAATCCTCCTCGGATGAGTTTCGGATGCCTGACTCAGCGGTGCCAGGCAAAAGCAGCTGAGTGAAACGGCCCCGACCGGGATTACGGTCGGGGCCGAATCAACTAGGCCTGCTTCTCGGCGTCCGCGACGTCCGCGGGAGCCTCGGCGAGCTTGGAATCGGCCTCGGCGACAGCCTCACGCGGGGACTCGGGGCCACCCTCCGTGATCACGTCGGCGGCCGGAGCAGCCTGCGAGAGGAGCTCCTGCTCCCACTCGGCGAGGGGCTCGCCGGCGCCGGCCTCCGGCTTGGCGTCCTTGTCGGCGCTCAGACCGGCACGGGCCTGCACGCCCTCGGCCACCGCCGAAGCGACGACCTTGGTCAGCAGGGCGGCGCTGCGGATCGCATCGTCGTTGCCCGGGATCGGGTAGTCGACGACGTCGGGGTCGCAGTTGGTATCCAGGATCGCGATGACCGGGATGTTCAGCTTGCGCGCCTCGCCGACGGCGATGTGCTCCTTGTTGGTGTCGACGACCCAGATGGCCGACGGAACCTTGGCCATGTCCCGGATGCCGCCGAGGGTGCGGTCGAGCTTGGTCATCTCACGCGTGAGCATGAGGATTTCCTTCTTGGTGCGACCCTCGAAACCGCCGGTCTGCTCCATCGACTCGAGCTCCTTCAGGCGCTGCAGGCGCTTGTGGACCGTCGAGAAGTTGGTGAGCATGCCGCCGAGCCAACGCTGGTTGACGTAGGGCATCCCGACGCGAGTTGCCTCGCCCGCGATGGACTCCTGAGCCTGCTTCTTGGTACCGACGAACAGGACGGTGCCGCCGTGGGCGACAGTCTCCTTGACGAACTCGTACGCCTTGTCGATGTACGTCAGCGTCTGCTGCAGGTCGATGATGTAGATGCCGTTGCGGTCGGTGAAGATGAACCGCTTCATCTTCGGGTTCCAACGGCGGGTCTGGTGCCCGAAGTGTGCGCCGCTGTCGAGCAGCTGCCTCATGGTCACAACAGCCATGGCTGTGTACCTCTTCTTTCATTGCCGGTTGCTGCAGTGGTCGGGTGACCTCTGCCCTGGCGCCCGCCCGATCGTCGGACCTGCACGAATGCAGGACCAGCCGAAGACCGGATAATGCGCGGGCGCGCGAAGTCGGACTGTGCGTGCACAGACCGCTCGACAAGTGTACGGCCTCGCCGCCACCGTTCCTAACCCGAGACTCACGGATCAGGAAGCCGCAGGTGGCGAGTCCGGCCGGCAAATCTGTGGATGACGAATTCGTCCATCCACAGATCGAGGGATGGGTGCCGCACGTGACGGATTGCGCGCCAGAGTCGCTCCATGAGGTTTCCCCGCGCCGCCTGCTGCATCGTGATCACGGCAGCACTGTTCTGTTTCTGCGTCTCCCCGTCGGTCGTCTCCCCCACGGTCGCCGCCGCACCGCGACCGGCGCCGCCTCCCGCCGAGCCGGCCCCCACCGCCGACACGGCACGCGCGGCGTTCGATTGGCCGCTGCACCCCCGACCGAGGGTGACGCGGGCGTTCGACAAGCCCGACCGGAACTGGCTGCCCGGGCACCGCGGCGTCGACCTGGCGGCGGCGCCGGGCCAACCGGTGCTCGCCGCCGGCCCCGGCACGGTGGTCTTCGCCGGTTCGGTCGCCGGGAAGCCCGTCGTCTCGGTCGATCACCCGGGCGGTCTGCGGACCACGTACGAGCCGGTGGACGCGTCGGTCACCGCCGGCCGACGGGTGGAACGCGGCACCGTCCTCGGCACCGTCGCACCCGGGCATCCCGAGTGCGCGGCGACGGCGTGCCTGCACTGGGGGCTGAGGCGGGACCGGGAGTACCTCGACCCGCTGCCGCTGGTCCGGGCGGTGCCGATCCGGCTGTTGCCGACCGTCGCCGGTCAGGCGCGGGGATGAGCCTGGTCGTGGACGGCGCGCAGTCGGGCCACCGAGACGTGCGTGTAGAGCTGGGTGGTCGCCAGACTCGAATGCCCCAGCAGTTCCTGGACCACACGCAGGTCGGCTCCGCCCTCGAGCAGGTGCGTCGCCGCCGAGTGCCTGAGCCCGTGCGGCGCGAGGTCGGGCGCGCCCGGCACGGCCTGGACCACGTCGTGCACGACGCTGCGAGCCTGACGCTGATCGAGACGTCCGCCGCGGCGCCCGAGCAGCAGGGCGTCGCCGGATCGCGCGTTCGCGAGTTCGGGTCGGCCCGCACGCAGCCACGCGTCGATTGCATCCTCCGCGGGCAGGCCGTACGGAACCACGCGTTCCTTGTCGCCCTTGCCGAGCACCCGCAGCACGCGCCGACTGCTGTCGATGTCGGCGACGTCGAGCCCGCACAGTTCGCCGACGCGGATTCCTGTCGAGTAGAGCAGTTCCACGATCAGCCGGTCCCGCAGCGCGATCGGGTCCTCCTGATCGGCACCGGACTGCGCGGCGGCCATCGCCTCGGCCGCCTGTTCCTGGCGCAGGACCGGCGGGAGCGTGCGGTGCGCTTTCGGCGCGACGAGCCGGACCCCGGGGTCGACCTCCATCCGGCCGGTCCGCTGCGCCCACCCGGTGAACCCCTTCGCCGACGACGTCCGTCGGGCGAGGGTGGTGCGGGCGACACCGGCGGCGGCCTGCCCTCCGAGCCAGCCGCGCAGGACCCGCAGATCGAGATCGGCCAGTGTCGCGTCGGGCCGGTCGCGGGTCCCGTACTCGAGCAGGCTCCGGACGTCGGCGAGATAGGCGCGCACGGTGTGCTCCGAACGCCCCCGCTCGAGCCTCAGATACTCCGCGTAGTCGTCGAGATGCGTGCGCAGCCCGGGCGACAGCTGCGGGTTCGGGTCGACGTCCATACCGACAACGGTCGCGGCGTCCTCGCGAATTCGCAAGCGGCCGCGCCGGTAGGGTTCTCGCGTGAATCGCGCTATTCCTATTCCGCTGCTTTGCGTTCTAGCTCTGATCTCGGCAACTGCTCCCCTGTCGACGGACATGTACCTGCCCGGCCTGCCGTCGATGGCCGACAGCCTCGGCACGTCCCCAACGAACGTTCAGTTGACGCTGACCACCTTCATGGCCGGGCTCGGCATCGGCCAGTTGCTGATCGGGCCGCTGTCCGACGGTCTCGGCCGTCGCAAGTTGTTGATCGGCGCGACCGTCGTGTGCGCGATCAGCGGTCTGCTGTGCGCGATCGCGCCCAACATCGGCGTTCTGATCGCCGCCCGACTGCTCCAGGGTCTCAGTGGCGGCGCAGGAATCGTGTTGGCCCGCGCCGTGATTGCCGACCGAGCCCGGGGCGACTCGGCGGCGCGCCTGTTCAGTCTCATGATGATCATCGGCGGGGTGGCGCCCGTCGTCGCGCCACTCATGGGCGGCGCGCTGCTGGGGCCGATCGGCTGGCGCGGCATCTTCTGGGTCCTCACGGCCGCTTCCGTCCTGATGCTGGTCGGTGTGCTCACCGTCGTCCCGGAGACGCTGCCCGTCGAGCGCCGGCACGGCGGCGGACTGGCCGCGTTGGCGCACAACATCCGGTACGTCGCCACCAACCGCGTGTACGTCGGCTATGCCCTGACGTTCGCGTTCGGATTCGGCGCCCTGTTCTCGTACATCTCGGCGTCGCCGTTCGTGGTGCAGGACGTTCTCGGCCTGACGCCCGGGCAGTTCTCCATCGTGTTCGCGGTCAACTCGCTGGGCATCATGGTCGGCAGCATCGTCAACACCAAGCTGATCGGCCGGTTCGACCCCCGACAACTCCTCGCCTTCGGCGTCAGCCTTTTGGTGGCCTCCGGACTTCTGCTGACCCTCGCGACCACGATCGGCGGCAGCCACATGTGGCTCGTGCTGCCCTTGATGTTCGGCGTCGTCTCGAGCATCGGCTTCATCATGGGCAACGCGACAGCCTTGGCGCAGGGACGGGTCCCCGAGGCGGCCGGAACCGGTTCGGCGCTGATGGGCGCCGGGCAGTTCGGGCTGGCGGCGCTCATGTCCCCGCTCGTGGGAATCGGCGGCGGCGATTCCGCCGTGCCGATGGCGATCGCGATCCTCGCGTCGGGCGTGATCGCGATGACCGCGCTCACGGTCCTGACCCGCGCCGCCGACCCGAACCCGACGGATACTCCGGAGCACGATCGGACCCAGTCCACGTCACCCCGCCAGGTCGTCGACGAGGCGGGGTGACCGCGACCTCAGACCGACTCGGCAGCCGCCAGTTCGGACTTCCACACGCGGAACCCCTCTTCCGTGCGCCCGCGACGCCAGTACCCGGAGATCGATGCCGAGGCGGCCGGGACGCCGCGTTCCTTCCGGATGTAGGGGCGCAGGCCGTGCATGACGGCCTGCGCCTCCCCATGGATGAACACGTGCACGTCGCCGGGCAGCCAGGCCATCTCGCGGACCGCCGTCACCAGTAGCGAGTTCTCGCCCGCCACATCGTCCCCCGCGATGTCGGACGTGACGCCGCGGTGGATCCACGTGATCTCCACGTCGTCACCGGCTGCCAGCGCGACCTCGTCGCGCTCGTCGGCGACCTCGATGAAGACCCTGGCCACCGCGTCGGGCGCGAGGGCAGCGACGGCCGTCGAGATGGCCGGCAGCGCCGATTCGTCACCTGCGATGAGATGCCAGTCGGCATCCGGCCGGGGCGCATAGGCACCGCCGGGACCGCGGACGGTCAGCGTCTCCCCCGGCGCCGCGGACGCGGCCCAGGGCCCCGCGACACCCTCGTCGCCATGAACGACGAAGTCGATCGCCAGCTCGCGCGCGACCGGGTCGACGGATCGGACCGTGTACGTCCGCAGGACCGGGTCGTCCGCGGGACCGAACTCGATCTTCACGTACGAGTCGGTGAACTCGGAAGATTCGAAGGACTCGAAACCCGGATCCCCCAGAACGACGCGAACCATGTGCGGCGCGATTCGCTCGGTGCGCACCACTGTCAACGTCGATGTCTTCCTGGCCACTGCGACACGCTCCTGACGATCCAAACAGCAATTGGTTAGCTTTACCTAACTACCATACAGACCGCGCGGACAGTGGTCGCGCGCCGTCAGCGGCCGTGCGGGCGGGCCAGCGTGAGTCGCTGCACCCAGCCGTGGGTCGGCCATGCCTTGAGTCCCGCGCGATCCGGAGTGACCCGGGTTCCGACGAACTTCGCCTCGAGCTCGGCGTCGACAGAACCGGTGAACCGCCACAGCTGATCGGTGGTCGGACCCACACCTTCCCAGGAGGTGGCGCGGTAGACAGCCCGAACGATGTTGTCCGCGAACACGATCACCGGAAGATCGGCGATGTTGCGGGCGGCCGACCCGGCGCGCCACGGCCCCCGGGCCGCCGCGTACAGATCGTCCGCGGACAACCCCGCGCCGGCCGCGGCGGGAACTCGCACCAGAGCACCCGGCACCGGCAGTTCCGGCGCGGGCAGAGCCGCGTACTGCACGGCCAATTCCTCGACGGACATGGCCCGCTTCTCGAGGTCCATCGGTTCACCGGCGAGGTTCGTCAACACCGGATGCTGCGGCCGGTGCTCGAGCTGACGCAGTGCGTCGGTCACCAGATGCGCCGCCTCCCGTGCCGCGCCGACGGTGTCGTGGGCCGCCTCCAACCGGTGTCGCAGAATGAGGTGATCCACCGAATGCCCGGCCGCATAGATGTCGCGGATCCGGCGAGTCCAGGCGGTGCGGGTCTCGTCGCGATCCGCGTCCCCGACATTCTCGGAGTCGAGCGTGCCCGCCTCCCCCAACGCATCCCATGCATGCGCGTAGACCTGATTGCCGCGTCCCGCGCCGACGTAGAAGATCGAGCGGTCACGGGGGTCCCGCAGCGCGTAGACGTACACGCCCAGGTTCTCGACCACGCGGGCCGGAAGCGGGTTGGGCGACGGCTTACGCTCGCGGGGCTCGGCGGTGATCACCCGCATGACGGCGAGCCGGAGCGCATCGGAGACCACGACGCCGCCGGCGGGCCCGTCGAACAGCACCCCGGACGCGTCGCGCACCGACGTGAAGGTGCGCCCGGCGTTGTCCTGCAGCGAGTTGACGACCGCGGTGAACTCGGCGAGCCGCACCTTGGGGTCGCTCGCCACGCCCCGCCCCTCGTCGTCCGTGAGGAAATCGCGGATTCCCGGTGCGGCCAGCAGCACTCGGGTGATGTCTTCGGGGACGGTCCAGACGGTAGCCATGACGCGACTGTAGGCGATCACCGGACCGCATGCGGTGCACCTTGCTACCCAGTGACCTCGGATCGTTTCCGTATGGAAACGATCCGAGGCCGCTTGTGTCCATCCACGTCCGATATCGGACGCCGGAACCGTTCTTCCGTCACACTCGATCTGTGACCCGATCAGCCGAACCCACCGACAACCGCGCCTCACGCGCCGAGCGTCTGGTGGGCTACAGCTACCGCATGCCCGACTACTACGAGGTGGGCCGGGAGAAGGTTCGCGAGTACGCGACCGCCGTCCAGAACACCCATCCCGCGCACTACGACGAGGAAGCCGCACGCGCGCTCGGCCATTCGGCACTGATCGCGCCGCTCACCTTCGTCTCGGTCATCGGGGCCATTGCCCAGAAGTACCTGCTCGAACAGATCATCACCGGATTCGACCTGAGCCAGATTCTCCAGACGGACCAGAAACTGGTGATCCACCGCCCGATGCGCGCAGGCGACCGGTTGACGGTCGACGTCTCACTCGAGTCGTTTCGGCAGACGGCCGGCAGCGACATCATCGTGACGAAGAACATCGTGTCGGACGACACCGGCGAACCCGTCATCACCACCTTGACCACACTGGTCGGCCGGACCGGCAGCGAGGCCGATCCCGATCGCCTCCGCCGGATCAAGGACGTGATGATGCGCGAGGCGTGATCCGGCGGTCGGCACACTCGGTGGCCGGCGCCTTCCCGTCACCACCGGAACCAGCCCGTCTCGTCCGACCCGACGAATCCGTCGAGTTCCAGCACCGGCAGCAGGGCCCGCACCCGCGCCACCGGTAGCCCCGACTCCTCCGACAGCTCGCGGGTGCCCCGGGTACCGCTGCCCGGCAGCGCCTCGTACACCGCGGCCGCATCGCCGGTGAGCGCGTCGAGAGCGCGCACCGCCCCGCCGCCGGCAGCCTCGCCACCATCGACACCAATCGGCCCGGCCTCCTCCACGATGTCCTTCGCGCTCGCGACCAGGCGGGCCTCTCCCTCCCGGATCATCCGGTGACACCCGGTCGACGCCGCGGACGTCACCGGTCCCGGCACCGCCAGCACGGGACGGCCCAGCCGCCGGCCCCACGTGGCGGTGTTCCGCGCCCCGCTGCGCCAGCCCGCCTCGACCACCACGACGCCGTCGGACAGGCCCGCCACCAACCGGTTCCGGGCCAGGAATCGATACCGGGCCGGGGTCGTGCCGGGCGGATACTCGCTGATCACCGCGCCGTCACGCGCGATCTGCTGCAGCAACCGCCCGTGCCCGGCGGGATAGGCCCGATCCACCCCGCACGCGAGGACCGCGACCGTGAGACCACCCGAGCCCAGCGCCGCCCGATGCGCGGCGGCGTCGATCCCGAACGCCGCCCCCGACACCACCGTCCACCCGTCGGCCGCGAGATCGCCGACGATCTCGGCGGTGACGTGCTCGCCGTAGGAGCTCGCCGCCCGCGTACCGACGACCGCCACCGACCGGGCCACCAGCTCGTCGAGCGGTCGATCCCCCAGCACCCACAGCGCCAGCGGGCCGCCGTCGTCGCGGCCGTCACCGAGTGCGTCGAACGCCAGCAGTCGCCACCGCGGCCACTCGTCGTCGTCGGGCGTCACCAGACGACCGCCCATGGCCGCGAGCAGATCCAGATCCCGGGCCGCCGTGTCGATGTGCGCCCGCGCCGACGTCCGCCGATCCAGGAAGCTCGACAGATCCCGCTCGCGCACCGCCCGCGCCGCGTCGACTGGGCCGACCGCCGAGACCAACTCCGCGAGCGGTGGACACGACCCCTGCACCACCTTCGACAGATACGCCCACGCCGACAACCGCGGATCGTGCCCACTCATGCCACACCCCGGTCCCGGAACTCGAGCGCCGTCGAGACCTGGTCGCGGCCCGGTGAGTCCAGGCCAGCGAGGTCGCCGAGGGTCCACGCCACCCGCAGCGCACGGTCCGCGCCGCGTGCGGTGACGGCGCCCAGGCGCAGCGCCTTCTCGAGCGGTACGAGCGCCTCTCGCGGCAGCCGGAACCGTTGCCGCAGAGCCGGGCCCGGCACCTCCGCGTTGGTCCGCCATTCGTAGGACCGCCACCGTTCGCCGGCCGCGGCCCGGGCGGCGGCCACCCGACCGCGCACCTGCTCGGTGGTCTCACCCACCTCGTCCATCAACGCCCCGGTCGCCACGGCCTTCATCCGGATGCGCAGGTCGACCCGGTCCAGCAACGGTCCGGAGAGCCGACCCAGGTAGCGGCGCCGGACCGTGGGCGCGCACACGCAGTCCACCTCACGCGCCGGTGCGCACGGACACGGGTTCGCGGCGAGCACCAACTGGAACCGCGCCGGGTAGCGCGCGACCCCGTCCCGCCTGGCGATGCGAACCTCCCCGTCCTCCAACGGCGTCCGCAGGGCCTCGAGCGCCTTGGTTCCCATCTCGGCGCACTCGTCCAGGAACAGGATTCCTCGGTGCGCGCGGCTGACCGCCCCCGGTCGCGCCATCCCGCTGCCACCGCCCACCAGCGCGCTCACCGAAGACGTGTGGTGCGGCGCGATGAACGGCGGCTCGGTGATGAGCGGGCGCTCCGACGTGAGCAGCCCGGCCACGGAGTGAATCGCCGTGACCTCCAGCGCCTCCGGCTCGGTCAGCGCCGGCAGCACACCCGGTAGCCGCTGCGCGAGCATCGTCTTCCCGATGCCGGGTGGACCGGTGAGCATCAGGTGGTGGGCACCGGCGGCCGCCACCTCGATCGCCCACCGCGCCTCCGCCTGTCCCACGACCTCGCTGAGGTCGGCGCGCGACGACGACGCCCCGGTGTCGAACGGCGCGGGTGCGGACAACGTCCCCTTGCCCTGCAGCCACAGCGTGACCGCGGTGAGACGGTCGGCGCCCAGAACCTCGATTCCGTCGACCAACCCGGCCTCCGCCAGCGCCTGGACCGGGACCACCACCGTCGACCATCCCGCGTTCTTCGCCGCCAACACTGCGGGCAGCACGCCGCGGACCGTGCGCAGCCGGCCGTCGAGCGCCAACTCGCCCAACAGCACCGTCTTCGCGAGGCGCGTCCGCGGAACCTGCCGGGCGGCGTCGAGCACGGCGCACGCCAAGGCGAGGTCGTAGACGCTGCCCACCTTCGGAAGCGTCGCCGGCGACAGTGCCAGCGTCACCCGCGATTCGGGCCACTTCTCGCCGGAGTTGGTGACCGCCGCCCGCACCCGATCCCGAGACTCCTGCAGCGCAGTGTCCGGCAACCCCACCAGATGCACCCCGGGCAGTCCGCGGCCGATGTCCGCCTCGATCTCCACGATCTGCCCGTCGACCCCGCTCACCGCCACCGAGTGAGCACGCCCGAGCGCCATCAGAACACCGCCACCAGGTGCGTGACCTCGGGCTCCCGATGCCGAGCCACGAGCACCGACACCACATCGAATCGCACATTCGGCCAGTGCTTCTCGGACGCGGACAGCCAGCGCTGGGCCAACATCCGGATCCGCCTCTGCTTGGCATAGGTCACCGCCTCCGCCGGACTCCCGAATCCCAGCCCCGACCGAGTCTTCACCTCCACGAACACCACGGTGTCGCCGTCCGCGGCCACCACGTCCAGTTCTCCGTGGCGGCACCGCCAGTTCCGGTCCAGGATCTGCAGGCCCGCGTCCGTCAGCACGCGGGCCGCGATTTCCTCCCCCATCGCGCCCAACGCGATATTGCGTCCCATCCGGGCTTCCCCCTCACCCGGCCGGAACCTCCCGCCGGTGACGAAGACTGTGCCCGTCACCCCTCGGCGCGGCGGAACCCCGAACAGGGAGAACAGATTGCCCTGTGGATGGGTCGGGAGCTGTGGACAACCACCCTTCGAACACACGAGAGCCGCGCACCCCGGAAGATGCGCGGCTCTCGGAAACTCGAACGATCAGCCCAGACCGTTGTCCGGCAGTCGCAGGTCGGACTTCTCCAGCTCCTCGATGTTCACGTCCTTGAACGTGATGACCCGCACGTACTTCACGAAGCGAGCAGGCCGGTACATGTCCCACACCCAGGCGTCGGACATCCGCACCTCGAAGTAGATCTCGCCGTCCGCGCTGTGCGGCAGCAACTCCACGGAGTTCGCGAGATAGAACCGGCGCTCGGTCTCCACGACGTACGAGAACTGACCGACGATGTCCCGGTACTCGCGGTACAGCGACAGTTCCATCTCGGTTTCGTATTTCTCGAGATCCTCGGCACTCATCGGCCTCGACGTCCTCCTGCGTTGTTGTGAAAACTCATCATCCCGCACCTACCCCGCGGACCCGAATCCGTGGCTCCCCGCCGATTCGAACTCGCGGCTCGCCGCGGCTACATTCGCGTACGACATCCGGTGCTCACGGCTCGGCCCCAGTTCGTGGAGCGCGGCCGTGTGCACCGCTGTGCTGTAACCCTTGTGCCCGGCAAAACCGTACCCGGGCAGTTCCTCGTCCATCGCGACCATCGTCCGATCACGGGTGACCTTCGCGAGAACGCTCGCCGCCGCGATGCACGCGGCCGCGGCGTCGCCCCCGATCACCGGCAACGACGGCGCCGGCAGACCCGGCACCCGGAATCCGTCGGTGAGGACGTAGCCGGGCGGCACCGACAGTCCGGCGACCGCCCGGCGCATCCCCTCGATGTTCGCGACGTGGACCCCGATCCGGTCGATCTCGGCGGCGGGGATCTCGACGACACTCCACGCCACCGCGAGCCGCTTGATCACCGGGAACAGCTCCTCACGGACCTTCTCGGTGAGCTTCTTCGAATCGTCCAGCCCGGCCAGGGCCGCGTGCGGCTTGGGTCCGAGCACACACGCCGCGACGACCAGCGGTCCCGCGCAGGCGCCGCGTCCGGCCTCGTCGACGCCGGCCACGGGCCCCAGACCGCATCGCACCAGTGCAGACTCCATGGTCCGCAAGCCGGATGCTCTGCGAATGACGGTTCTCGGTGGCCAGGTACTCACTGCTGCTGAATGTCGGGGGACGAGATCTTGCCCCAGCGTGACGGCGGCAGCACGATGAATGTCGCCTTGCCGATCACGTTGTCGATCGGGATCGTGCCTTGGCGTTCGTCGGAGACGTGGTAGCGCGAGTCCGCCGAGTTACTGCGGTTGTCACCCATCATCCACAGGTTGCCCTCGGGGACGGTGACGGGACCGAAGCAGCGGGCCGACTTCACCGCGGTATCGCACGTCTGCACGCCCGGGATGAACGGGAAGTCCATGGTGATGTACGGCTCGTCGAGCGGTTTGCCGTCGACCAGGACACGGCCCTGGTCGTCGCAGCACTCCACCCTCTGCCCACCGGTGGCGATGACACGCTTCACGAGATCATTCTCGTCCGGCGGGACGAGTCCGACCATGGATCCGAGTTCCTGCGCGCCACGTTTCACGGGGTTCGACGAACGCGTCGACTCGTACCGCTCCGACCACGAATCCGGGCCGCGGAAGACGATGACGTCCCCGGGCTTCGGGTCGCCGAAGCGGTAGCTGATCTTCTCGACGACGATGCGGTCACCCGTGCAGCCGGGGCAGCCGTGCAGCGTGGGTTCCATCGACTCGGACGGAATGAGGTACACCCGCGCGATGAACGTCTGCAACAGGAAACTCAGCACCAACGCGACGAGGATGAGGATCGGTATCTCGCGCCAGAACGAGCGGGGCTTCTTCGCCTTGCCCCGACGTGAGCGCTTTTCGGCGCCGTCTCCGTCATTCGCGTCCGACGTCACGGCCGGGTCCTGCGGTGCATCTGCCACTGAGACAGATTAGCCCGACACCGCGTGAAAGCGGTGCCGGGCCAACCGAAGTAGCTCAGAGCGTCGAAGCTCAGCGCTTTTCCTTGATCTTCGCAGCCTTGCCGCGCAGGTCGCGCAGGTAGTACAGCTTGGCGCGACGGACGTCACCGCGGGTGACGACCTCGATCTGGGCCAGGTTGGGGCTGTGGACCGGGAAGGTGCGCTCGACGCCGACGCCGAACGAGATCTTGCGGACGGTGAAGGTCTCGCGAACGCCGCCGCCCTGGCGGCGGATCACGACGCCCTTGAAGACCTGCACGCGCTCCTTCGAGCCCTCGATGACCTTGACGTGCACGTTCAGGGTGTCACCGGCGCGGAACTCCGGAATATCGTTGCGGAGGGACTTGGCGTCCAGGAAATCCAAGGTGTTCATGGTTGTTCCATCCTTGCGTTTTTCGCAGGAGCAGAGGAACCGAGCGGCCGTGGCTCGACTGGTTCGTGCTCAGATCAAGTTGAGTCGCCTTCACCAGGCAACCCGACCATTGTGCCAGACGCCGCACCATGCGTGGAAATCGGCGCCGGTGCGGGTTGCACGGTGCGCTCGAGCTCCGCCTCGGTGGCCGTCAGCGCATGCTCGACGCTCGGTTTACCTGCGACAAGGTCCTGCACATAGATCTTCGCCCGGATCATCGGGCGACGGAACCGCTTCTCACGCTCGATCGCGCGCTGCATCCGGCGGGGCTTCGCCGTATATCGCCATCTCGCCCACGGCGCGCCGGGCCGGCTCAGCCGGATCGCGCCGACCAACAGGATCGGGAACACGAACAGCCCGACGAGTCCCGTCCAGATCTTGCCCTTGAGGATGACGATCGCGGCCAGGGCCAGGTTGACGACCGCGAGAACCACGATGGTCACCCGGACCGCGACGTGCGGATCCTCGCGCCACTCGGTGATATCGAGCAGTTCGAGCGGCTGGAATCCGAGCAGCAGCAACCCGGTCACCGCGAGCGCGACGAAGACCGCGTCCACCGACGCCCGGCCCTGATCGGACCAGTACACGTCCTTGAGGTAGAAGATCAGGGCGAACTCGTCGAGGACGAGGGCCGCGCCGATCCCGAAGAACGTGGCGATCACCGCACCGGTCGCCTGCGTCGCGTTCTCGTACACCGCGATCAGCGCGACGCCCGAGGCGAACATCGTCACCACCCCGAACACGACGTGATGGATGTGCTGCCCGCCCGGGGTGATGTTCCCGGGCCACCACCGCACCTCGGCTCGGATCATCCGGACGCTGACCCGGATGAAAAGGAACGCGAGCAGGAATCCGAGGAGGAAGAACAGCAGCGGGAGCCGACCGTTGGCGATGATCTCCCGTTCGAGCCAGTGTCGCATCAGGAAGGGACCCGACCACGGACGATGCAGCGGAACCCGATGTGGCAGGTGGACGTCTCCTCGGTTTCCCCCTGTCGGGCCGCCGGACGGTAGCGCACGCAGTAGTTGGGCGCGCACAGGTGCGATCCGCCCTTGATCACCCGGCGCGGGTACACCTCGCCGTCACGCGCCTCGCCTACCTCCACGCGCGGGTTGCGCGGAATGCAGCACGACGACGCGGGCGCGACGTTCCTGCCGGACGCGCTGTGGTCGACGGTGTGGAAGTCGGTGGTCCACTCCCACACGTTGCCTGCCATGTCGTCGAGGCCGTAGCCGTTGGGCCGGAAACTGCCGACCGGCGACGTGCCGACGAATCCGTCCTCCGCCAGGTTCTCCCACGGGAACTGTCCCTGCCACGTGTTCGCCTGATGCCTGCCGCCCGGCGTGAACTCGTCGCCCCACACGTATGTCTTGCGGTCGAGTCCGCCGCGCGCCGCGAACTCCCATTCGGCCTCGGTTGCCAGTTCCTTGCCCGACCACGCCGCGTACGCGAGCGCGTCGGTGTAGGAGACATGTGTGACGGGGTGCCGCTCGCGGCCCCCGACGTTGCTGCCGGGGCCTTCCGGATGCCGCCAGTCCGCGCCCGGCACCCACGACCACCACTGCTGGTAGTTGTCGAGCGAGACCGGTCGGTCGGGCGGGGTGAACACGAGCGAACCGGGGACGAGCAGCGCCGGGTCGGCGTCGGGGTAGTCGGCCGGATCGGGCGCGAGCTCCGCGGTCGTCACGTGGCCGGTGGCCTTCACGAAGCGCCTGAACTCGGCGACCGTCACCTGGTGGGTGTCCATCCAGAAGCCGTCGATGCTGACCTGATGGACCGGACGCTCCTCCGGGTAGAAATCCTCCGATCCCATCCAGAACGTTCCCCCGGGGACCCACACCATGTTCTTCGGCGCACCGGAGGAGTCTGTGGGTACTGACGCGATCGGCTGCATGAACGATGAGCTTTCCATCTGTTCGGGTACCGCGAAAGCCGGAGTCGGATCCGGCGATTCACCCACAACGGGTGGGCCGCGCCGGGGCCTTCGCTGCCAACATTCGAGGATGGGTACCGCTATCGGGGACGTGCTCCCCCTCGCCGTCGGCGTCGCGATCAGTCCGATTCCGATCATCGCGACGATTCTGATGCTGCTCACACCTCGCGCCGGAAGCACCGCGACAACCTTCCTCGCGGGCTGGATCCTCGGGATTGCGGTTGCGTACGCACTGTTCGTGGTGATCGGCAGCGCGATAGACCTGTCGTCGAACTCGGACGGCAACGCCGTGACCGCGACCATCCGGATCGTCCTCGGCGCCCTGTTGCTGGCCCTGGCCGTGAAGCAGTGGCGGGGACGTCCGGCCCCCGGCGAGGAACCGTCGATGCCGGGGTGGCTCGCCGCGATCGACAAGGTGACACCCGTCAAAGCGCTCGGGCTCGGCTTCGCCCTGTCGGCGATCAACCCGAAGAACCTGTTGATGATCGTCGGTGCCGCGGTCGCGGTGTCTCAGCTCGGCGCACCCGTCGGCACGATCGTCGTCGCGGGAGTGGTGTTCACGGTGCTCGCGGCGTGCACGGTGGCCGTCCCCGTGATCGGCTACTTCACCATGCGCGAGCGCGCGACCTCGTGGCTGAACAACCTGAAGACGTGGCTGACCGCCAACAACGCCGCGGTGATGGCGGTCCTGCTGCTGGTGATCGGCGTGATGCTGATCGGCACGGGCATCGGCGGTTACTGAATCCCCAGACCGCGAAGGAGCCCCGGGACACCGGTCCCGGGGCTCCTTCGGTCTCACCGCTACTTGCCGAAACCGGCCTTGCGCAGCGCGTCCGCCATCGAGCCGCTCGCGGGCCGCTGTTCGGCGCGCCGGTCCCGGCCCCGGCCCTGGCCCTGGCCCTGGCCACCGCGACCCTGACCACCCTGCCGCTGACCACTCTGACGCTGACCGCCGTTGCCCTGGCCACCCGGACGCTGACCGCCCTGACGCTGTCCGCCGCGCGGCCCGTTCGGGGCACCGACCTCGTCGTCGAGGCGCAACGTCAGCCCGATGCGCTGGCGTTCGACGTCGACCTCGAGCACCTTGACCTTCACGACGTCACCGGACTTGACGACCTCGCGCGGGTCGCTGACGAACGTGCGCGACATCGCCGACACGTGCACCAGGCCGTCCTGGTGGACGCCCACGTCGACGAACGCGCCGAACGCGGCCACGTTGGTCACGACGCCCTCGAGCACCATGCCGGGCTTCAGGTGCGCGACCTTCTCGATCCCGGCCGCGAACGTGGCCGTCTTGAACTCCGGGCGCGGGTCGCGGCCCGGCTTGTCCAGCTCGGCGATGATGTCGGTGACGGTCGGCAGACCGAACTTCTCGTCGACGAAGTCGGCCGGCCGCAGCTTCTGCAGGACGGCGGTGTTGCCGACCAACTCCCCCACCCCCGAGCCGGAGGACTGCACGATCCGGCGCACCACGGGGTATGCCTCGGGGTGCACGCTGGACGCGTCGAGCGGGTCGTCACCGTTCGGGATCCGTAGGAAGCCGGCGCACTGCTCGAACGCCTTCGGCCCGAGTCGCGGCACGTCCTTGAGCCCCTTGCGGCTGCGGAACGGACCGTTCTGGTCGCGGAACGCGACGATGCTCTCGGCGAGCGAACCGGCGATGCCCGACACCCGCGACAGCAGCGGCACCGACGCGGTGTTGACGTCCACGCCGACCGCGTTCACAGCGTCCTCGACGACCGCGCCGAGCGAGCGCGCGAGCATCGTCTCGGACACGTCGTGCTGGTACTGGCCGACACCGATCGACTTGGGGTCGATCTTCACCAACTCGGCGAGCGGATCCTGCAGACGCCGCGCGATCGACACCGCGCCCCGGATCGAGACGTCGAGGTCTGGCAGCTCCTGCGACCCGTACGCCGACGCCGAGTACACCGACGCGCCCGCCTCGGAGACCATCACCTTCGTCAGGCCGGCCTCGGGGAACTTCGAGATCAGTTCGGCGGCAAGCGCGTCCGTCTCACGCGATGCGGTGCCGTTGCCGATCGCGACGAGTTCGACGCCGTGCTTGGCGGCGAGCGCGGCCAGGGTCGCGAGCGACTGGTCCCACTTGTTGTGCGGCTGGTGCGGGTAGATGGTGTCGTGCGCGACGACCTTGCCGGTGGCGTCGACGACCGCGACCTTGGTGCCGGTGCGGAAGCCGGGGTCCAGGCCCATCGTCGCGCGGGTGCCGGCCGGCGCCGCGAGCAGCAGGTCCTTGAGGTTGGCCGCGAACACGTCGACGGCGTCCTTCTCGGCGGACTGGCGCAGCCGCATCCGGGTGTCGATGCCGAGGGTGATCAGCATCTTCGTCTTCCATGCCCAACGGACGGTGTCGAGCAGCCAGCGGTCGGCCGGACGGCCACGGTCGGCGATCCCGAAGCGGGACGCGATCCGGCCCTCGTAGAGGCTGGTCTCCCCCGGCTCGAGCGGCTCGCGATCCGACGCGAGCGTCAGCGACAGGATCTCCTCCTTCTCGCCGCGGAACATCGCGAGGATGCGGTGCGAGGGCAGCTTCTCGAACGGCTCGGAGAACTCGAAGTAGTCGGCGAACTTGGCGCCCTCGGTCTCCTTGCCCTTGCGGACCGACGACTCCACCTGCCCGCGGGCCCACATCAGCTCGCGCAGCTCACCGACGAGGTCGGCGTCCTCCGCGAACCGCTCCACGAGGATCGCGCGGGCACCCTCGAGTTGCTCGGCGTCGTACCGGGCGGGATCGACGGTCGGGTCACCGATCAGTGCATCGGCCACCGGTTCGTGCCCGGCCTCGCGCGCGATCTGCGCCTTGGTGCGCCGCTTGGGCTTGTACGGCAGGTAGATGTCCTCGAGCCGGGCCTTGGTGTCGGCGAGCATGATCTGCTGCTCGAGTGCGGCGTCGAGCTTGTCCTGGGAGCGGATCGACTCGAGGATCGCGACCCGCCTGTCGTCGAGTTCCCACAGGTAGCGCAGCCGCTCCTCGAGCTGGCGCAGCTGCGCGTCGTCGAGGCCGCCGGTGACCTCCTTGCGGTACCGGGCGATGAACGGAACCGTGGCGCCGCCGTCCAGGAGGTCGACGGCCGCGGCGACCTGACCCTCCCGTACGTCGAGCTCTTCGGCGATGCGCTGGTTCACGGATTTGAGAGCAGTCGTCACGGCGATCGACCCTACCGCTAGCCTGTCCGAGGCGTCGGTCATGAGCCCGGCGAACGGATCGCGGGAGGAACCGGTGGCAGGACGGGCGCGACGCCTCGGCGGCGTGTGCCTCGCGGTGGGCGTGCTCGCCTCGTGCGCGGCGCAGACGACGGGTGACGCGACCCCCGACAGCCGGCACGCCACCGTGCAGGCGGCGACCGTCGATTCGGATCCGGTCCCGACCACCCTCGAGGGCCGGATCGGCAAGGCCGTCTCCGACGCCGCCGACCGGGGCGCCGACCTCACCCTGGCTCTGCTGGACCGGCACCAGAACCGTTACGTCTCGTTCGCCGACACCGAGCCGTTCGCGACCGCATCCGTCGCGAAGCTGTTCATCGCCGACGACCTCCTCTACCGCGAGTCCACCGACGAATTGGAACTGTCCGAGGACGAGCACACCCTCGTCGCGCGGATGCTCGAGGACTCCGACGACGACGCCGCGAACGAACTGTGGAACGAGTACGGCGCCTCCGATCTCGTGCTCGACGTGGCGTCCCGATACGCCCTGTCGACGACGTCGGCGCCCTACGACGACAACTGGTGGAACACCGAGACGACCGCCGCCGACCTGGTCGGCTACTACTCCGCGGTGCTCGACGGCCGCGGCGGGCTCGACGCCCCGCACCGCGACGAGCTGCTCGGTTACCTGCGCAACTCGCACCCGACCGCGGCGGACGGCTACGACCAGCGGTTCGGCATTCCCGACGGCCTGCCCGACGAGACCGTCAAGGCCGTAAAGCAGGGCTGGATGTGCTGCCTGGACGATCGCTGGACCCACCTGTCGACCGGGATCGTCGGCGCCGACGACCGCTACGTGTTGGTGCTGCTGTCCCGCGAGGATCTGGACTACGGGGATGAGGACACCGACTACTACCCGGACACCTCGCTGACCGCCGCCGTCGACGACGCCAGCGCCGCGCATGCGCGCGAGACGATCACCGACGCGGCCCGAACCCTGTTCCCGCAGAGGCGGATCGACTAGTCGGCGCGCGCCGCCCCGACGAGATCCTCCGCGGCGATCACCTCACGGGCAGCACGCTCCCCGGACCGCACCGCTCCGTCGACCCACCCGCACATCACCGCCGAACTCTCGGTGCCCGCCCAGTGGATGCGGCCGCACGACGCGCGCAGCGCCGGACCGAATTCGGTGAGAACCCCGGTCGGGGCGTGGCTGAGCATCCCGCCGCCCGAGTACCGCTCGGTGGTCCAGTCCTGCTCGACGTAGTCGACCGGCGCGGCGGCCTGCGGCCCGAACCGCTCGATGAGGGCGGCCACAACGGCGCCGCGCCGGTCCGCGGGGGTCATCCGGCCGAGCGCGCGGGCCTGCGGCCCCTCCACTATGACGCACATGATTCCCGGCCGCGCGGCGTCGGTGCCAGCGTCGACCGTCACCATGGCCGCCGAACCCGGCGCCGCGGACTGCCCCGACAACCCGTCGGCGCGCCAGAACGGCTCGTCGTAGAGGACCGCGACCTTGAGAATCGATCCGCTCGGCATCCGCTGGTGCAGGAACGTCCGATCTACCGGCAGCAACGGCTCGTAGCGGATCTGACCCGCGATCGCCAGCGGCACCGCGACGATCGCCCGGCGGGCCCGCACCGTCACCTGGTCGCTGCGGACCGTCACCCCGTCCGTGTCCTGTTCGATCACGCGCACAGGCTGCGACAGGTGCAGCGAGCGCCCCAGTTCGGCGGCCATCGGCCGATAGATCGCACCCATGCCGCCCACCGGGCGGGCGTCCTGCGCGGCATCCCTCACTCCGAGCACGAACGACGGCCCGCCACCCGACGCCATCTGGTACAGCACGAACAGGAACGAGACCTCCGACGCGGCCGACGTGTAGCAGCCGGCGATCGCCATCTCGAGGAGTTCGTGGGCCGGCTTCGAGAGCACGTTGTCGTCGAGCCACTTGGCGAGACTGATCCGGTCCCATTCCGCGGCGCGTTTCGCTTCCCACGGCGCATCCAGCGGTATCGACTTGCACAGCTCACCGAGTTCGAGGAACACCGCCCCCAGATTGGCGACGGCCCACGGACTCATCGTCATCGGGATGGTGCCCTGGTAGCGATACTTCTTGCCGTCCACCATCATCATCGCGTCGCCGTCGGTGTACTGGCGGTAGCTCGGGACGCCGAATTCGGTCATCAACGCGTGGATCCGGTCCTGCCCGGGACCGATCCACGCCCCGCCGCGATCGATCCACACACCGTCGTCGCGGGTCTCGGTGAAGGTGCGGCCCCCGATCCGGTCGCGCGCCTCGAGCACCGTGATCGAGCGGCCCGCCTGTTTCAGGCGTAGCGCCGCGGTCAACCCCGCAAATCCGGCCCCCACGACGCAATAGTCGACATCAGTCATTGCCGGTCACCTCGAGTTCATGCCTACTCGCGGGGACCGCTGCGGGTCAATGATGTTCGGGCGGGCTCGAGAAACCGATCAGGAAAGGAGATCGGGGCGACGCTCGGCCGTGCGCTGCAACGACTGCGCCCGACGCCAGGCCGCGACCTTCGCGTGATCGCCGGACAGCAGCACCGGCGGGACGTCGAGTCCGCGCCAGCTCACCGGACGGGTGTAGCTGGGACCCTCGAGCAATCCGTCGGAGAACGAATCCTCTTGGTGCGACTGCTGATTGCCGAGGACACCGGGCAGCAGCCGGACCACGGCCTCGACCATCACGAGAACCGCGGCCTCGCCACCGATCAGGACATAGTCGCCGATCGAGACCTCTTCGACACGCACCCGTCGGGACGCGTCGTCGAACACCCGCTGATCGATGCCCTCGTACCGGCCGCACGCGAACACCAGGTGCTTCTCCTCGGCCCAACGGTGCGCGGTGGCCTGGGTGAACGGCACGCCGGCGGGAGTGGGGACGACGAGCAGGGCCTCGGAATCGGGTTCACCGTCGTCGTCG
This sequence comes from Rhodococcus sp. TAF43, assembly GCF_052113525.1. NCBI lineage: Bacteria > Bacillati > Actinomycetota > Actinomycetes > Mycobacteriales > Nocardiaceae > Rhodococcus > Rhodococcus sp. TAF43. The sequence goes on from NZ_JBFRDL010000001.1 coordinate 268,525, forward strand.
GTGAGCACCTCGTCGAGTGCGTCGCCCCACACGGTCGGCTTCATGACCATGCCGGGTCCGCCGCCGTACGGGGAATCGTCGACGGCCTTGTGCACGTCGTGGGTCCAGCGCCGCAGATCGTGGACGCCGACGGAGATGAGCCCCTTGTCGATCGCCTTGCCGAGCAGCGCAGCACGCAGCGGCTCGAGGTACTCGGGGAAGATCGTGACTACGTCGAGACGCACGGCGGTTCGGTCACTCCTCGTTTCGGCTGTCGCCGAAGTCGGGGTCCAACAGGCCCTCCGGCGGATCGATCTCGATCACGCCGTCGGCGATCGAGATCGTCGGCACGATTGCCGTGACGAACGGGATCAACAGTTCGCCCGACGTCTGCCCTTCCGGGCGAACGGACAGCAATTCGCCTGCAGCGGAATGCAATACCTCGATCACGGTGCCCACCGGCGTGCCCGCGTCGGGTCGTCCGGCGGCGATACGCACAGCCAGGCCCTCGAGCTCGTGATCGTAGAACTCGTCCGGATCGTCGGACGGGGTCAGTTCGGCGGTGTCGATCAGGAACAGCGTGCCGCGCAACTCGTCCGCAGCGGTGCGATCCGCGACACCGTGAAGGCGCAGCAGAAGCCGCCCGGAATGCTCCCGGGCGGCTTCCACCGTGAATGTGCGCAGCTTCTGCTCGCGCGGCTTGCGGCCACGCAGTTCGGCGCCGACGGCGAACCGCTCGCCGGGCTCGTCAGTGCGAACCTCGACGACCAGCTCTCCCTTGATGCCGTGCGACTTGGCGATGCGGCCTACGACGAGCTCCACTGCCGTACTACTGATCGGTGTCGACGACGTCGACGCGGATCCCACGGCCCCCGATACCGGAGACCAGGGTCCGCAGGGCGGTCGCGGTACGACCACCGCGACCGATCACCTTACCGAGATCGTCGGGGTGCACATGCACCTCGACGGTGCGTCCCCGACGCCCCGTGATCAGCTCGACGCGAACGTCGTCGGGGTTGGCGACGATCCCACGGACGAGATGCTCCACGGCATCGGCGACAACGGCGCTCATTACTCGGCAGCCTCGGTGGACTCGGCGTCGGCAGCAGGAGCCTCGGCCTCTTCCTTCGCGGCCTTCTTCTTCTTGGGGGTGATGGCCTCGGAAACCGGCTCGTTCTCGGCCTGCGCCAGCGCAGCCTGGAACAGCTCCAGCTTGGACGGCTTGGCTTCCTTGGTCTTCAGGGTGCCCTCGGTGCCCGGCAGGCCCTTGAACTTCTGCCAGTCACCGGTGATCTTCAGCAGGTTCTCGACCGGCTCGGTCGGCTGTGCGCCGACACCCAGCCAGTACTGAGCGCGCTCGGAATCGATCTCGATCAGCGAGGGCTCTTCCTTGGGGTGGTACTTGCCGATGGTCTCGATCGCACGGCCGTTGCGGCGGGTGCGAGAGTCCGCGACGATGATCCGGTACTGCGGGTTGCGGATCTTGCCGAGGCGGGTGAGCTTGATCTTGACAGCCACTGCTGCGTATCTCCTTCAGTGCGCACACCAGTGCACACGTGTCACGTGCAATTCGGCGACCTGCCAGGGTGGCGGGTCCGGTTTTGCCTCTCTCCTGTGACCGTCGCGCGGTGCGTAACCGGATGCGACGAACAGCGGTTCATTCTGCCAGACGCCGACGGGTGAGTGAAATGCGGGCCGACCGACCCCGCGCGGGGTGGCCGACAGGTGCACTGCGGGTGACGAGTACCACCAGGCACCCCTACGGGGAGGCTCCCCACCTCGGGTACCGTCGATGTGTGGCCAGAACCGTTCGAAAACGACGCCCCGCGCTGATCGTGTTGGTGATCGTCGCGGCCGCCGGATGCCTCGCGCTCGGCTGGTGGCAGTGGACGCGATTCGAAGCGGCCGGCGGCACCGGCCAGAACCTGGGCTACGCGTTCCAGTGGCCGCTGTTCGCAGCATTCGTCGTCTACGCATACCGCCGCTTCGTCCAGCTCGAGGACGGCGGAGCCGAGGCCGACGAGCAGGCGGCCGCGGACGAACCGACCGACGTCCCCGACGGGCTGCTTCCCGAGCGCCCGAAGGCGCGGACGTCGTCCGACGACGTCGATGATCCCGAGTCTCGGCAGATGCTCGAGTACAACGATTACCTCGCCGGGCTCTCCGCTCGCGAGTCCGATAGGAGCGACAAGTGAGCGGCGGCCCGAACGAGACCACCCCACAGCAGACCACCGCGCCCGCGCCGGCGACGCCCACGGAGGGCGACAGGAAGAAGATCGCCGGGGCACTCCTGCGCTACCGGGTACTCGCGTACGCGACCGGTATCTGGCTGCTCGTGCTCACCGCCGAGATGGTGGCGAAGTACATCTTCGGCGTCGACAACCTGCCGACCTGGATCGCGATCGTGCACGGCTGGGTGTACTTCGTGTACCTGATCCTCACGATGGACCTCGCCGTGAAGGTCCGCTGGCCTGCGAGCCGCACGATCGGCACGCTACTGGCCGGCACCGTCCCGTTCCTGTCGTTCTTCGTCGAGCACTGGCGCACCGTCCAGGTGAAGCGCGACTTCGGGGTCTGATCCCACCCCGCACACGACGAAGGGCCCGTCCGTCAGGACGGGCCCTTCGTGCGTCTCTATCGGCGTGCGAGCTGCGCGAGGGCCGGCACCAACTGGGCCAGCGCGCGTCCGCGGTGCGAGGCCGCGTCCTTCTCCTGCGGCGACAACTCGGCCGACGTCCGCTGCTCACCACCGGGTTCGAAGACGGGGTCGTAGCCGAATCCGTTGTCGCCGCGCGGCTCGCGGACGATCCGCCCACGCCACTCTCCCCGTACCACGATCGGGCCCGCGCCCGGGATCGCGAGCGCGCACGCCGACACGAAGGCCGCGCCACGCCGCTCGTCCGGCGTGTCCGACAGCTGACCCAGCAGCAGCGCGGTGTTCGCGTCGTCGTTTCCGTGGGCACCGCTCCAGCGAGCCGAGAGGACGCCGGGCATGCCGTTCAGGGCATCGACCTCGAGCCCGGAGTCGTCGGCGACGCACGGCAGGCCAGTGGCGGCGGCACCGTCGAGGGCCTTGACGAGCGCGTTGTCCTCGAAGGTCGCGCCGGTCTCCGGGGTCTCCGGAAACTCCGGCACCTCGTCGAGGCCGATCACCTCGAGGCCGTCGATACCGGCGGCGGCGAGCACGCGCCGCAGCTCACCGAGCTTCTTTGCGTTGCGGCTGGCTACCAGGATCCTGCCGCTCAACTGCCGAACGCCTTCTTCTTCGGCTCGGCCGGCTCCGGCAGCGTGCCCGGGTACGGCTCGGCGAGCGCGGCCTGCTGGATCTCGAACAGCTGCTCGCAGCCGGCGAGCGCCGAGTCGAGCAGCTTGTCGAGCGTCGACCGCGGGAACGTGGCACCTTCTCCGGTGCCCTGGATCTCGACGAGGGTGCCGGTGTCGGTCGCGACGACGTTCATGTCGACCTCGGCGCGCGAGTCCTCCTCGTAGGGCAGGTCCAGGCGCACACGTCCGTCGACGACACCGACGCTGACGGCGGCGATGGCGCACGAGATGGGCTGGGGGTCCGCCAGACGCCCGGCGGCGCGCAGGTAGGTCACGGCGTCCACCAGCGCGACGTAGGCGCCGGTGATGGCCGCGGTGCGGGTGCCGCCGTCGGCCTGCAGCACGTCGCAGTCGATCGCGATGGTGTTCTCACCGATCGCGGCGAGGTCGATGCACGCGCGCAGCGAACGACCGACGAGGCGGCTGATCTCCTGGGTGCGCCCGCCGACCTTGCCCTTGACCGATTCGCGGCCGCTGCGGGTGTGCGTGGCGGCCGGGAGCATCGCGTACTCGGCGGTGAGCCAGCCCAGCCCCGAACCCTTGCGCCAGCGCGGCACGCCCTCCTCGACGCTCGCGGTGCACATCACCCGGGTGTTGCCGAACTCCACCAGCACCGAACCCGCCGGGTGGTTGGTGAATCCCCGCGTGATCCGAACCTCGCGGAGCTGATCGTCGGTCCTACCGTCTTCTCGTGTCGTCACGTTCCGAGAGCCTAGTCGCCGCGCGGGAGTGCGCGGGCGGGGCGCCGGTTGCGGTCAGACGGTGTAGACGTCGCCGGCCGACACCGCGTGCACCGGTCCGGAGAACTCGGCCTTGGCCTCGGCGATGACGTCCTCGCGGGACGTCCACGGCGGAATGTGGGTGAGCAGTAGCTCGCCGACCCCTGCACGGGTCGCGATCTGCCCGGCCTCGGTCCCGGACAGGTGGATGCCCTCGGGACGGTCGGGGCTGTGCGTCCACGACGCCTCCGACAGCAGCACGTCCGCGCCCCGCGCCAGCTCGACGACGGACTCGCAGATGCCGGTGTCGCCGGTGTAGACGAGGACCCGGCCGGTCTTGCTGGTGACGCGGAACCCGTACGCCTCCGGGGGGTGGTTGACCCGGCGCGCCTCCACCGTGATCTCGCCGATCTCGGCGACGTGGCCGTCGGACCAGCTGCGCAGATCGATGGTGTCGGAGATGTCGTCGAGGTCACCGCCGCACTCGGCCGACGCGACGCCGATACGGCACGCGCTGTCCGTGGGGCCGTAGACGAGGGCCCGGCCGGCCGGCGGATTGGGATGGTAGCGGCGCCACACGAGCAGGCCCGGCATGTCGAGGCAGTGGTCGGCGTGCAGGTGCGACAGCAGGATCGTGGCCTCACCTGGGTCGGCGTATCGCTGCAGCGCGCCGAGCACACCGGGGCCGAAATCCATGACCACCGGTGGGGTACCCGGAGCCGTCACGAGGTAGCCCGAAGCAGCCGAGTCGGGTCCGGAGACGCTGCCCGAACATCCCAGGACCGTAATGCGCATGCAAACCATGCTGCCACGACCACCGCGCTCTCAAAAAGCTTCGGGCACTTTCGGCTGTGTGAACTCACATCTGCCGTCGGATTGTGATCCGTCGGCGCACGGGTCGAGCATGTGATCGCCGAGTCAGCGACCCGCAGATCAGAGGGCGGTTCTAGGTGCGCGGAAGCTGGATCCCGGACGTGCCGACCGTCGGCACCGCGGTCCGGCGCCTGCGCGTGTCGGACGACAGCACCCACGCCGCGACGACGCCTCCGATCGCGCCGAACAGGTGCCCCTGCCACGAGATCCCGTACTGCCCGGGCAACACGCCCCACAGCATGCCGCCGTAGACGAACAACACCACCACACCGAGCAGGATCTGTCCGATGCTGCGGGTGAAGATCCCCCGCACCAGCAGGAACGTGAGCCAGCCGAACACCAGCACCGACGCGCCGAGATGCGCACCGACGCCGCCGGTGAGCCACGTACCGACCCCGCCGATCACCCAGATGATCCCGGTCGCGGCGAGACCGCGACCGATCCCCGACATCAGCACCAGGAACCCGAGGATCAGCAGCGGCACCGTGTTGGCGAACAGGTGTCCCCACCCGAAATGCAGCATCGGCGCGAACAGGACTCCCCACAGGCCGTCGAGCGTGCGCGGTTCGATCCCCCACTGGTCCAGCGGATTGCCGGCAACGGTGTCGACGGCCTCGAGGACGTAGAGGACCATCGCGAACCCGCCGATGGTCATCGCCGCCCGCTGCCACAGCGGGCGCGGGACACGAGGCAGGTCGGGGCGCAGTTCTGATCCGGCGGTCACGAATCCGAGCGTACCGACCATCGCCGATGACGGTCGGTGTCGAACGACCGCGCGGTCTAGCCGGAAGTCCCGAACGCCGACGGAAACACGTCGCGGTAGCTCGGGATCCCGGCGACCGCAGTGGCCGACAGGATCGCGTCGACGATCGCCCACTGCACGCATGCGGCGGCGGCCGTGCAGACCGCGTCGAGGATCGGTAGTTCCGTCGGGAAGGCCGCCGGGACACCGTCGGGTGCGGGCACGTCACGGGCGCCGGTGGCGAGCGCGAAGATCGTGTCGCCGTCGAGCGGCGAATGCGCGGGACGGATGGCGCGGGCCAAACCGTCGTGTCCGGCGACCGCGACTCGTCGGCAGGCGGCCTTGGACAGCGTCGCGTCGGTTGCGATGACGCCGATCGTGGTGTTGAGGACCGTCGTCTTGGCCCCCAACTCGTTCGCGGCGGCCAGATCGTCGGGCGACGGCAGTCGCATTCCGCGACGTTCGGCGTCGGCGAGCGACAGCCCCCACGGCAGGCCGGTGTCGGGATCCCACACCGCACCGACCGGATTGGCCACCATGAGCGCGGCGACGGTGACACCGTCGGCCGGACCACCGTCGATGACGGTGCTGGCGGAACCCACCCCGCCCTTGATGACGCCCGCGCGGGCTCCGGTCCCGGCACCGACACTGCCGGTGACGACGGTGCCCGACGCGCGCGACGCCGCGCGACGCCCGAACTCGGCGGTGGGCCGGACGTTCCAGTCGCCGACGGGCAGATCGAAGATCACCGCGCCGGGCACGATGGGGACCACCTGGCCGGGCGCCCCCATCGGGATCCCGTGGTCGTGTTCCTCGAGCCACCGCATGACCCCGTCGGCGGCGGCGAGGCCGTACGCACTGCCGCCGGTCAGCAGGACGGCGTGCACCTGCTGCACCGAGTGGCTGGGGTCGAGGAGGTCGGTCTCGCGGGTGCCGGGGCCACCGCCACGCACGTCGACGCCCGCGGTCGCACCGGACGGCACCAGCACCACGGTGCATCCGGTCGCCGCACCGGCGCCGAGCGTCGCGTCGGGATCGAGCAGGTGGTCGTGGCCGACGAGGACGCCGGCGACGTCGGACAGCGAATCCGACGGCCCGGACCGGGGCGCCGTCACGACAGGAGCGCCTGGACGAGGGAGTCCTGCATCCACGTCAACCAGTGGTAGACGTCGAGGTGCGGGGCCCGCGGGTCGCCCTCCTCGAGTTCGTCCGGGGTGTCGGCGTCGATGCCGATGTTCGTTCCCAGGGCCAACCGGACGTCGTTGAGTGCGGCCAACCACGCGTCGGCCTGCTCCGGGGTGATGACGACCTTGCCGCCCTCCGCGGGCACCGTCTGCAGGACCACGGACCCGGCGGCGATCTTCTCGTCGATGATCTCCGGCTCGTGCAGGCTGCGCAGGGCGCTGTTGACGTTGCCGCGCTCGGAATCGTCGTCGGGCCGGTCGGGGTCGGCGCGCTGGAAGTCGGGCAACAGGCGGGCGAGAACCTCGTCGGACGGGGTTTCGCTGTTGCCGGTCCGCAGGCCCGTCAGCGCGGCCAGCTCGTCCGTCGGCGCCGAGGCGGCGCGCTCCTCGAGCAGCCCGGAAACCGACGTCACCAGCGACCGCAGGACCGCCGCCTCGTGGGCGTCCATCTCCGAGCGCAGTTTCAGTCCGCCGAGTGAGTTCTTCCTGGTCCAAGTCCGCACGTCTGTACCCGGGTTCCTAACCGTCGAGAGGGATGGATTCGATCGTCTAGCTGCTGTCGCGCTGCATGGTCGCCCACAGGCCGGCCGCGTGCAGCTTGCGCACGTCGTTCTCGACCTTGTCGCGCGAACCGCTCGACACGACGGCCTTTCCTTCCTTGTGGACCTGCATCATCAGGTCCGTCGCCTTGGCTTTGCTGTAGCCGAAGAGCTTCTGGAAGATGTACGTCACGTAGTGCATGAGGTTGACGGGATCGTCCCAGACGACAGTTACCCACGGCCGATCCTGGGCCTCGGTCATCTCCTCGATTTCCGCCTCGGCAGGAGAGACCTGGGGCGCTGCGGCGGGCATCTTGCCGACCGGAACTGCGGTCGGGAAAGTCATTGTGGAACACGGCGCCATGCGTCCAGGGTACGGCGTGGCTCCGGAACTCGACACCCGCGCCCGGCGCCCGAATCGTAAAGTTGGGCCCGTGGCAACCGTTCCCGCAGAGAGCACCGGACTTCGTCCGAGTACCGCGCTTTTCACCGACCAGTACGAGCTGACGATGCTCGAGGCGGCCCTCACCGACGGCTCGGCGCACCGCCGCTGCAGCTTCGAGGTCTTCGCCCGCCGACTGCCGGACGGGCGCCGGTACGGCGTCGTCGGCGGCATGGGCCGAATCCCGGACGCATTGGCGCACTTCCGCTTCGGCGAACCCGAACTCGAGATCGTCTCGCGCTTCCTCGACAGCTCCACCGTGGACTGGCTGCGCGACTTCCGGTTCTCCGGGGACATCGACGGCTACCGCGAGGGCGAGCTGTACTTCCCCGGATCACCGATCCTGTCCGTGCGGGGCACGTTCGCCGAATGTGTCCTACTCGAGACCCTGGCGTTGTCGATCCTCAACCACGACAGCGCGATCGCGTCGGCGGCCGCCCGCATGGTGAGCGCCGCGGACGGTCGTCGGCTGATCGAGATGGGGTCGCGGCGCGCGCACGAGGAGTCGGCCGTTGCGTGCGCCCGCGCGGCGTACCTCGCGGGGTTCGACGCGACGTCCAATCTCGAGGCGGTCCGCCGTCACGGCGTGCCGGGCGCGGGAACCAGCGCGCACGCCTTCACGCTGCTGCACACCGCGGACGGAGCGCCGCAGGAGGAGGCCGCGTTCCGCGCGCAGGTCGCCGCGCTGGGGGTGGGCACGACACTGTTGGTCGACACCTACGACATCACTCAGGGCGTCAAGAACGCCGTGGCCGCGGCGGGCACCGGGCTCGGCGGCGTGCGCATCGACTCCGGCGACCTGGGTGTGCTCGCCCGCCAGGTCCGCGACCAACTGGACGGCCTCGGCGCGACCGGCACCAGGATCGTCGTCTCGGGTGATCTCGACGAGTACGCCATCGCGGCTCTGCGCGCCGAACCGGTCGACGCGTACGGGGTCGGGACCTCCCTCGTGACGGGATCCGGGGCACCCACGGCGGGCATGGTCTACAAGCTCGTCGAGGTCGACGGCGTTCCCGTCGAGAAGCGCAGCAGCCACAAGCAGTCGCGGGGCGGCACCAAGCGGGCGATGCGGCTGAGCCGCCCGTCCGGCACCGTCGTCGAGGAGGTGCTGTACCTCGCCGGCGCGCCGGCCCCGGAGGTCGGCGACCTCGAGGCGCGGGAACTGCTCACCCCGATGGTGCGCGGCGGCGACCTGGTCGGCGACCTACCGACGCTCGAGGACGCCCGCGCGCTGCTCGCGAGCAATCTCGTGAGCCTGCCCTGGGAGGGGCTCAAGCTCTCGCACGGCGATCCGGCCGTGCCGACCCGTTTCGCCATGTCGGCCGAGCCGACGATCACGACGTGAGAGGAGGGACGAGCGTGACCGGGAAGGCACTGATCGTCGTCGACGTCCAGAACGATTTCTGCGAGGGCGGCGCGCTCGCGGTCACCGGCGGCGCCACCGTCGCGACCGACGTCAACGACCTGTTCGGCCAGGGCTACGCGGCGATCGTCGCGACCCGGGACCACCACGTCGATCCGGGGCCACACTTCTCCGATCACCCCGACTTCGTCGACACATGGCCCCCGCACTGCCGGGCCGGGACGCCGGGCGCGCAGTTCCATCCGGCGCTCGAGACCGCGCCGCTGCAGGAGGTGTTCTCGAAGGGCGAGTACAGCGCCGCGTACTCGGGCTTCGAGGGCGTCTCCGCCCGCGGTGAGTCGCTCGCCGACTGGCTGCGCCGCCACGGCATCGACGCCGTGGACGTGGTGGGCATCGCGACCGATCACTGCGTCCGCGCGACCGCGCTGGACGCGGCCATCGAGGGATTCCGCACGCGGGTGCTGCTCCCCTTCACCGCCGGCGTGTCCCCCGTCACCGTGGAGGCCGCGCTGGCCGAACTCGATGCGGCGGGTGTCGAACTCGTCGGGCAGGTCGGCGACCGCGACTGACGGCCCCGCGCAGTACCCTGTTGCGGTGTCCGACCGTGCCCGAGAGCTGCCCAATGTCCCGGAACTTCTCGAGGTCGCGATCCGGACGTTGGGTGGCAAGCCCCGCAAGAACCAGCTGACGATGGCATCCGCCGTCGCCCACTCGATCGATACCGGCGAGCACCTCGCGGTGCAGGCCGGGACGGGTACCGGCAAGTCGCTCGCCTACCTCGTGCCGAGCGTGCGCCACGCCGTCGAGTCCGGCCGCACCGTCGTCGTCTCGACCGCGACCATCGCGCTGCAGCGTCAGCTCGTCGACCGGGACATGCCGCGCCTGGCGGACGCGCTCACGTCGGCGTTGGGACGGCGCCCCCAGTTCGCGATCCTCAAGGGCCGCGGCAACTACCTGTGCATGAACAAGATCCACACGGGCATGGCGCAGGACGATCCGCCCGAGGCGGAGCTGTTCGACGCGTTCGCGATCAGCCGTCTGGGCCGCGAGGTGCAGCGGCTCACGAAGTGGTCGTCGGACACCGAGACCGGTGACCGCGACGACCTCGTGCCCGGCGTCAGCGACCAGGCCTGGCGGCAGGTCAGCGTCAGCGCCCGCGAATGCCTCGGCAAGTCGCGCTGCCCCGTCGGCGAGGACTGCTTCGCCGAGCGGGCCCGCGCCGAGGCCGCACAGGTCGACGTCGTGGTCACCAACCACGCGATGCTCGCGATCGACGCGATCTCCGGCATCGCGGTGCTGCCCGAACACGACGTCGTCGTCATCGACGAGGCCCACGAACTGGTCGACCGGGTCACCGGCGTCGCGACGGCGGAGCTGTCGGCGTCGGCGATCAGTGCCGCCGCCCGCCGCAGCATCAAGATCGTCGAGGAGCAGGACGTCGACCGGCTCGAGGGTGCCGCCGAGGGCTGGACCGACCTGCTCGAGGATCTGCCCGCCGGGCGCTGGGACGCGCTGCCCGACGGTGTCTCGATGGCGTTGGCCGCGGTCCGCGACGCCGCCTGGAATGTCCGGACGGCGATCGGGCCGTCCAAGCCCGGCATGGCGGCCGCCGATCCCGAGGCCGCGGCCGCCCGCAACGCCGCACTGTCGGCGATCGACGAGATCCACGACAGCGCGGTCCGGGTGCTCACCGCGTTCGACGAGCCCGACCCGGCCAAACGCAAGGACGTCGTGTGGCTGTCGGTCGACGAGAACCGCGGAAACGTCCGCCGGGTGGTCCGGATGGCGCCGCTGTCGGTGGGCGGGCTGCTGCGGGCGAGCCTGTTCGCGGAGTCGACTGTGGTGCTGACGTCGGCGACGCTCACGGTCGGCGGCTCGTTCGACGGGCTAGCCGTCAACTGGGGTCTGCCGCCGGAGTCGCCGGCGCGCAGCGACACCGCGACCGCGATCGGCAAGGAGGCGCCGTCGGACGCCGGTGTGCTGCGCTGGAATTCGCTCGACGTCGGCTCGCCGTTCGACCACGCGAAGGCCGGGATCATGTACGTCGCCCGGCACCTGCCCCCGCCCGGGCGCGACGGCCTGTCCCCCGCCTTCATGGACGAGATCGCGGAACTGGTGACCGCGGCCGGTGGCCGCACACTGGGACTGTTCTCGTCGATGCGCGCCGCGAAGGCCGCGGCCGAGGAGATGCGCGAACGCCTCGACGTCCCGATCCTGTGCCAGGGCGACGACGCCACGGGCACGCTGGTGAAGAAGTTCGCCGAGGACGAGGCGACGACGCTGTTCGGGACGCTGTCGCTGTGGCAGGGCGTCGACGTTCCCGGCCCGTCGCTGAGCCTGGTGATCCTCGACCGGATCCCGTTCCCGCGCCCGGACGATCCGCTGCTCATCGCCCGCCAGCAGGCCGTCGAGTCGCGCGGCGGCAACGGCTTCCTGTCGGTGGCCGCGAACCACGCCGCCCTGCTGCTGGCGCAGGGCGTGGGGCGTCTGCTGCGCAGCGTCGACGACAAGGGTGTCGTCGCGGTCCTCGACTCGCGTCTGGCCACCGCCCGCTACGGCGGCTACCTGCGGGCGTCGCTGCCGCCGTTCTGGGAGACGGCGGACCCGAAGGTGGTGCGGCAGGCGCTCGCCCGGATCGCGGCGTCGCGGCCCTGAGACGCGGCTGAGCACGCACCCCGGCAAAACTGGGCCGACGCCCCCGCATCCGCCCTATGCTCGGGCGATGGACCCGGTGATCTCGGTTCGTGGCCTCGCCAAGCGTTTCGGTGACGTCCATGCCCTCGACGGCCTCGACCTCGAGGTCGGCCCCGGCGAGGTCCACGGCTTCCTCGGCCCCAACGGATCCGGCAAGTCCACCACCATCCGGGTGCTGCTGGGTCTGCTGCGCGCCGACGGCGGCGAGGTGACCGTACTCGGCGCCGACCCGTGGCGCGACGCCGTCAGCCTGCACCGGCACCTCGCGTACGTGCCGGGCGATGTGAACCTGTGGCCCAACCTCACCGGCGGCGAGGCCATCGACCTGTTCGGACGGCTCCGCGGGGGCCTCGACGAGGCGCGGCGCCAGGAGCTGATGGAGCGCTTCGAACTCGATCCCACCCGCAAGGGCCGCACGTACTCGAAGGGCAATCGGCAGAAGGTCGCGCTGATCGCGGCGCTGGCCGCCGATGCACAACTGCTGATCCTCGACGAGCCGACGTCGGGCCTGGACCCGTTGATGGAGGCGGTGTTCCAGCAGTGCATCGGCGAGGCGACGCGGGACGGCCGCACGATCCTGCTGTCGAGCCACATCCTGGCCGAGGTGGAGTCGCTGTGCGGGGTGGTCACGATCATCCGCGCCGGCCGGACGGTGCAGAGCGGCACCCTGCGCGAGCTGCGCCACCTGACCCGGACCACGATCACCGCCACCACCCGCGAGGCTCCGGACGGGCTCGCCTCGATGCCGGGTGTGTACAACCTGCAGACGCTCGTCGACCAGGACAACGGCATCACCTTCGACGTCGACTCCGACCGGATCGATTCGGTCATGTCGACGCTCACCGGACTCGGCGTGCTGACGATCACCGCGCACCCGCCGACGCTCGAGGACCTGTTCCTGCGCGAGTACAGCGACGAGTTCGACTCGCTGGGCATCGAGCGACGATGACGGCGCAGGTCGCGGGCGTCGAACGGGTCACCGGACCGGCCGGGACCTCGACGACGGACCGTCTCGCCGGGACGTGGACGCTCACCCGGTTGGCGCTGCGGGTCGACCGGATCCGGCTGCCGGCGTGGGTGATCGCGGTCGGCGGCTCGACGGTGCTGCTGGCGTCGAGCTACCAGACCCTCTACCCCACCCCGGAATCGCGTCAGGCACGCGCCGCCCTCATCGAGTCGCCGGCCGCGACGTCGCTGGCCGGGCCCGGCTACGGACTGTCCGACTACACGCTCGGCGCGATGGTGGCGAACGAGATCGCGGGGATGACGATGATCGCCGTCGCGGTCATGTCGGTGCTGTTGGTGACCCTGCATCTGCGGACCGAGGAGGAGTCCGGCCGCGCCGAGATGCTGCGTTCGGCCGTGGTCGGCAGATTCGCGCCGATCACGTCGGGACTCGCAGTGGTGCTGTTGGCGAACCTGCTGATCGGACTGGTCCTCGGGCTCGGTCTGACCGCGGTGGGACTGCCGGCCGTCGGGTCGTGGAACCTGGCCGCCGGGGTGTTCATGGTCGGTCTGGCGTTCGGCGCGACATCGGCCCTGTTCTCGCAGGTCACCGAGCATGCCCGCACCGCGAGCGGACTGGGTCTGGTCGCGGTCGCGGCCGCGTACCTGCTGCGCGCGATCGGGGACGTCCGCGCCAAGGAGGACGGCAGCGTGTGGTCGTGGCTGTCGCCGATCGGCTGGGCGCAATCCACCCGCGCGTACGTCGACGAGCGGTGGTGGCCATTGCTGCTGGGCCTCGGCGCGGTGGTCGTCGGTGTCGTCCTCGCCTACGCGGTGGTGGGCCGACGCGACATCGGCGCCGGCCTGGTGGCCCCGCGGGGCGGCCGGCCCCGCGCGAGCAGCACCCTCACCGGGATCGCCGCGCTGACGGTGCGCATGCAGCGCAACCAGATCGTGGCGTGGGGAATCGGCGTCGTCGCGCTCGCCTTCCCGATCGGGGCGCTGGGCCAGCAGGTCGCCGACTTCGTCAATCAGGACCCCCGCCTGGCCGGGCTGCTGCCGGGAGGCGAGGCCAACGCCGCGCAGGGCGCGTTCGCGCTGTACCTGGTGTTCCTGACCATCATGGCGTGCATGTACGCGCTCACCGCCGTCCAGTCGGCGCGCAACGAGGAGACGTCGGGCCGGGCCGAGGACGTCCTGGCGAGCCCGGTCTCCCGCTGGCGGTGGCTGGGCGCGCAACTGGCCGTGATCACTGTCGCGACCGCGTTGATCGTGCTGGCGGCGGGTGCCGCGATGGGCATCACCGCGGCCGCGACGCTGCACGACGGTTCGATGTTCGGGCGCCTCGTCGGCGCCGCCGCGAACGGACTGCCCGCCACACTGACGATCATCGGGCTGACCGCGGCGGTGTACGCGTGGTTCCCGCGCCTGCTGGCGGTGGTGTGGGTGTACCTCGGTTACGCGCTGGTGATCGGGATGTTCCTCGAGGTCCTGCCCGACTGGACGGGATGGGCATCGCCGTTCCATTTCACACCGAACCTGCCGGCGGACACGTTCGACATCGCGCCGCTGATCGTGCTGCTCGTCATCGCGGCGGCGCTCTACGTGCTCGCGCTGGCCGGGTTCCGGCGCCGCGACATCCAGTCCTGACGGATGAGGATGACCGTGGCGAGCAGCGGATGTCCGACGGGGAGCGGGGGTGTCCCGGTGACAGTACGGAAGAAGGAGTCGACGCGATGACGAAGTACCTGATCTCGTTCCCGAGTGGCGCCATGGTCTTTCCCGCCGAGGATCTGCAGGCAGTTTCGGATGCGGCGCACGCGGTGGTCGAGGAGGCGAAGGACGCCGGCGTCTGGGTGTTCGGCGGCGGAATCGACGAGAGCGTTCCGCCCGTCCTGGTCGACGGGGACGGCACGGTGACCGAGGGCACGTACCCGCAGACGAAACAGCTCGAAGGCGGCTACGCGCTCCTCGAGTTGCCCTCCCACGAGGCGGCCCTGGAATGGGCTGCGAAGATCGCGGCTGCCTGCCGGTGCGCGCAGGAGGTCCGCGCGTTCCAGTACGACCCCGCCAGCTGACGGGTTCGGCCTCGCGGGGAATCATGCCCCGCGGTGTCGAAGCGGTCTCGACCTAGACGTACGGCGCCGCGACGAGTCCCAGCTCGGCGTCGGTGGCGAGCAGGTCGTGGTGCGGCAGGACACGGACGGTGTAGCCCACCGACCCCGACACCGGCAACGGTGTGGTGGCCTCGAACACCTCCCCCAGCCCGTCGGTGCCGGTGTGCACCATCGGCACGGCCGTCAAGTCGGTGAGGTCCTCGGTGGGGCCCACCTTGCCGAGCACCGCCTGCACGACTACGTCCTCCGGCGACAGCCCACCGAGTCGGACGTACGCGCGCAGCGACAGATCGGCGCCGATCTCGGGGTTGTCGGGCAGCCCGGCGCTGTCGACCTGCGCCACCTGCACACCCGGCCATACCGCACCCACCCGGCGCCGGTACTCGGCCACCTCGCGGGCACCGGCGAAGTTGTCGGGCAGCATCTTCCGGGCCGCGGCCGCCGCCGGCGCGTAGTACTCGACGGCGTAGTCGCGGACCATGCGCGACGCCAGCACCTTCGGACCCAGGGTCTGCAGCGTGTGACGGACCATCTCGAGCCAGCGGGTCGGCAGCCCGCCGCCGTCACGGTCGTAGAAGCGTGGCAGCACCGACCGCTCGAGCAACTCGTACAGTGCGGTGGCCTCGAGGTCGTCGCGGCGGGTCTCGTCGGCGACACCGTCGGCGGTGGGGATGGCCCAGCCGTTCTCCCCGTCGAACATCTCGTCCCACCAGCCGTCGCGGATGGACAGGTTCAGTCCGCCGTTGAGCGCCGACTTCATGCCCGACGTCCCGCACGCCTCGAGCGGGCGCAGCGGGTTGTTGAGCCACACGTCGCAGCCCCAGTACAGGTACCGCGCCATCGACATGTCGTAGTCGGGCAGGAACACGATCCGATGCCGGACGTCGTGCTGGTCGGCGAACCGCACCACCTGCTGGATCAGGGCCTTGCCGCCCTCGTCGGCGGGGTGACTCTTGCCGGCGACCACGAGCTGCACCGGACGCTCGTCGTCGAGCAGCAGCGCGCGCAACCGCTCGGGGTCCCGCAGCATCAGGGTGAGGCGCTTGTACGTCGGGACACGCCGCGCGAACCCGACGGTCAGGACGTTCGGGTCGAACACCTCTGTCGTCCAGCCGAGCTCGGCCTCGGTCGCGCCGCGCTCGAGCCATGACGCGCGCACCCGGCGACGAACCTCGTCCACCAACTGCGCACGCAACGTGTTCCGGGTCGACCACAGTTCACCGGAGTCGATCTCCCGCAGCCGTTCCCAGCCGCGGGCCTCCTCCAGCAGGCCCGGCCCCACGAGTCGGCGTCCGAGGTCCATCCACTCACGGGCCGCCCACGTCGGAGCGTGCACGCCGTTGGTGACCGAGCCGATCGGCACCTCGGCGGCGTCGAAGCCGGGCCACAGCGACTCGAACATCTCCCGGCTCACCGCGCCGTGCAGCTTCGAGACCCCGTTCGCGCGCTGGCCCAGCCGAAGTCCCATGTGCGCCATGTTGAACACGCCGGGGTCGTTCTCGCCGCCGAGCGCGAGGATGCGGTCCACCCCCAGTCCGGGCAGCAACGTCGACTCCTGCTCGCCCTCGCTGCCGCCGAAGTAGCGGCGCACCAACTCGGTCGGGAACCGGTCGATACCCGCCGGGACCGGGGTGTGCGTCGTGAACACCGTGCCGGCGCGCACCGCCGCGAGCGCGGCGTCGAAGTCCAGTGCGGAGGTGGTGATCAGCTCCCGGATGCGTTCGAGGCCGAGGAAACCGGCGTGTCCCTCGTTCATGTGGAGCACCTCGGGATCGGCGATCCCGTGCGCGCGGGTGTAGGCGCGAACCGCCCGCACACCGCCGATGCCGGCGAGGATCTCCTGCTTGATCCGGTGGTCCTGGTCGCCGCCGTAGAGCCGGTCGGTCACGGCGCGCAGTTCGGGATCGTTCTCCGCGATGTCCGAGTCGAGCAGCAGCAGCGGCACCCGGCCGACCTGCGCGATCCACACCCGCGCCCGCAGCACGCGGCCGCCGGGCATCGCGATGTGGATCAGCACCGGCGCGCCGGGTCCGCCGTTCTCGGCGCTCTCGGTGAGCAGCCGCAGCGGCAGCCCCTGCGGGTCGTGGGCCGGGTAGTGCTCGGCCTGCCAGCCGTCCGCGGTGAGCGACTGCCGGAAGTAGCCGGAGCGGTACAGCAACCCGACGCCGATCAGCGGCAGCCCCAGATCCGACGCGGCCTTGAGGTGATCGCCGGCGAGGATGCCGAGCCCGCCGGAGTAGTTCGGCAGCACCTCGGTGACACCGAACTCCATCGAGAAGTACGCGATCCCCGTGGCCAGCGCGGCACCCTTGCCGAGCTGGTCCTGGTACCAGCGGGGCCGGGTCAGGTAGTCGTCCAGATCGGCGGCCGAGCGGTCCAGCTCGGCCAGGAACGCCTGGTCGGTCGCCAGTTCGTCGAGCCGGTAGGGATCGACCTCGCCGAGCATCCGGACCGGGTCGTGGCGCACCGCCGTCCACAGGTCGGGGTCGATCGACGCGAACAGATCCTGTGTCTCCGGATGCCACGACCAGCGCAGATTGGTCGACAGCGGCCCCAGGGCCGCGAGACGCTCGGGCAGGTGGGCTCGGACGGTGAACCGACGCAGGGCTTTCACGCCGCGAACACTACCGACTTTCGACACCACCGATCAGCTGAAGTCGGCGGGCCAGGTCCGAGACGAACACCCTCTCCGGGTCCATCCGGTCCCGAACGGCGCGCCATTCGGCGAGCCGCGGATACATCTGCTCGACGCGTTCGGGTGTGGTGCGGGAGTCCTTCGCGAAGTAGAGCCTGCCGCCGGCGGCGAGGACGCGCTCGTCGAGCTCGTCGCAGAATCGGCCGAGTCCCCTCCTCATGGGGAAGTCGAGGCTCAGCATGAATCCCGGGTGCGGCCACGACAGCGGGGCCGGGTTGCCGTCGCCCATCCGCTTGAACACGTTGAGGAACGAACGGTGACCGGACTCGGCGATCCTGCGCACGATGTCGGCGAGCTGCTGCTCGGCACCGAACGGGATCGAGAACTGGTACTGCATGAAGCCTTCGCGCCCGTAGGCCCGATTCCATTCTCCGAGCAGGTCGAGCGGGTGGTAGAACTGCGTCAGATTCTGGATGGTGCCGCGACCGTGCTTCGGGTAGACGCGATACGCGGCCTCCGCAGCGATACGCACGGTGAAGCGGTTGACCATCCCGTTCGGGAAGACGTCCGGGACCGTGAACAGCTGCGGGGCGTTGAACCGCAGGGGATCCCGACGCAGCTTCGGCGGCAGTTGATCGAGCGTCGCCAGCGATCCCCGGGTGAACCCTGCCCGACCCAGCTTCGGACCGGTCGAGATCGTGTCCGGAACCGACATCGAGTAGTCGTAGCCGTCGTCGGAGCCGCCGGTCAGCAGTTCCATCGTCTGGTCGAGGTCGGCGGTGCGGTCGTGGTCGGCGATGAAATAGGCGGTCTCGGTGTGCTTCATGCGCACTCGCGCCCGCACCACGATGCCCGTCAATCCCATTCCCCCGACCGTCGCCCAGAACAGGTCGCGATCGGCGCCGGTCGGCGAGAGCGTGCGGATCGTGCCGTCGGCGGCGAGGAGGTCGAGCGACTCGACGTGGTTGCCGAAGCTGCCGTGCGAGTGGTGGTTCTTGCCGTGGATGTCGGCGCCGATCGCGCCGCCGACGGTCACCTGCCGCGTGCCCGGCAGGACGGGCACCCACAGACCGTGGGGCAGAACGGCGCGCATCAGCGCGTCGAGGCTGACGCCGGCATCCGTGTCGACGACGCCCGAAGCCGGATCGATGTGGTGGATGCGGTCGAGGGCGGTCATGTCGACGACGAGCCCGCCCGCGTTCTGTGCCGGGTCGCCGTAGCTGCGTCCCAGGCCGCGGGCGATGACGCCCCGCGGGCCCGATCGCTGCACTGCCGACGCGATCACGTCGAGGTCGGGCGTCGAGAGCACGTCGGCGGTCGATGCCGCACGCCTCCCCCACCCGCTGAGCGAACACCGCGCGGTTTCGAACTCGGCTGTCACAGTCACCGCGCCACGATAGGCGCCGTCGACCGCCGATGTCGCGAGAATCGGTGGGCCTCCGTGGCGACGTTTCAGCCGAAGGCGCCGTCCGTGGATCCGGGGAGCCACGAGCCACCCGGCTCGGTCCACCCCCGCAGCTTGATCATCTTGCGAGCGGCGCGTCGATGACGGCCGATCAAACGATCCACATAGAGACGGCCCTCCAGATGGTCGACCTCGTGTTGGAAGCATCGCGCGAGGTATCCGGTCGCCTCGACGACGATGGGCCGATCTCCCGTGTCGACTCCGCTGACTCGCGCCCAGTCGGCGCGACCCGTGGGGAACCGCTCGCCGGGAACCGAGAGGCACCCCTCGAGTTCATCTGGGTCCGGCATCGTCTCCGGCCGCTCCGAGGTTTCCAACGTCGGATTGATCACGCACCCACGATGACGAACACCGTTGTCGATCAGGTCGTACACGAACACCGCGCGCGGATCACCGATCTGGTTTGCGGCGAGACCCGCACCGTTCGCTGCCGTGTTGGTCTCGAACATGTCGGCGACGAACGCCGCGAGCTCGGAGCCGAAGCGCGTCACAGGGACCGCCGGAGTTGCCAGAAGAGGATCGCCGGCGATCACGATGGGTCTCACAGTCATCCAAACGAGAGTACTCAAATACGAGTACTCGTGTACAAAGGACGAATGAATCCCACGCGGTTGTTCGTTCTGGGAGCACTGGCCAAACGCGGGCCGATGCACGGGCATCAACTGCGCCGGGACGCCCGCGTGGACCGCGCCGACCTGTGGTCGCAGGTGAAACCCGGGTCTCTCTACGGGGCACTGCACAGGCTCACAGAGGAAGGACTCATCCGCCCCCTCCGCACCGAGCAGGACGGGACGCTTCCCGCGAGAACGATCTACGAGATCACCGACGAAGGCGGCCGCGAGCTACGAGCGCTTCGGGACGAAGCACTCAGCGAGATACATCTCAAGCCCGACCCGGTCGATCTCGCCCTAGCCGTCAGCTCGGACATCGACCGAGAGATCCTGCGCGGTTACATCAGCGACCGCGTCGCCGCACTGCGCGCACGTCAGTCCCAGTTGAGCCACCAACTCGACCGGCGATGGCCCGACCAGAGCAAAGCGGACGATCTGATCCTCGAACACGCACAGATGCGCGTTCAGGTCGAGATCGATTGGCACGAGCGAGTTCTCGTTCATATCGACAAGCTCGACCAGCACTCCTGACGCGCGCGCGGGCCGACGACACGTGATTCGTCCGCACGATCCCCGCGCGTCGCGATCCGCTGAACTACGGTTGACCCATCACGATCGCCCCCACGGGGCAAACGCCTACCGACCGAACGGAGTCCGCGTGCCAGGTCGCCTCGCCATAGACGACGTGCTGCCCTCGATCGACGACGGTCGTTTCCCGGCCAAGGCCGTGGTCGGCGAGGTGTTTCCGGTGTCCGCCACGGTGTGGCGGGAGGGACACGACGCGGTGGCGGCGACGCTGGTCGTCGAGGGCCCCGGCGGACCGTCCGACACGGTGCGGATTCCGATGCACCCCGGGCCGCAGCTGGACTCGTTCCACGCGACGTTCACCCCGACCGCGGTCGGGACGTGGAGCTACCGCATCGAGGCGTGGGGTGACCCGATCACCACGTGGCGGCACGCGGTGGAGGCGAAGCTCGGCGTCGGTCAGGGGCCCGCGGATCTGGCCAACGACCTCGAGCTCGGCGCGCGCCTGTTCGAGCGGGCGGCCGGCGGCGCGGACCGGTTCGACCGCGACCGCCTGCTCGCGGTGGCGGCCTCGCTGCGGTCGGACCGGCAGCTGCCGGTCCGGGTCGCACCGGCGTTCGCGTCCGATGTCGCGGAGGCACTGCGCGCGCGGCCGCTGCGCGAACTGGTGACCGCATCGCGCCCGTACGACGTGGTGGTGGACCGCCGGCGCGCCCTGTTCGGGTCCTGGTACGAGTTCTTTCCCCGCTCCACCGGCGGGTGGGACGCGCACGGCGCCCCGCGGCACGGCACGTTCGCGACCGCCGCGGCGGACCTGCCCCGCATCGCCGCGATGGGTTTCGACGTCGTCTACCTGCCGCCGATCCATCCGATCGGCGAGGTGAACCGCAAGGGCCCCAACAACTCCCTCACCGCCGGCCCCGACGACGTCGGCTCACCGTGGGCGATCGGGTCGGCGGACGGCGGTCACGACGCGATCCATTCCGACTTGGGCACCGAGGCCGACTTCGAGGCGTTCGTCGCCGACGCCGCGCGGCTCGGGCTGGAGGTGGCGCTCGATCTCGCGCTGCAGTGCGCCCCCGATCATCCGTGGGCGCAACAGCATCCCGAGTGGTTCACGCAGCTGCCCGACGGCACCATCGCGTTCGCCGAGAACCCGCCCAAGAAGTACCAGGACATCTACCCGATCGACTTCGATCACGATCCCGACGGCATCCATGCCGAGGTGCTGCGCGTCGTCCGGCACTGGGTCCGGCTGGGCGTCAAGATCTTCCGCGTCGACAATCCGCACACCAAGCCGCCGCGCCTGTGGGAGTGGCTGATCGACGAGGTGAAGAGGACCGACCCGGACGTGCTGTTCCTGTCCGAGGCGTTCACCCGGCCCGCACGCCTGTACGGGCTCGCCAAGCGCGGGTTCACGCAGTCGTACACGTACTTCACGTGGCGGGTGAACAAGTGGGAGCTCACCGAATTCGGTCACGAGATCGCCGCGAAGGCCGACGAGGCCCGGCCGAACCTGTTCGTCAATACCCCCGACATCCTGCACGAGAGCCTGCAGCACGGCGGCCCGGGCATGTTCGCGTTGCGGGCCGCGCTCGCGGCGACGCTCTCGCCCACGTGGGGCGTGTATTCCGGCTACGAGCTGTTCGAGCACGTCGCGATCCGCCCCGGCAGCGAGGAGTACCTGGACTCGGAGAAGTACCAGCTGCGCCCCCGCGACTACGCCGATGCCCGGGCCCGCGGTGAATCCCTCGAGCCGTGGATCACGACGCTGAACCGGATCCGGCGAGCACACCCGGCGCTGCAGCAGTTGCGGAACCTGCACTTCCACCACGTCGACAACGACGCGCTCGTCGCGTACTCCAAGTTCGATCCCGTCACCGGCGATGCCGTCCTGACCGTGGTGAACCTCAACCCGTTCGGCGCCGAGCAGGGTTTCGTGTCCCTCGACATGCCGGCCCTCGGCCGCGACTGGCACGACCACCTGTCCGTGCACGACAAGGTCAGCGGCGAACAGTACGAGTGGGGGCAGCACAACTTCGTCCGCCTCGAACCGTGGCGGGCGTCGGCGCACATCCTGGCGCTGCCGCCGATCCCCCTCGAGGCGCGCAGACGCCTCGCCGACCGGGAGCACAATCCGTGACCCCGCCCGTCGAGGTGTGTCCACCGGATCCGCGTGACCTGACTCTGCTCACGCAGGGCACCCACCACGATCCGCACGCGGTCCTGGGTGCGCACCCGCACCCCGACGGCACCGTGATCCGGGCGCTACGCCCGGGCGCCGAATCCGTCTCGGTGCGGATCGGCGGGCGCGATCACCCGCTGCAGCGGGTCGCCGACGACGTCTTCAGCGCGCTGGTCGCGGTCGACGACGTGGCGGACTACCGCCTCGTGGTGACCTACCCGGGCGCGTACACGGTGGTGACCGCCGACGGGTACCGGTTCCTCCCGACCCTCGGCGAACTGGATCTGCACCTGTTCGGGGAGGGCCGGCACGAGCGGCTCTGGGACATCCTCGGCGCGCATCCGCGCACGTACGACACCCCCGACGGCGTCGTGCACGGCACGTCGTTCGCGGTGTGGGCGCCCGGTGCCCGCGGCGTCGCGGTCACCGGCGACGTCGACCTGTGGGGCGGGCGGACCTTCCCGATGCGCGTGCTCGGTTCGACCGGGGTGTGGGAGGTGTTCGTCCCCGACGTCGGACCCGGTGAGATGTACAAGTTCCGGATCCACGGCCGCGACGGCAGCGTCCGCGACAAGGCCGACCCGATGGCGTTCGCGACGGAGGTTCCGCCGGCGACCGCGTCGATCGTCACCGCCTCGACGCACCGATGGTCCGACGGCGAGTGGATGGCGGCCCGCGCCGGCACGGAGCCGAGCCGGGAACCGATGAGCGTGTACGAGGTCCACCTCGGATCGTGGCGTCCCGGACTGAGCTACACCGAACTCGCCGACGAACTGAGCACGTACGTCATCGAGGCCGGGTTCACGCACGTCGAACTGCTGCCCGTGGCCGAGCACCCCTACGGCGGCTCGTGGGGCTACCAGGTGACGTCGTACTACGCGCCGACCGCCCGCTTCGGGACGCCCGACGACTTCCGCGCGTTCGTCGACCGGCTGCACCGGGCCGGGATCGGCGTCATCGTCGACTGGGTGCCGGCGCATTTCCCCAAGGACCACTGGGCGCTGGCCCGGTTCGACGGTTCCCCGCTGTACGAGCACGCGGATCCGCAGCGCGGCGAGCAACTCGACTGGGGCACCTATGTGTTCGACTTCGGCCGCCGCGAGGTCCGGAACTTCCTGGTCGCCAACGCCCTGTTCTGGCTCGACGAGTTCCACGTCGACGGTCTGCGTGTCGATGCCGTGGCCTCGATGCTGTACCTCGACTACTCCAGGCCGTCCGGCCAGTGGACACCCAACGTCCACGGGGGTCGCGAGAATCTCGAGGCGGTGGCGTTTCTGCAGGAGATGAACGCGACCGTGCACAAGCATCACCGGGGTGTCGTGACCGTCGCCGAGGAGTCGACGTCGTGGCCGGGCGTCACGCGCAGCACCAACGTCGGCGGACTCGGGTTCACCATGAAATGGAACATGGGCTGGATGCACGACACCCTCGGGTACCTGCAGCGCGACCCCGTCCACCGCACCTTCCACCACCACGAGATCACGTTCTCGCTCATGTACGCGTGGAGCGAGAACTACCTGCTGCCGATCAGCCACGACGAGGTCGTCCACGGCAAGGGCACGCTGTGGTCGCGCATGCCGGGTGACGACTACGCGAAGGCCGCGGGCGTGCGTGCGCTGCTGGCGTACATGTGGGCGCACCCCGGCAAGCAGTTGCTGTTCATGGGGCAGGAGTTCGGGCAGCGGGCCGAGTGGTCCGAGGAGCACGGGCTCGACTGGCACGAACTCGAGGACCCGGTGACCGGCGACCTGCACCACGGCGTCCACGCCCTCGTCTGCGATCTCAATGCCGTCTACCGCGCCAATCCGGCGATGTGGACGCTGGACACCTCCCCCGGCGGATATTCGTGGATCGACGCGAACGACACCGAGAACAACGTGCTGAGCTTCCTGCGGTACGGCAGCGACGGCTCGATCGTCGCCTGCCTGTACAACTTTTCGGGGTCGGCGCACGAGAAGTATCGTGTGGGCTTGCCCGAACCGGGCAATTGGTCTGAGATCCTCAATACCGACGCGCTGCAGTACCAGGGGTCGGGCTTGGGCAACTTCGGCGCGGTGACGGCCCTGGAGCGGCCGTGGCACGGTCGGCCGGCGTCGGCGGAGGTGACGCTACCGGCGAGTGCGGCCATCTGGATGCGGCTGGAAAGGTGAGGGACACGCGGTGACTGGGCGGGATCGGTGACACGCACTCGGCGACCGGCAGGCGCCGTCGCGACATCCCTCGTGCTGGTGGCGGTGGCGATGAGCGCGGCCGCCGGATGCTCGTCGACCATCGACGGGCGCGCGGTGTCCATCTACGACGATCCGTTCACGGTGGCCGGACTCCCCGCGCAGGGCGGTCCGAGTGGACCCCGTGAGGGTGCGCCGGACACGTCCCGCACCGTGACCGACGGCGACGGCGGCGCGATCGACACTCTCGCCGCGAACGCGATCGCCGACATCGAGGACTACTGGACGGCGGAATACCCGACGATCTTCAAGGGCAGATTTCAGCCGGTCACCGATCTGTTGTCGTGGAACCCCGACGACACCGGCGGCCACCGATTCTGCGGGATGGCCACCGAGGACCTCGTCAATGCGGCGTACTGCGTCAAGCAGGACACGATCGGCTGGGACCGCTCCTACCTGCTGCCGGGCCTGGTCGACACGTTCGGGCCGATGTCGGTGGTGATGGTGCTGGCGCACGAGTACGGTCACGCGATCCAGCAGAAGGCCGGACTGGTGGGCGAGGACGATCCGGGCATCGTGTTCGAACAACAGGCGGACTGTTTCGCCGGCGCGTTCATCCGCCACGTCGCGGAGGGGCGCGCCGCACGTTTCACCCTCAACACGTCCGACGGACTCAACTCGGTTCTCGCAGCGACCGTCTCGGTGCGCGACACCGACCCCAGCGATCCCGAGTCGATTCACGGTTCGGCATTCGAACGCGTCACCGCGGCCCAGATCGGATTCACCGACGGGGCGGGCGCGTGCACCCGCATCGACGCCGACGAGATCACGTCGCGACGGGCCGACCTGCCGCAGCGGTTCGACGGACGCAACGACGACGGTGAGCTGCCGGTGACGGAGGAATCGCTGACGGCGATCTTCGACTCCTTCGGGAGGGTGTTCGCCCTCACCGACCCGCCCACCCTCGATCTCACCGGGATCGACACCGACTGCCGAGACGCGAGTGCCACCGAACCGGTCTCGTACTGCCCCGCCACCAACACGATCGGCGTCGACGTCCCGGCCCTCGCCGAACGTGGGCGCCCGAGCACGGTGACCGGCGACGACGTCCTCAGCGCCGACGTCACCGGCGACTACGGCGCGTACGTCCTGCTCGCCTCCCGCTACACCCTCGCGGTGCAGAAGGCTGCGGGGCTGTCGCTGTCGGGCCCACAGGCAGCGTTGCGCGCGGCGTGCCTGTCGGGCGCGGTCACCGCGGCGCTCAGTCCGGATCAGGCGGCCCCCACCGACACGCGCACGGTGTGGCTGTCGCCCGGCGATCTCGACGAGGCCATCTCCGGCCTGTTGTCCGACGGCCTGGCCGCGAGCGACGTGGACGGCAACACCGTGCCCAGCGGGTTCTCCCGCGTGGACGCGTTCCGCACCGGTGTCCTCGGCGGACAGCAGACCTGCGACGGCCGCTATCGCTGAGGAACGCCGATGGACGCGGGTCCCGCGCCGGTCAGTACAGCGCTGACGCGAGCTTCCGACGGGCCGCGACCAGGACCGGCTCGGCCGGGTCGAACAACTCGAACAGCTCGAGCAGACGGGTCCGCACGGCCGTCCGGTCGTCGCCGGCCGTGCGACGGACGAGCGCGATGAGCCGGTCGAATGCGGCCTCGGGCCGCTGCGAGTACAGCTCGGCGTCGGCCGCGGCGAACTGGGCATCGATCGAGTCGAGCTGCGCGTCCGCGGCCGTGATCGCGTCGTCGGGCAGCTCCTGCACCCGACCGAGGAACCGGACCTGCCGCAGCGCGGCGAGTGCCTGCTCGTTCGCGGGCTCGGAGTTGAGAATCAGGTTGTAGGCGGCCTCGGCACCGGCGAAGTCGCCCTCGTCCAGCGCGTTCTCGGCGGCCACGAAGCGGGGATCCTCGGGTTCGGGCTCCTGCTCGGCGCCGTCAGCGGACGGCGGGCCGGCCAGCTTGCCCTTGACGGCCTCCTGCAGGGCGGCGATCCACTGGCGCAACTGCGGTTCGGGCTGGGCACCGGCGAAGTCCGCGAGCGGCTGGCCACCGGCGATCGCGACCACCGTTGGGACGGACTGGACACCGAACGCCTGCGCGATGCCGGGGTTGGCGTCGACATCGATCTTTGCGAGGACCCAGTTGCCGCCGCCCTCGTGTGCGAGCTGCTCGAGCACCGGGGACAGCTGCTTGCAGGGTTCGCACCAGGTGGCCCACAGGTCCACGATCACCAGGACCTGCATGGACCGTTCGAGCACCTCGGCCTGGAAGGTGGCCTCGGTGACGTCGATGACCGGTGCGAGACCGGTGGTGCTCACGGGGGCCGAGTCGCCTGCGGGCGGGCCCGCGGGCGCGCTCGGCGGCTGCTGCGCACGGTCCCTGAGACCGGACAGGTCGACGGCTCCGGACATGGCCGCAGCGGAACGAGGGGACGGACGAGAACCAGGTCGAGTCACGGATTCAGTTTGTCACGAGTGGCGGGCGGGCAGCCATTCCGGCCCGCCACCGGAGCGTCCGTCAGGCGAGAGCGGGCTCGGACTTCGCGGAACCCGTGGTCGACAGCTCGCCGAGGCGCCCGTTGCGCGCGGCCCACATCTCGAACCAGATGGTCATGAACGGCGGAATGCTGGAGACCATCGCGAGCGCAAGCGTCTTGAAGTTCCACTTGACCGCGCGCGCGGTGAACAGCGCGACGATCACGTAGATCACGAAGATGGCACCGTGGATCGGTCCGAAGATCTTGACGCCGAGCTCCGGGCCGCCATTGATCTCCGGGATGTGCTTGAACGCCATGCCGATCAGGAGCCCGGCCCAACTGAACGCTTCCAGGACGGCCACGCAACGGAAACGTTTGGGCCACGAGCTGAGATCGAAGAAGTTCGCCATGGCCGCCATTGTGCCCGACAAACTACGACACCCCGTAGTTGAGACTCGTCACAGTCTCGACCACGGGGTGCCGTCGAGGGGTATGAACTACTTCTTCGGGACCCGGACGATCAGCGCGTCGCCCTGTCCGCCACCGCCGCACAGCGCCGCCGCGCCGATGCCGCCGCCGCGTCGCTGCAGCTCGAGGACCAGGTGCAGCGCGATGCGGGCACCGGACATGCCGAGCGGGTGGCCGATCGCGATCGCGCCACCGTTGACGTTCACCTTCGCGGCGTCGATGCCCAGCTCCCCGGTGGACGCGATGCCCACGGCCGCGAACGCCTCGTTGATCTCGACCAGGTCCAGGTCCTTCGGGTCGATGCCCTCACGCTCGCACGCGCGGGCGATCGCTCGCGCCGGCTGCGACTGCAGGGTCGAATCGGGACCCGCGACGACGCCGTGCGCGCCGATCTCCGCGATCCACTCGAGACCCAGCTCCTCGGCCTTGGCCTTGCTCATCACGACCACGGCGGCGGCACCGTCGGAGATCTGCGACGCGGTGCCGGCGGTGATCGAACCGTCCTTGGCGAACGCCGGACGCAGCTTGGCCAGCGACTCGACGCTGGTGTCGGCGCGGATGCCCTCGTCCTCGGTCACCACGATCGGCTCACCGCGACGCTGCGGAATCGTCACCGGCACGACCTCGTCGGCGAACAGCCCGTCCTTCCACGCGCGCGCAGCGTTCTGGTGCGAGGCGGCCGCGAACGCGTCCTGCGCCTCGCGGGTGATGCGCTGGTCCTGGTCCTGGTTGCGCTGCTCGGTGAGGTTGCCCATCGGCTGGTCGGTGAAGATGTCGTGCAGGCCGTCGTACGCCATGTGATCGCGCAGCGTCACATCGCCGTACTTGAAGCCCTCACGGCTCTTCTCGAGCATGTGCGGCGCCCGCGACATCGATTCCTGGCCGCCCGCGACGACGACGTCGAACTCGCCGGCACGGATCAACTGGTCGGCCAGCGCGATCGCGTCGACACCCGACAGGCACACCTTGTTGACGGTCAGAGCGGGAACACTCATCGGGATGCCCGCGGCCACGGCCGCCTGACGTGCCGGCATCTGCCCCGCGCCGGCGGTGAGGACCTGACCCATGATCACGTACTCGACCTGCTCGGGCGCCAGCCCGGCCTTCTCCAGCGCACCCTTGATCGCTACACCGCCGAGGTCGGAGCCCGAAAGGTCCTTCAGGGATCCGAGCAGCCGTCCGACGGGGGTCCGGGCCCCGGCAACGATGACAGAAGTGGTCAAGATTCCTCCAGCGGTCGATCTTGGTCCGGGGCGGCGGTCTGAGCCGTGACCCGGCGCGAACAGTTCAAACGGTAGCGCTACCGTCTGATACATGACATCTTCCTCCCCCAGCACCGCCGCGAGCGGACTGACCTCCGAGCTCGTGACCGCGATCGACCACGTCGGTATCGCAGTGCCGGATCTCGACGCCGCCATCGCGTGGTACGGCAAGCACCTCGGCATGGTCAACCTGCACGAAGAGGTCAACGAGGAGCAGGGCGTCCGCGAGGCCATGCTCGGATACCCGGGCCAGGCTGCCGGCGCCACCGCGATCCAGCTCCTCGCTCCTCTGAACGAGAACTCCACGATCGCCAAGTTCATCGATCGCAGTGGCCCGGGCCTGCAGCAGCTGGCCTTCCGCGTCACCGATATCGACGCGATCAGCGCGCAGCTCCGCGCCGACGGCGTGCGTCTGCTGTACGACGCACCGCGCCGCGGCACCGCCGACTCGCGCATCAACTTCATCCACCCGAAGGACGGCGGCGGCGTGCTCATCGAGCTCGTCGAGCCGGCAGCCGACGGCGGACACTGACCCGGAGTTTTCCGATGCCGCCGCGGAGTGGGCCGGTGTGACGACGCCGGTCCCACTCCGCGGGCGCCGAGGCCATCGTCGCCGGTAGATTGGCAGCCATGGCCTACGATCACGACCGCGGCATGCCGTTCACCATCGTCCGCAAGGGATACGACAAGGACGAGGTTCGGCGCTACTACGACCGTTTCGATTCCGAGCTCCGCCTCACCGCGACCGACCGCGACGCGGCCGCCGCGCAGGCTCGGGAACTGGCCATTCAGCTCGAGGACGCGCGGGACGAGATCGACGAACTGCGCCGCGACGTCGACCGGCTGTCGGTGCCGCCCACCACCGCGGAGGGCATGAGCGAACGCATCTCTCGCATGCTGCGCCTGGCCTCCGACGAGGCCTCCGAGGTGCGCGCGAAGGCGGAAGCCGATGCCGCGGAGATGGTTTCGGTCGCCGAACAGGAGAGCGAGCGACTCCGTCAGCTCTACGAGACGAAAATGAGCGAACTCGAGGACCGGCGTGCGGCCCTCGAACGCGAACACGAACAGACCATGACGGCGGCCCGGGCCGAGGGCACCCGGATCGTCGAAGCGGCCGTGGCCGAGCGCGACCGTCTCACCGCCGAGGCCGAGGCGAAGCGCGCGCAGGTCCAGCAGGACTTCGAGATCACGATGGCCGAGCGCCGCGCCAAGGCACTCGCAGCCATCGAGGAACTCGAGACCAACAGCAAGGCCGAAGCCCACCGTCGTCTCACCGACGCCAGCCGGGAGGCGCAGCGACGCCTGCAGGTCGCCACCGAACAGTCCGACCGCAAGATCGCGCACGCGAAGGAACTCGCCGAGGAACTGCGGGTGTTGCGCAGTCGAATCCTCGCTCAGCTGCTCGGTATTCGAGGCCAGCTCGATTCGGTACCGGCGATGCTCGCCTCGGTCAACCGCGAGTCCGAACTCCTCGACAACGCCGAGTCCTCGGCGGCGGCGTCGGACGGTGAATCAGCCGATTCGGGTGACGGATCCGACGAATCCGATTCGCCGTCGGACGAGCAACTGCCCGCGCGAACCAAGTAGCTCGGCTAGGACCAGCGACGCGTCAGTCCCCGTGTGCGACGGCCGGCCCAGCACCCCGTGTGCCAGTGCCGGCGGTCGTCCGCGCCACCGGAGTCGGACGGCCACGCCACGACGTGCGCGACACCGGGTCGCACCTCCTGATCGCAGCCCGGGCAGCGGTACGTCTTCGTGGCCCGCGCACCCGGAATCTGCCGGACCATGAAACGTTCGTCGTCGTAGCCGGACGGACCCGACTCCTCGCGGGCGAGAGCGTTTCCGAACAGGCTGCCGTCACCGACATGCCCATCGGCCGACTCGCTGCGACGGTGGGGTTTGCGGGGCTGATTGCGACGCGGCACCACACCAGTCTAGGGGCCGGTCGTCACGCTCCTGCGAGCGCTCAGAACAAGCGGAACTCGGTACTCTCGGTGCCCCGCAGCGCCTCGTAGTCGAGGACCAGGCAGCGAATACCGCGGTCCGTCGCGAGCGTCTTGGCCTGCGGCTTGATCTGCTGAGCCGCGAAGACACCGGTTACGGGGGCCAGCAGCGGATCCCGATTGAGTAGTTCGAGGTACCGGGTGAGCTGTTCGACGCCGTCGATCTCGCCGCGCCGCTTGATCTCGACGGCAACCGTGGCCCCATCGGCGTTGCGGCACAGCAGGTCGACGGGACCGATCGCCGTCATGTACTCGCGGCGGATGAGCGTGAACCCCTCCCCCAGCGTTTCGACGTGTTCGGCCAGTAGCTCCTGCAGATGCGCCTCGACGCCGTCCTTCACGAGTCCGGGATCGATGCCGAGTTCGTGACTCGAGTCGTGCTCGATCTCCTCGATGGTGATCTGCAGTTCCTCGCCGGCCTTGTTCGTGACCACCCACAGCTGCTTGGGGGCACCGTCTTCGGTCTCGCCGTCGGTGGTCTCGGCAAGCCAGCACGGCGGGCTCATCCAGTTCAGCGGCTTGTACGCGCGATCGTCGGCGTGGATGCTGACCGAGCCGTCCGCCTTGATGAGGAGCAGCCGTCGGGCCATCGGCAGGTGGGACGTCAGGCGACCGACGTAATCGACACGGCAACGAGCAATGACAAGACGCACTCGGCCCACCCTAGTGGATCGAATACTCTCGAACGACCATGGACCCGCGCCGACCCGTCGACACGCCACTAGGCTCCCGTCTGCTCGGAACGCCCTCGGAGACACCGCGCATCCGACGGATCCGGGTCCAGACCCTCCTCACCACGTCCCTGCTCGGGGCCAACCTCGTCGGCGCCACCGTCGTCGCGGTGCTCGTGACCTTCGTCGTGCCCGGACCGGAGCTGCTCGAGCCGAAGTTCCGGTTCCTCAACTTCATCTTCGTCCCGGTGTACCTGGCCGTCGCACTGATCGTCGGAACCATCATGGGGACCACGCGCGCACTGCACAGCCTGCAGTGGATCGTGCAAGACAGGCCACCCACCGAAGCGGACAGTTGACGGCACTGACGATGCCGTGGCGGCTGACCAGGATGCAGATCGGCCAGTGGACGATCGCACTTCTCCTGCTGACCCCCGCGTATGCCCTCGTCGACCCGGAGACCGTTCCGAAGATCGCGTTCACCATCGCGTTCGGCGGCATCACCATCTGCGCCTTCAGCCACCTCTTCAGTGAGTTCGCGCTGCGACCGGCCTCGGCCCGCGCGCTCGAGACCGGCGGACGGCCGAATGTGCGACTCGGCGGCGTCGTCGGACGCACCCTGCTCGCCTGGATCCTCGGCACCGGCGTCCCCGTCGCCGGGTTGATGATCGTCGCGGCGTACAGCCTCACCAGCCACGACACCACACTTCCCCAACTCGTCATCGCCGTTCTCGGGCTCGGTGCGATCACCCTCTTCTTCGGGCTGCTGCTGATCCTTCTCAACGCCCGCGCGACCGTCGCACCCATCCGCTCCGTCAAATCCGGCATGAGCCGGATCGAGGAAGGCAACCTCGATACCCGGGTCGTCGTGTACGACGGCACCGAACTCGGCGAACTCCAGTCCGGGTTCAATCGGATGGCCGACGGCCTGCGCGAGCGCGAGCGGATCCGGGACCTCTTCGGGCGGCATGTCGGCCAGGATGTCGCCGAGGCCGCACTCGTCGCGCCGCTCCGCCTCGGCGGTGAGGAACGCGACGTCGCGATCTTCTTCGTCGATCTGGTCGGCTCGACGGAACTCGCCGCGGCGCGGCCGCCCGGTGAGGTGGTCGACCTTCTCAACCGGTTCTTCGAGGTGGTGGTCGACGAGGTCGACCGCCACGGCGGGTTCGTCAACAAGTTCGAGGGCGATGCTGCACTCGCGATATTCGGTGCGCCGCGCGATCTTCCGGACGCCGCCGGTCACGCGCTGGCCGCGGCGCGAGCCATCCGACGCCGACTCCCGATCGAGGTTCCGGAGTGCCATGCCGCCATCGGCGTTGCGGCCGGCACCGCAGTCGCCGGAAACGTCGGGGCCCGTGAACGGTTCGAGTACACCGTGATCGGGGATCCGGTGAACGAGGCCGCGCGGCTGTCGGAGCTGGCGAAGACCATCCCGGGAGCCTTGATCGCCTCGGACCGCGCAGTCGACGCCGCCGATCCGTGGGAGTCGCGGCTGTGGATGCTCGGCGACGCGGTGACGCTCCGTGGCCGGGTGGTCCCCACCCGTTTGGCGATGCCCGTCGACACTCCGGCAGCGGAATCGACCGGCTGACGTCACGCGCGGGCAGCCACGGTCTTCTCGGGCTGAGCGAGGAGACTGTCAACGGAAGGCCGGCCGACCGTGAGGCGCGCGACGATCGCGATGAGCGCGAGGACGGCAAACACAAACCCTGCCCAGGGAACCTGGTGGATCCCGAACTGCGACACGAACCAGCCACCCACGGCGGTACCCACCGCGATGCCGAGGTTCGAGAACGAGATGAAGAGACTGTTGCCGAACTCGGGCGCCGCTGACGCGTCGACGCCCAGCCAACTCTGACTCACGATGAGCCCGCCGGAATGCACTGTGCCCCAGACGATCACCACCGCCACCATGGGGACCAGGTACGGCCCTGCGGCGTAGACGAGCAGGTACAGGCAGGCACAGAGAATCGGGAAGCCGAGGACCGTGCGGACCAGGTTCTTCTGCAGGAGACCGCCGAAGAGGAAGTTCCCGATCGTCATCACCACGCCGAACATCATCAGCATGACACCGGTCCAGGCACCGTCCATATCCGTGACCTGGATCAGGTATTCGGCGAAGTAGCTGTAGACGGAGAACATCGCGGCGAAGACGAACACGATGGAGGCGATCGTCAACCAGAGTCGTGGTCGGCGCATGATGCGGACCTGCGCACCGTAGGAGATCCGCTGCCCGACAGGCTCGGCCGGCAGCAGAGCGAGGATGCCAACGAAGGCGACGAGGTTGACTACGCCGCCGAACGAGAACGCCGCCGCCACGGAGATGTGCTCGGAAAGGTACGCGGTCAGCGGAACGCCGAATGCGAAACCGATTGTGACGCCGGCGAACACCTTCGTCGCCGCGCGCGTGGCCTGTTCGGCGGGCACAAGACGGGCTGCAGTCGCCAGGGCCACCGAGAAGAAGACCGGGTGGAACAGGGCGGGGATGACACGGAATGCGAACATCACCTCGAAGCTGCTGGTCGCCGCGTACACGAAGTTCGACAGCGCGAAGACTGCGATCGCCGCGAGCAGTACGGTCTTCCTGTTGATTGCGGATGCCAGCAGCGTCACGAACGGCCCGAATGCCGCGACCACAAGGGCGAATATCCCGACCAACCAACCGGCCGTCGCGGGCGCGATGGCAAACTTCTCGGAGATCTGGGGCAGCACCCCGATGATCCCCATTTCCGTCGTGATGATTCCGAACACGCCCACGGCGAGCACGAGAATGATGTGGCTCGACTTCTTCATCGGTTCCTTCCACGCGAGGCGCAAGACCACGCGAGAATCCTTTTACATCGATACATCTAGATATCTAGATAGATTGCGGCGCGCGAATGCCCTCACAACGAGTTGCGCACATAGTCCGAGAACTCCTCGATCACCCTCTCGTTCCTGCGGTAGTACGTCCACTTACCGACGCGATCCGACTCCAGCAGGCCGGCGTCTTTCATGATCTGGAGATAGCTCGAGACGACCGACTGCGCCAGGCCTGCCTTCGACTGGATGTCCCCGACGCACACGCCGATGTGGAATCCGAGATCCTGCTGAACGTACGACTGCTCATCGAAGTAGCGCGCCGGCTCCTTCAGCCACTGCATGATCTGCAATCGCGTCGGGTTGGACAGCGCCTTGAAAATCGCCAACGGCTCCACCGCGCGCCCGCCTCTCCACTCACAGCCCGCCCATACGCGAACGTATCTATTTTTATAGATGCATCATCGGAAGTCAACTGGGCTCCAATCCGTCTGGTCACCCGGATCCCGCTCTCGCCGTCTGCCGGGCGGAGGGGTTTCGGGTGCAGACATGCGGAAATGCCGAAGGCCCCCACCCTGATGGGTGGGGGCCTTCGGTGAAAGGGTGTTCGGCGGTGTCCTACTCTCCCACACCCTGTCGGGTGCAGTACCATCGGCGCTGGAGGGCTTAGCTTCCGG